>NZ_JBSGEQ010000071.1:0-16240 GCF_053602975.1 Nocardia sp. NPDC004278
CCCCACACCACACCGATCAATGGTCGCGAAAGGTACTTTCCCAACTCATCCGCGACCGCGTCGAACGCCGCCGTGAACACCGGGTACTTCCCGTGAGTTCGCGTCCCATCCCAAGGCACTGTGAACCCTGACCAGAGAACATGAACACAGTCGCCTCCACCACATCGGTGCTGCCCGACACTGTGCCGGGTCGCGTGGCGGGCGAATCCGCGCTGTCGATGAGACTCCGCAGCCGCGCCAACAGCTGCTCACGGCCATTACCGAAGACCACTGCTCGATGCTCGAATTGCGACCGGGTCAGCAGCGATGTCGCAACGTCGGTCGCGTCGAGATCTGGTGCGACCGAGGTGAATTCCCACAGGCGTCGTAGCTGCTCGGTCAGCGCGTTGGGGGTCTTACCCGATACGACCCAGGAAACAGTGCCACGATCGTCGGTGTCGGTATCGCGGTCAGAGACCGGCTCAGCCGTGACCTGTTCGACGATCATGTGGGCGTTGGTGCCGCTGATACCGAACGACGACACCGCCGCACGCCGCGGACGACCCCCCTCGACCTCCCACGCCCGCCCCTCGGTGAGCAGTCGCACCGCACCCGACGACCAATCCACATGCGAGGATGGCGAATCAACATGCAGAGTCGGCGGCATCACACCAAACCGCATCGCCTGCACCATCTTGATCACACCGATCACGCCCGCAGCGGCTTGGGTATGTCCGATATTCGACTTCACCGAGCCCAACCAGAGTGGTCGTTCTGTGGGCCGGTCTTCGCCGTAGGTTGCCATCAATGCCTGCGCTTCGATGGGGTCCCCAAGACGGGTGCCCGTCCCGTGGGCTTCTACGACATCGACATCAGCCGGCGTCAAACCCGCGTTCGCCAACGCCGCACGAATTACTCGCTGTTGCGCAGGCCCGTTCGGGGCGGTCAAACCATTGCTGGCCCCATCCTGATTCACCGCCGAGCCACGGACCACCGCCAACACCTCATGGCCGAGGCGTCGCGCGTCGGAAAGACGCTCTAGTACAACAACACCGACACCCTCGCCCCAGCCAGTTCCGTCGGCAGCCTCAGCGAAGGACTTGCATCGGCCGTTGACTGCCAGGCCTCGCTGTCGCGAGAACTCGAGGAACATCCAGGGGGTAGCCATCACTGTCACACCCCCCGCCAACGCCATCGCACACTCACCCGCACGCAACGCCGCCACCGCCTGATGAATCGCGACCAACGACGACGAACACGCGGTGTCCACGCTGACCGCGGGACCCTCCAAACCCAACACATACGACACCCGCCCCGAAACGACACTCGAGGTCGCACCCGTCAGCTGGTAGCCCTCGACTCCAGCATCGAGGCCCGAGCCGGCTCCGTAGCTCTGGTCGATGACCCCGACGAATACCCCGACATTGGAGCCACGCAAGGACAGTGGGTCGATTCCGGCGTGCTCGACCGCCTCCCAGGTCACCTCGAGCAGCAGCCGCTGCTGTGGGTCCATGGCCAATGCCTCGCGTGGACTGATCCCGAAGAACTCCGCATCGAAATTTGCTGCGTCGTAGAGGAATCCACCCTCCCGCGTGTACGACTTCCCCTGCACCGACGGATCCGGATCGAAAAGCGCTGCGTCCCAGCCGCGGTCGGTTGGGAATTGCCCGACTACATCCCGTCCCTCGGCGACCATTTCGGCGAACTGCTCGACCGAGGAGACACCACCTGGAACACGACAACCCATCCCAACGACGGCCACCGGCTCCGAAAGGCGGTATTCCAGGTCGGACAGCCGTTTGCGCGTCGCGCGCAAATTGGTTGTCGCCCGTTTCAGATAGTCGACGTACTTGTCGTTCTCCGGCACGCCGTTCACCTCGACACCACTGGCGGAGTACCGCCCAATTTCGCACGTCGCCCGCGGATTTCGGAGTCGATGACGCCCTCGATCGAGCGGATCGGGCGCCCGGAGTGCTCGTCCAGATAGAAGTGCCCACCGGGATAGGAATGCACACCGAAGTCCCCCGCGGTGTGCAGTCTCCACTGCTCAGCTTCGGCGGCGGTGACAGCAGGATCTCGGTCACCGATATGCACATGTATCGGCGTCGTCAAAGACGGCCCGCCAGCGTGGCGATAGGCCGCGATCGCGCGGTAGTCGGCGCGGGTTACAGGCAGAATCGCCGCGAGCAGATCCGGGTCGTCCAGAACACGGCTGTCGGTGCCGTTGAGCGATTTCAAGTGGTCGACGAACGCGGCGTCGTCGAGGAGGTGCGCCGGTTCATCCCGGTGCGTCGAGGGCGCGCGGCGTCCGGATGCGAACAGGGCGACAGGCCGAATTCCCTTGGATTCCAGACGTCGTGAAACCTCGTACGCGACCAGAGCTCCCATGCTGTGCCCGAACAACGCCAAGGGCTTGCCCGACTGATCGGACAGCCGTTCCGCGATGGCGTCGGCGAGGTCGGTAATGCTTTCGAGGCATTGCTCGTGCCGACGGTCCTGTCGTCCTGGTGGCTGCACAGCCAGCACTTCGATGGTCGGTCCCAATGCCCGCGATACCCCAAAGAAGTAGCTTGCCGCACCTCCCGCGTGGGGCAGGCACACTAGGCGTGCCGCCGGCTGTGGTGCGTCGTGAAATCTGCGCAGCCACAATCGATCGTCGTCGGTTCTCGTCATTTCACATGTCTCGCTGTCGTATGGTCATGGTTTCGTGAGCGGATCAGAGCTCTAGTTCGCGGTCGAGGATGTCGAAGAGTTCGTCCTCGTCGACCGCCGCCAAATCGTCCGCGGGGGTGTCGCCGAGTTCGCCGGAGTGTGTTCGTGCCCAGCTTGCGAGGAGTTCGCGCAGCGCATTCTCGACGCTGGTGTGACTGTCTCGGTCCCACTCGGTGCCGGACAGGGCCATCTCGAGCACTTCGATTGCCTCGCCGATCGTTACTCGCGGGTCGTGCGTGCTCGCCGGTTCCCGTTCGTCAGTGCGAAGTGCCGACTCGATGTGAGCGGCGAGGGCTGACGGAGTGGGGTAGTCGAAGACCAGCGTGGGCGGCAGATGCAGACCGGCGGTGGCATTGATCCGGTTGCGGATTTCCACCGCGGTCAGTGAGTCGATCCCGAGGTCTCGGAAGTTGCGGTCCAGGCCGAGCGAATGGGTGTCGTTGTGCCCCAACACAACCGCCACTTCGGTGCGCACCATCTCTAGTACTGCCTGTGGTCGTTGAACGGCATCGAGCGTCGCCAGACTCCGCGCCAGCGGTGCTGCGATCGCACATTCCTTTGATGCGGGTGCAAGATCGCGCAGCAGCGGCTGTATCGTCGCGGACTCGGCCGCGGTGGCCAACGCGGCCATGTCGAGTCGGGTCGCGACTACTGCCGCCCGATCCTGGATGACAGCGGCATCGAATTGTGCGAGTGCCTCCTCGATTGGCAGTTCCACGAATCCGGAGCGGGCCCATCGCTCTATCGCGGTTCGATCAAGCTGTCCGGTCATCCCGCTGGGTGATTCCCATAAACCCCACGCGATAGCGGTTGCGGGCATGCCCTGGGAACGCCGGTACTGCGCCAGCGCGTCCAGGAACGCGTTCGCTGCAGCGTAGTTGGCTTGCCCGGCCGCTCCGATCACACCTGCCAGTGACGAAAACATCACGAAGAATTGCAGATCTCGGTGTTTCGTCGCCTCGTGGAGGTACCAGCTGCCTTCCACTTTGGGTTCAAGAACTCCGTCCAACCGCTCCGCTGTAAGCGCCGCGATCGTGCCGTCGTCGAGTACTCCCGCCGCGTGAACGACACCTGCTAATGGGTGTTCACCCGGAACCGATTGGAGCAGCTGATCGACCGCCCTCGAATCGGTGATGTCGCAGGCGACTACCTGGACTGCTGTCCCGGTCACGGCCAGTTCGTCCACGAGTTCTGCCACACCCTCAGCTGCTTCGCCACGGCGGCTGGTCAGAATCAACGACCGCACATGGTGTGTGACTGCCAGATGACGTGCCAGCGCGATACCGAGACCGCCTGTGCCACCGGTGATCACCACCGTTCCCTCGACTCGCGCAATAGCACTCCGGGCGAGGGCCGATGTCATCTCTTCTGCGATGGTGAGGACGATCTTTCCTACATGCCTCGCCTGGCTGAAGTGCCGAAGCGCCTCGTGTGCCAGGGTGACCGGCCACGTCCGGACCGGTAGCCGCGGCAGAACTCCTGCGGCGAACATTTTCCCCAGTTCATCGAGCATGCCCGCGATCCGGTCCGGCCCCACATTCAGCAGATCGAATGCCTGGTAAATCACCCCCGGGTAGGCGCGCGCGATGTCCGCGGCGCTGCGGATGTCCGCCTTGCCGATCTCGACGAAATGACCACCGCGAGGCAGGAGGCGAAGCGAAGCGTCAATGAACTCCCCGGTCAGCGAGTTCAACACGACATCCATGCCGCGCGCCTCACTGCTCACACCGAACGTGTCTTCGAACTGCACGGTGCGCGAGTCCGCGAGGTGTTCGTCATCAAACCCGTCGCGCCGCAAAACATCCCACTTGCCCGTGCTCGCGGTCGCGAAAACCTCGAGCCCCCAGTGTCGCGCCAGCGCTACTGCCGCGGTACCCACACCACCGGCCGCCGCGTGCACCAACAGTCGCTGCCCTTCGCGCACATCGGCCACATCTCGCAACCCGTGGTAGGCGGTCAGATAGACCACCGGAGCAGCCGCGGCGTCTACGAGAGACCATCCGGCGGGGACCGCAGTCAATAGACGGCGATCGGCGACCGCGATCGGTCCGATTGCTCCGGCGACGAGACCCATGACGCGGTCCCCGACCGACAATCCAATCACTGCTGGTCCGACTTCAAGGACGACGCCGGCGATCTCCGAGCCCATCACCTCACCGTCCGGCCGCATTCCGAGCGAGATCATGACGTCGCGGAAATTCAAGCCGGCTGCTCGCACAGCGACCCTGACCTGCCCGGAGTTCAACGGTTGGTCGGTGTCACTCTTGTCGACCAGCAATCCCACGCCGTCGACCGTGCCTCGCTCGATGACCCCCAGACGCCACGCCGTGCCCGAGGGAGGCAGCGCCAATGTGCGGCGGCTCGACTCCTCGACCATGCGTGCGACATAGGTCACCCCGCCGCGGACCGCGATTTGAGGTTCGCCGATTCCGAGTGCATCGGTGATGGCATCGGAGAACTCTGGCGAGGACTCCGGCGCGTCGATGTCGAGATCGACGAGCACGAACCGGCCGGGGTCTTCGGCTTGTGCCGACCGGACCAGACCCCACACGACCGCCGCGGCGGGATCAGTAACCGGCTCGCCCGCCACGGAGACCGCGCTCCGAGTTACGACGGTGAGTCCGTCCCGGCCCAGTGCTGCCTGCACCGCGGCCAACGCGTCAGCCGCCAGCGCATGTGCACGAGACGGGTCGACGCCGACAGCGGTGACATCGCGGGCGTCGAACACGGCTCGCCCAGGCCATTCGGGAAGGACGCGCTGAGTGGGTGCGGGAATCCAGTTCACCATCAGCAGCGTCGTTGCCCCTGGGTGCTGCCCGGAAGGAATCTCCGTGTGCCCCAACGATGGCACGATCGACGTCGCGGGAGCCGTCTGCGCAGGGGTGGCGACACGCAGCATGAGGGAATCGACGGTCATCACCGGATGGCCATGCTCATCAGCGACTTCGAGTCGAATCTCGTTCGCCGACAACGGTGTGATGGCAACGCGTGCGCGCACCGCTCGGGTGGCGTGTAGGCGCACTCCGCCCCAGGAGAAGGGCACTCGTACATCCAGCGCGCGTGGGCGTTCGGCCGGCACCAACGCCGACGGATGGAGCAACGAATCGAGCAGAGCGGGGTGGATTCCGTAGCCGTTCGGACTCGCCCCACCGCCCAGACTCACTTCCGCATAGCGCGTGTCGCCGATGGACCAGACCTGTTGAAGTCCACGGAAATTCGGCCCGTACCACAAACCCGCTCCGACAGCGTCGCGGTAGAACTCTGTGACGTCGAGTGGCGTCGCGCCGACCGGCGGCCATTCGCGCAGATCGAAATTCGGTTCCGCTGTACCGGCCGACAGCAGTCCACCGGCATGCCGCGTCCAATCGGCATCCGGAGGAGCCATTGCGCTGCGGGAGTACACCGCGAACTCACGGCGACCCGCGATATCCGCGGGTTCCACAACCACCCGGATCCGCAAGGCCCCCCGTTCGGGAATGGGCATGAACTCGTAGTGAGTCAGTTCGTCGACACGATCACACCCGACCAATGCGCCGATGGACAAGATCATGTCCATATAGGCCGCGCCGGGCAGGACGACTGTGCCGTGAACGATGTGCTCTCGCACCCAGGCTGGTGCGTGTGCGGTGATAAGGCCGGTGAAAACGTGGCCAGCGCTGTCCGGCAACTCGACCAACGCGGAGATGATCGCGTGCTCAACCGACTCCTGACCAAGCGCGCCGGGATCCAGTGCAACGTCGGTCGCTGGCGACCAGTAGTGAGATCGTTGGAACGGATAGGTGGGCAACGGGATTCGACGCCCGGCCGGTAGCAGCTTCGACCAACCCACACTGTGCCCATGAACGTGCAGGTGCGCCAAACCTTCCAACATGGTGTCGATTTCGGAGCGGCCGGCCCGCAAAAGCCCGACCGACGCCGGTGCCGCTCCGCCCAGCATGGCCGTCAACACCGGATCCGGTCCGAGTTCCACGCACCGTGCCACTCCCGAGGCCCGCAAGCTCTCGACCGCGGCGGCAAAGCGCACCGGCAGCCGTACATGCTCGGCCCAGTAGCGAGGTGACGTGGCTTGCTCAGCCGTCAGCAGTTCACCCGTGCTGTCGCTGATTACGGGAATCCGCGGCATACTGAGCGTGACGCCGTCCAGCACCCGCTGCAACTGGTCGACGACCGGTGCCATATGTGTCGAGTGGAATGCGCGGTTGACTTGCAGCCAGCGCACCCTTCGGCCTTCGAATTGCGCGACGACGATGGCCAGCGCGTCGGGGTCTCCCGAGATGACAACCGACTCGGCACCGTTCACTGCGGCAAGAGACACATCGCTATGCGCATGGTCCGACAGCAGCGCGAGCGTTTCGGCCTCTGATGCCGCTAGCGCAACCATCGCGCCCTCGCTGACCATTTGCATCAGCCGCCCACGTGCGGCCACGACCGCGCAGGCATCGGCAAGTGACATCACTCCGGCGACATGGGCCGCGGCGAGCCCACCCACCGAGTGTCCGACCACCATCTGCGGCTCGACACCCCACGCTCGAAGTAGCGCGGCGAGGCCCACCTCGACCGCGAACAGCGCCGACTGAGTCCACATCGTGGAATCCAGTACGCCACTGTCGTCGGTGAACATCACCTCGCGTAGCGAACCTCCCAGCAGGACGTCGAGATGTCCGCAGATCTCGTCGATCGTCGCGGCGAACACCGGGGAGGCTTCGTACAGTTCCCTCCCCATGCCCACCCGCTGGGAGCCCTGGCCGGTGAACAGCCACGCCGTCTGTCCGGCAGCGGTCGCACCTTCGACCACTCCAGGCGCGGCAGCACCTCGCGCAAGCGTCCGCAGTCCAGTGACCACTTGTTCACGCCCTTGTCCGATAACGACTGCCCTATGCTCGAATACACTCCGCTGCGCCAGCGAAAAGGCGACATCGCGCGGGTCCGCGCCGGTTTCCAACAGATCAATCAGATCGGTAGCCGCGGCTCGCACAGCTGCCGGCACACGACCGGACAGAACGAGGACGTGCTGAGCGGCCGCCAGGGGCGTCGAGCCGACGTCGGCGACACCACCATGAAAAAGACCGTGGGCAGGTGCGGCTGACTCCGGTGTGGTCTCGAGAGGTGCTTGTTCGACGATCACGTGAGCGTTGGTACCGCTGATTCCGAACGAAGAAACCGCACCGCGTCGCGCCCGGCCGAGGTCCGGCCACAAACGCTGTTCGATGAGCAGACCGACGTTGCCCGCGGACCAATCCACCTGTGACGACGGCGAATCCACATGCAACGTCGCCGGCAACACCTTTCGCCGCAGGGCCTGAGTCATTTTGATCAACCCGGCCACTCCCGCGGCGGCTTGTGTGTGACCGATATTGGACTTCAACGACCCCAACCACACCGGCTCCGCATCGGGATCACGTTGACCGTAGGTCGCGATAACCGCCTGCGCCTCAATAGGATCACCGAGACGCGTACCGGTGCCATGGGCTTCCACGACATCGACATCAGCCGGAGTCAAACCCGCGTTCGCCAACGCCGCACGAATCACCCGCTGCTGAGAAGGCCCGTTCGGCGCGGTCAAACCATTGGACGCGCCATCCTGATTCACCGCCGAACCACGCACCACCGCCAACACCTCGTGGCCGAGGCGTCGAGCGTCGGAAAGACGCTCCAACACAACAACGCCCGCACCCTCGGACCACCCTGTTCCGTCTGCCGAATCCGCGAATGATCTACACCGGCCGTCGGCAGACAATCCCCCTTGTCGCGAGAACTCGATGAACAGCCCGGGGGTCGCCATTACTGTCACACCACCCGCCAATGCCATCGCACACTCACCCGCACGCAACGCCGCCACCGCCTGATGAATCGCGACCAACGACGACGAACACGCGGTGTCGACACTCACCGCGGGACCCTCCAAACCCAACACATACGACACCCGCCCCGACACGACACTCGCCGCGCCACCGGTCAGTCGGTACCCTGCCGCGGCGTCAACGGAGCCGCTCACGGTCGCTCCGTATTGGGCCACCGATGAGCCGAAGACTCCGACGAATACGCCGGTATCGCTGCCGCGCAATGACTTCGGGTTCACTCCGGCGTTTTCCAAAGCCTCCCACGAGACTTCGAGCAGCACCCGCTGTTGTGGGTCCATTGCCGCAGCTTCGCGAGGACTAATTCCGAAGAATGCCGCATCGAATTGCGTTGCCTTGTAGAGGAATCCGCCTCCTCGTGCATTCGAATGGCCGGATGCGCCGAGCTCGGGATCGAACAGGGTGTTCAGGTCCCAGCCGCGGTCGGTCGGGAATCGTCCGATTACGTCGCGGCCATCGGCGACTACATCCCACAACTGCTCAGCTGAGGAGATGCCCCCGGGGAAACGGCACCCCACACCGACAATCGCAACTGGGTCGTCATCTCTCGCGAGACCGATGGCCAACTGTGGCACGGGCCGTTGGTCTGCGGACAGGCCGAGCACGATGTCGCGCAGGTGCGCAGCCAACTTCGCCACCGTCGGCTGGTCGAAGAGCAAGGAGGCGGGAAGCGCCGCACCGGTGGCCGCGGCGAGCCGGTTGCGCAGATCGACCGCGGTCGAAGACTCGAAACCGATTGTTTCGAACGAGGTTTCGGGGTCGAGCGACGCGGGCGCGACCGATCCGAGCACGGTCACGACATGAGAGCGGACCAGTTCCACCAGCAGGTCGTGCTGGGCGGACTCATGCAGCGACATCAATCGCGCTCGCCAGGGCGATCCGACCCCCGGCGATACCTGCGGCGCGATGCCAGGCCAATAGCGCGTGCGCTGGAAAGCATAGTGCGGCAAGGGAACACGGGCGATATCCGCCGCTCCGAAAACCGCAGCCCATCGCGGGGTGATACCGCGGGTGAACAGCGTGGCCATCGAAGCGATCAATGACCACCAGGACGGTTGATCACGCTTCAACGAGGAGACCACGACGCTCGCCGTCGCAGAATCCGCCAGCGTCTGCTCAACCGAAAAGGTAAGCACCGGATGCGGACTCATCTCAATGAACGCACCGTTGCCCGCAGAGGCCGCTTCGCGCACCGCCTCAGCGAAGCGGACAGGGTTGCGTAGATTCGTGTACCAGTAGTCGCTATCCAGCTGCCCGGTATCCAGGCGCTGACCTGTCACCGTCGAATAGAAGTCTGTCGCTGTGGATTGCGGCGTGATGATCGTGAGATCGGACCGTAGTCGTTCCTGGACAGACTCCACCTGACTGGTGTGAGACGCGTAGTCGACCGGAATGATCCTGGCACGAATATCATCGATACCGCAGCCACTGACGAACTCTGCCATTGCTGTCGGATCACCAGCCACCACTACCGCCGACGGGCCGTTGACGGCGGCAATGGCCAGTCTGCCTGTCCATTTGCTGATCCGAGCCTCCGCCTCCGTCTCCGACAAGGCGATCGCTGCCATTGCACCCTCGCCAGCGATGTCAGCGAGAGCCCTGCTGCGGAGCGCGACGATAGATGCCGCGTCCGCCAAGCTCAAAGCGCCAGCAACGTGTGCGGCCGCGATCTCTCCCTGCGAATGCCCGATGACCGCGGTTGGTTCGATCCCGAACGATTGCCACATTCGCGCCAGTGCCACCATCACGGCGAACAACATCGGTTGAACTACATCGACACGATCGAGTGCCGGCGCTCCTGGTTCCCCGCGCAGCACCGCTGTCGGTGACCAATCAATGTGGGGGGCAAGCGCTTCGGCGCATTCGGCAAACGCTGTGCGGAACTGTTCCGACGACTCGAGCAGATCCACAGCCATACCGTGCCACTGGCTGCCCTGGCCTGGGAAGACGAACACGACCCCGGAGATGTCGGACCTACCCACCGCGAGGTTCGCCCCACCGCCCTCGACGAATGCCTCCAGACCGCTCACGAGTTCGTGTCGATCGGCTCCGTACACCACCGCCCGGTGGTGGAAAGCGGTTCGGCTGGTGGCCAGCGACCAGCCCACCGCGTGGGCTGATGCCTCAGGGTGGTCGATGAGATGTTCGCGAAGGCGGTCGGCCTGGGCACGAAGGGCACGCTCGGTATGTGCTGAGAGCACCCATGGGAGTACAGGCGTACATGGTGCGGTCGCTGGGAGGGTCTCGGATATGGAGGCCGGCGGCTCTGCCAGCACCACATGGCAGTTCGTTCCCCCCATTCCGAATGAACTGACCCCTGCGATAAGAGGACGTTCAGGCTCGGGCCAAGGGCCGGGTTCTTGCTGAACGCGCAGGTTCAGGCCGCGGAAGTCGATCTCGGGGTTGGGTGTGAGGAAGTTCAGGCTGGCCGGAATACGGCGATGACGGATGCTCAACGCCGTT
Source organism: Nocardia sp. NPDC004278 (assembly GCF_053602975.1). NCBI lineage: Bacteria > Bacillati > Actinomycetota > Actinomycetes > Mycobacteriales > Nocardiaceae > Nocardia > Nocardia sp. NPDC004278. Next base: position 11,013 of record NZ_JBSGEQ010000071.1, read on the forward strand.
TTGATCAGACCTGAGACCCCTGCCGCGCCCTCGAGGTGGCCGATGTTCGTTTTCACCGAGCCCACGACCAGCGGGCGACTCGGTGTTCGGGCGGTTGCGAGGGCCGCGCCTAACGCGGCCGCTTCGACGGGGTCGCCGACCTTCGTTCCCGTACCGTGCAGCTCGACGTATTGCGTATCCCCGCAGTCGATTCCGGCGAAATCGTAGGCTGCGCGGATGACCTCGGCCTGCGCTCGTGCACTGGGAACGGTCAGAGCATCGGTGAGTCCGTCGTTGTTCGTCGCGCTGCCGCGGATCACACAATAGATCGAGTCGCCGTCCGCCACTGCCTGGGTCAGCGGTTTGAGAATGACGGTTCCGGCGCCCTCGCCGCGGACGTAACCATTTGCTCGGGCATCGAAGGTGTAACAACGTCCATCCGGTGAGAGGCCGCCGAACCGTGCCGAGACCTCATTGCTCTGCGGAATCAGATTCAGGTTGACTCCACCGGCCACAGCCAAGTTCGATTCGCCCCGGCGCAGGCTCGCACACGCCAGATGCACAGCGACGAGAGAGGACGCCTGGGCCGCATCCACGACCATGCTCGGGCCACGTAGTCCCAGCGTGTATGACACGCGATTGGCGATGATACTCCGATGTAGACCTGTCATCGCGTGCGCGGAAATCTCGTCGCTGCCGTAGAGCAAGGTCGCGTAGTCGTCCCATACGGCACCGAGGAACACACCTGTACTGCTCCCGGCGAGCGTCGCCGGAATTATCGCAGCGTCTTCGAATGCCTCCCAAACTAATTCGAGAACTATTCGCTGCTGCGGGTCCATTGCGACTGCCTCGCGCGGGGAGATGCCGAAGAACTCCGGATCGAATTCGTCGACCGTGTCGAGGAATCCGCCATACTTCACGGTGTTTCGGTCGGCATGGGCGTTGAACCTGTCTTCCGGCGCGGTGGTTACCGCATTACGGCTCGTCATCAAGAGTCGCCAGAACGCGTCCTTGTCCGCGGCCTGCGGTAGGCGGCAGGAGATGCCGATGATCGCAATCGGTTCAGGCTTTTCGTGGCTGGTCATGGTGCGTCTTTCCTCGAGTTGCTCGGCCGGTGGTCAGGATCTGCCGAACTGAGTCCGCAGGATCTCGAGAAGTTCTTCCGCCGAGGCTGTCTGCAACTCCTCCCGATCGGTTCCGACGCCGTCTTCGGTGCCAGTCATCCGAAGTCGCGCCACCACCGCTTCGAGCCGATCGATGAGGCGCTCTGCGATCTCTCCTGTCACGGGCGTGAGCAGCAGGGCTTCCTCGAGCCTGTCCAGGCTGCTGAGAAAGCGCTGTTCACTCGACTCCGAAGTCGACGGGTCGAGTTCTTCTCGAAGGTGGACAGCGAGCGCGGAGGGTGTGGGGTAGTCGAAGAGCAGAGTCGCCGAAAGTTGCAGTCCGCTGGCGGCTCTCAGACGGTTGCGCACCTCGACCGCACTGAGCGAGTCGAATCCCAGCTCCTGGAATTGCCGCTCGGGATCGATCGCAGCGGGTCCCGCGTGACCAAGTACTTCCGCGATCTGAGAACGAACGACATCGAGGATCACCCGAAGCTGTCGAGTCGCGTCCAGCCCCTGCACCCGCTGACGTAGGCCTGCTTGCCCACCACGTTGGGACGAACGACTCACACGGGGCGCCAGGTTACGCAGGATCGGGAAGGTGCGGCTGGCCAGGTGGATCGCCGAGGAATCGAGTCTCGCCGCCACCACTGTGGCCTGGTTCCACGCCATGGCGGCATCGAATAACCGCAACCCGTCTTCGCCGGACATGGCAAGGAATCCGCTTCGCCGCATTCGGTCGGTATCAGCCTCGTTGAGTGCACCTGTCATGCCGCCGACGTCATCAGCCCACCATCCCCAGGCGATCGAAATCCCGCTGAGCCCACTCGCCCTGCGATGGGCCGCCAGCCCGTCGAGAAACGTGTTCGCTGCCGCATAGTTGCCCTGCCCCGGTCCCCCCAGGATGCCGGCTTCCGAGGAGTACATAACGAATGCCGAAAGGTCCAGGCCTTGGGTCGCCTCGTGCAGGTACCACGCCCCATCCGCCTTCGCGGAGAGCACCCTGTCGACTCGTTCAGGTGTCAGCGATGCCATCACACCGTCATCGAGCACTCCTGCCGTATGTACGACCGCCGCCAGGTCTGGAATCGATTCCACCAGCTCGAACACCGCTGCGCGATCGGCGACGTCACACGCTACGACATCGGCCCGCGCCCCTGCCTCGGTCAACTGCAGGCACAGTTCCGCCGCCCCAGGGGCTTGCGAGCCCCGCCGGCTGGCCAGCACGAGCTTCCGTGTACCGCAATGGTTCACCAGGTGCCGCGCCAGCAAAGCACCGAGGCCACCGGTACCCCCGGTGATCAGCACGGTGCCCGTGATTCCGAAAGCAGCCGACAACGTCTCGGCGATGTTGTCGACGCGGCCTTGGGCACGAGCCACCCGCGCCGCGTACATGACACCGTCGCGGACCACTACCTGCGACTCACCGATACTCATCAGCGCGGCGATATCGGCCCGATCATCCACATCGGCCACCACGATCCGCCCGGGTTCTTCTGTTTGGGCTGACCGCACCAACCCCCAAATCGCGGCTCCCGCCAGATCGGTGACTCCCACGCTGGCGAAATCCACTGCGCCGCTGGTGAGCACAAGTAGAGTGCTGGACGCGAAGCGGGGCTGTGCCAGCCACTGCTGGAGCGCATCGAGAACACGGTGAGTCTGCGCGTGGGTGTCCGTCACGATATCGGAGTGCCGGTCTGCAGCGCGGCAGTCGAGGACCACTACTGCCGGGATGTCCAGTTGCTCGTCTCGCAGGGCATCCCAACCGGCGACCGAGGCTGGCTCCGAGACCGTCATCGGCTGCGTGGCTGCCCACGTCAGCTCGTACAAGTCATCGATCGCGCCGACGGTCGACAGCCGATCCTGTGCGATGGGACGTGTTGTGGCCGATCGCACCGACAGCACCGTCTGCCCGGCTTCGTCGGCAATCGTCAGCGACAGGCCGTGTTCGGTCGACTCGATGCGCACCCGCAAGACCGGCTGGCTGGTGGCGTGCAGCGACACCCCTTCCCACGAGAAGGGCAGGACGACGTCCCCCAACTCGCGACCCTCAGCCAGCAGTGCGTGCGGGAGGGCGTGTAGCGCCGTGTCCAACATCGCCGGGTGGATGCCGAATCGCTCTGCGCCCGCGGAGATCTCGTCGGGTAGTTCAATCTCGGCGAATACTTCGGAGCCGCGCTTGAAGACCGACCTCAATCCTCTGAACGCCGGCCCATAGTGGTAGCCCCACTGCGCCAACAGTTCGTAGCCACCGTTGAGATCGACTGTCTCGGCATCGGTCGGCGGCCATTGCATCGGGTCAACCGCTGGCGGCGGCTCGGCCACGAGAGTCCCCCGCGCATGTGCCTTCCACTCGGTACCGGAATCCTCGGTGCGCGAGTAGATGACCAGCGCACGCGCTCCGGTGTCATCCGCGGGGTCCACAAATACCTGGATGTGGTGGCCCGCGTGGTCGGGGAAGAGAAGCGGCTCTTGCAGTGTCAGATCTTGCACCGACTTGTAGCCCACCTCCATGGCGGCCTGTAGTGCCAGTTCCACGAACGCCGTCCCCGGCAGCAGAACTGTCCCGTGTACCGCGTGGTCGGCCAACCATGGATGTGTCGCCAGCGACAGACGCCCAGTCAGCACAACACCGCCGGTTGTTGGCAGTTCAACTCTCGCGGCCAACATCGGATGTTCGGCCGCCAGTAGACCCGCATTGGTCACATCCGTCGTTCCGGCGTCTGCGACCCAGAACTTCCGTCGCTGAAACGCATACGTCGGCAGCGCAACTCGCCGAGCTGTGGGCATCAGCCTTGCCCAATCCACCGCCACACCCCCGGTATGCAACCGTGCCAGGGTCGCCATGATCGTGTGGACCTCAGGACGATTCGCACGCAGGACTGGCACTGACTCGGGGCCGGCGTTTTCGGTAAGGACACTGAGCACCCCGTCAGGTCCCAGCTCCACGCACTTGCCCACGCCGTGTTCACGTAAACACGCCATGGCATCGGCGAATCGCACTGTTCGACGGATATGTTCGGCCCAGTACCGCGGGGAGGTAGCCTGCGCTGCGGACAACACCTCCCCGGTGCTATCGGAGACCACTGCGATCTCGGGTGCTCGCAGCGAGACTCCTGCCAGGACTCGCTCGAAGTCATCAACCACTGGATCCATATGGGGTGAATGGAACGCATGACTTACTTTGAGCCGCTGCGACTTTCGATTTGCGAAATTGTCGATCAGAGCCGTGACGGCGCCCGAGTCGCCCGAAACGACTACCGATGTCGAGCTGTTCACAGCCGCGAGCGAGACGTTCTCGTCCAGATACGGCAGCACTTCCGCTTCCGACGCCTGGAGCGCGACCATCGCACCATCGCCGCGGGCGGCCTGCATCAGCCGACCGCGTGCGGCCACCACCGCACACGCGTCCGGGAGCGACATTACCCCGGCGATATGGGCAGCGACCACGCCGCCGATCGAGTGCCCGACGACGAAATCTGGTCGCAGGCCCCATGATTGCATCAATCGTGCCAATGCCACTTCCAGTACGAAGAGCCCGGCCTGCGCCCACAGGGTCTGTTCCAACAAATTCGAGTGCTCACCGAAGAGCACTTCGCTCAGAGAGCCGCCCAGTAGTCCGTCGAACACCGCGCACAGCTCGTCGACGGCTGCGGCAAATACGGGGAACTCGGCATACAGCTCTTTACCCATCCCCGCTCGCTGCGAGCCCTGGCCCGCGAACAGCCACCCGACCTTCGCTGACACGCTGACCGCTTGGACCACGCCTGAGTGAGCCTCCTGGGCAGCCAACGCGTGCAGACCGGCCATCAACTCTGTGCGGTCAGAACCCAGCACGGCGGCTCGATGTTCGAACAGGCTCCGTGTCGTGGCCAGCGAGAAACCCACATCCACTGGTTCCCATTCCGGGGAATGCTCGAGGTGCGCCGACAGACGAGCCGCCTGCGCGGCCAAACCCGCTCTGTCTCTTGCCGATATCACCCACGGCACCACCGTCGGCATCGCGAGTTGGTCGACGTCTCGATCCGGGCTGGGTGTGTTCCCGTTGGCGTCGACCGGTGCCTGTTCCAAGATCACATGCGCATTCGTGCCACTGACACCGAACGAGGACACCCCCGCACGGCGCGGACGACCCAGTTGCGGCCA
>NZ_JBSGEQ010000072.1:0-16148 GCF_053602975.1 Nocardia sp. NPDC004278
GTGGGGTCTGCCGCTGACACGCGCTGTTCAGCTCCGGTGTGAGGTCGGCGCACAGCAAATTCGTTCCGCTACCCGGTAGGCCGATATCGAAAGTATGCAACAGAGTTCGGCTGAAGCATCCGTCGTAGGCATTGCCGTCACCGGAAGCGACGAGCAATTCCATCCGCCCGGCGGACTTTTCCAGCATCCGCACCCAGCGATTTCCGGCGCCGAGCGCACCCGTTCCCGCCTCACACGCATCGACGAGGACGATCAACCCGTCCAGCGATCGTGTACCCAATTGTTCGGCGACGACATTGACCAGGTGAAAACCGGAATCGGAATCCAGTGGCAGTGCCGAATCCGCGGCAAGCAGATAGAAATCGTCGTCGTTGGTGGTGAACCCGTGACCGATGAAGGCGATCAACAGCGTCGCCGCCAGCTCGTCCGCATGTCCGAACGCCGCCCTGATGCAGCGCTTGAGTTCGGTGATCGTGGGGTCGAGCACCGGGCCATCCCCGATCGGGAGCCAATGACCGACCGTGGTGAAAACCGTGTACAGCGCCGTGGCCAGCTCACCAGTGAACCCGAGCCGCGGAAACTCCGCACACTCGGATGCGATAACCAGAGCCAACCTCTCCGCCATGAAAGAACTATCGGCGAGAGCAACCTGCGGCACAACACGGTTCGACGTTTCGCCAAACCGCGGGCGGTGGCCTGTGGGCGTTCAATACGGGTTCAGCTGAGAGAACCGTGAGAGACCAGCATGGGCCCGGCGGATCGTCGACCGCCATATCACGAATGTCTTTCCCGCCCTCACACCGGCCGCAGCTCACGCCCTGCTGCACCTCACCCAAGACGCTGTGACCTCACTGGCGAACCCAGGGTGATCGGCGGAATCCCTATCGGCGGAGCTGATTTCGAAGTGGCAGTGAACGCCCCGCCGTCCTCGACCAGCCCTACCAGTCTGCTGCGCGGATCAGCTGAGTTCGAACCACACCTTCCCATAATGATACGCACTTGATTACTATAAGCACATGCGTACTATTGAGATACCTGAACAGCCATTCGCGGACGGCATCGTGCTCATGCCGTGGAAACCCGGTCCGCGCCAGGACGCTTCCGGGCGTGTGTTCGTCAGCGTGACCGACTTCCTGGCCCGGTCCGACGAGGAAGTCCGCAGCATCTACGAGATCGGGCACGAGCTCGGGAACACCTGGCCGGTCATGCAGGGCGCGGTGGGCCTGTGGCTATGGGGCAGGCCGACCGCGCGGCGCGGCGGATCGATCACCGTGTGGGAGTCGGAAGAGGACATGCGCCGATTCGTGCGATGGCCGGTGCACGCCAAGATCGTGCGCGCCTGGCGCGGCAAGGTGGGCATCGGCACCGACTCATGGCAGGCCGACCACTTCGAGCCGCGACAGGTACTGGAACGCGCGCGCAACACACTCGAACGTCCGCATCGGGACGCCGCATAACCATGTCCGCATTGGCGTTGCCAACGGTGGACGCCACAGCCTCGCCAGGTGTCCTGCCCGAGACCATCAAATCGATCACCCAGGCCGTGCTCGACGAACTCGCCGAGCACGGCCACGGCAGGCTGTCGATGGCGGCGGTCGCCAAGCGGGCTGGCGTCGGCAAGAGCGCGCTCTCCCGCCGCTAGCCGTCCGAGCAGGACATGGCGTGGTCTTCGGACCCGCGGCCATTGACGAGATGGCCGCCGCTCGCTTCGCCCGCGTTGCCGACGGAGCCCGGTCATGACATGGCGGCCAACTACGAATCCGGCAAAGCCGGACTGGAGCTGGGCAGCAGCCTGCTCGAACGCGTCACTGCGGAGGGGCGCTCGCAAGGAGCAAGTCGATCGAGACCACCCAATCCAGGTCGCCGGTGCTATCGGCCAACGCGACCAACGCGGTCAGCACCCGATCCCAGGTGCCGTCGGCGGCATTGCGGCGATGCCGTTTCCACACCGTCTACCACGGCCCGAAATGCTCGGGCAAATCCCGCCACGGCAGGCTGGTGCGCAGCCGATACAACATCCCCTCTACCACCAAGCGGTTGTTGGCGAAGTTACGGCCCACGTGCCCTTTGGATTTCGGCAGCAGCAACTCCAACAGTTCCCACTGCTTGTCGGTCAGAACCCGGTATCGATCACCGATCGCGGTCACCACGGCGGCCATAATGCACGATCAGCCCCGAAGGTGCGGCGACCTGACGGTCCGAGCGCGTCGGACACGAAGAGCCGCGACACCCTCGCCGCAGAGATCCGTAACCTCAGCGAGAGAATCGCGGCCCGCGTCGCCGGCCCGGGTTGTCGAGGGAGACATGGACGGCCGGGTCACGCGCAGGGTGTATCCGGGGCTGATCGTCCGGTCCACGAATCGACCTGACCGGCACCGGTCGCGAACGTCGACGACAAGATCGGCCACCTCGAGTCGACCCGGCAGGCACCGGTTCCGGCGGATCAGAAGATCCCGGCGATGTACGGCGCGCCGCTGCGTGTCCAGCCGGTCAGCAGCCCCTGCAGTTTTTCCGCGGCATACGGGGGGCCGGCCGCGGCGGCGGCGCGAAAGAACTCCGCTGCCTCGTCTCGGTCTCGTATCTCGAGGACCACCGCCAAGTTGTACATGGAGGTGACATCGCCCGCCGCGGCCCCACGACGCCACCACTTTTCGTACTCCGCGACCCGCTCGCACCGGAAGTACAACGAGCCGAGGTTGGCCATCGCCGTACCGGAACCAGCGCCGACGGCTACCCGCAACCACCGTTCGGCCTCCTCGTCCCGTCCCAGCTCCGACAGCAGGTTGCGGAGGTTGCTCATCGCCTTCGTATCCCCGCCTCGGCGGCCTGCGCATAGAATTCGACTGCCTCCTCTCTATTCCCTCGCTCAACCAGCTGCAACGCCAGATTGAATGCCGCGTCAGCATTCCCAGCCCCCGCCGCAGCCCGATACCAGCGTTCCGATTCAGCGAGCTGCCGCTGTTCGGATTTCAGAAACCCGAGGTTGTACATCGATTTCGCATCCCCAGCCGCGGCCGCCTGCACCCACCACGTCTCGGCAGTGGACTCATCGTCACGTTCGACAGCCCGCAAGCCCAACGTCCGCATCGCACCGACATGCCCCGCCGACGCCGCCACCCTATATTCCGGCTCCGCCTCCGCCGCACGGTCCGCACGCGTCAACGCCTCAGCACGCTCGTACGCCGCCGCCCCACCATCACCATTCATACCGAACCTTCCCTGCGCTCACCCCCGACCGTATCGCGCTGCGCCAGTACGTATTCGCACCCCTGGCAAGCACCGCCGCACGCGACTCGGGCTACCTGACGGCCGGGCAGCACCCTACCCACCGATAGTCACCGAACGCGGGCACCGAGACCACCGTCAGGCTCGGCTGCTCGACGGACATGGCTCAGCTCCAGGACGATCCCTCATCCCAAGTGCGCGAACTTTTCTTCGACTATCAGCGTTCCCCAGGAAACCGCCGGTCAGAACCGGTCCCATCCTTATAGTGCCCCGCCGGGGCACGAACCTGCGGCAACCGGACCAGAACCGTCACGCGCTATTTGCCGATGACCAGCAGTTTTCGGTGTTGCAGGAGGTTGGCGTACTGGTCGATACCCCCTCCGGACACAGATAGTACGTCACGTAACCCGTTCTACCTGCGGTTATGCAGGAAGGTCGGGTGACGGTGTCGAGTCGAATCAGTGCGGAACCGCAGGTGGGAGCCCCGTGGGGGTTCAATTCGGGTTCAGCTGAGAGAATCCTAAGAAACCGGCACGTCGGCCCGGCGAGTCATGGACCGTCATATCACGGAAGCCTTTCCAGCTCTGCGATATCGGTCGAGGCCTTCACTCAATCTGGGATACGGCCCCGCTCACCACGCCGATCAGAAGGGGCCTTATGCGGAACGTTCGCCCGGTCGACTCCTCGGTCGGGACCGCCCGGTCGACGCTCACACGCCTATCGCATGACAGCGCGAGATCAACGGAGCTTAGAGTCGTCGTCCCGAAGGATCGCCCCGACCTCACGCCGGCCGCTGCTCGAGCTCTGCTGCACCTCATCCAAGAAGCTGCGGCACGGCCGCAATAACCGCGGAAGTCGGAGCATCGAGCGCAAACACACAGCCAGACAATGCATTCCATGTACCTATGTGGATTCACTGCGCCGGCGTCGCCATCACAGGCCGTGCCCGCCGTCGAACCTGGCGAAGTCGTAGTCGATGGCCTCGACCATCTCCGCGGCCTTGGGCTCACGCAGGATCGGTCTCCGCTTGCCGGTTTCGTACGGCATCGGACTCGAGTGGATACCGCACCCTTCACCTTGTCCCACCTGAAGTTGCAGCGCGCCAATCCCTGGCCATCTCGAGCACTGCTACGGTGAACCCCTGGCAGGAAGTCATAACCTATGTAACTGTGGGTAGTGCTGGTCTCCTCGCGGGCAGTGTAATTCGAGGGCTGAGCTATGTTCCAGCCCTGCTTGATCTCGGTCTCAGAATCTCGAATCTGGGACTTGAACGCAGAATTGAGCGCGCCGAGATGCGTAATCGCCTGCAAGAACTGGATGATGAATTCCTGAATCGGCTTGTGCGGACAACAAGTCCCACAGAGCAGCAACTCTTGGATGCACTGATTGAAATAGGCCCTTCCGCTGCGGAAGTAACCACCCGGCCAGTGGATCACGAGGAGGTGCAGGAGATGCGGGAACGAGTGCTGCGCGGGATTTTGGATATCCGAGAGCGGTAGTCTGCCCGGCCGGGAGCAGCGGAGCTGCATTTCCGGTTGCCCGTCCTCGCACGTCAAATTTCGGCGAACTATCCCGCGTTTCAACACGGTGACGATCGCTCTCAAGTGAACGATCTCTGGGTTGTGATGCGGAGCAGTTGCGCTGTCCCGTGCCCCGCGACCCGCGACATTCAAGGAATCTGCAGGTCAGCAGCATAAACAAGGTTGGGGATATGGGTCAGTTCCCCCTCCGGGCACGGACAGTATGTCACGTCACCCGTTTCTGCCTGCGGTTATACAGAAAGGGCGAGTGAGGGCGTCGGCCGAATCAGTGCAGAACGGCAGGCGGGAGCCCTGTGGGGGTTCAATTCCCCGCGGTTCGCGTGCGCAACAACAGATTTCGTGGTCAGGGCGCTTTCATGGGGCGCCTGCACGCCGACCGGACGTGCGCTAGCGGTCAGACCGCCCAGATAATGTGATCTAGCCCTCACTGATCACCTTGACATCAAGTGGCCGAGTTATTAACTTTGGATATATAAGATCTAGCGTGTACCGGGGCATATTACTGCTGTTCGCTGCCTGAAGGTATTTGCATTGCAGTGAGGCGGATAATTCTGCCTTTGTTTATCACGCCAGGAGGGGAACCATGACTGTTGCCGGTTCAGACATCGATTTATATTCGATACAGCTTCCACGAGTTCGTAAGTGCTGCCAGCGACATGCGACCTTCTCGGTTGCCTACAGAGTGGTCTATAGGTGACCGGGGAGCCTGGAATGCATGACGGAGAGTGGTTCATTATCGATACCCTATCGGGCTCGCTGTCCGTGATCGCGGCTGGTTCACGGGGACGCAAGTGGCGGCCGTTGCCTAATGTGTTTCGCGGCAAGTCCTTGACCATGGTTCAAAAGCTCGTCGAGGTCGTCGTCGACAACCTTAAGGACTCGCAGTCGCTGGTTGACCTAACGCCAGGGACCAAACTCGCATATGCAAGGCCGATTCTCGGTCCTGGCAGACAAGTGCATGCAGTGATGGTCTGGCTCGGCACCAAGGAAGACAACCCACCCCCGCCACCGGAGGCGATCGGCTGGACATGGGATCTCGACAGCTTAGGGTTTCCGACACGGGACTATGCCCCCGCAGCTGCCGAGTTTCACGGATACCCGAGAGAATCGAACCCGACCCTGACCGAGCTCCTCTCCATGGGGACTAGATTGTCTGACACCGCGACCCTCCTCGACGTCTTGGATAATATCGACGAAGATGCCGTCGGCACCGGCGAATGGCGCATGATTCGACCAGACGGTGTTTACGCGAAGATTCGTTACGCCTTCCGTTATGCCAGTTTCGGTAACGGTCGCACTATACATGGAATATCCCAGCGAGTAGCTGGCTACGACGGTGATCCCAAAGATTCTATGGATGGCCTCGCATTACGATCCTTGGCCCACGCAAGCGGCCGATATGCAGCTCTGCTGCACACCCGCACGCGTCGGGTGCTGGCATGGCTGTCCGAAGCACCGAGATACCTCCCGGCCGGAGTGATACGCGGATTGGAGCAGGCACCACAGCCGCAAGATACTTTCGAATTTGCGGGACTGCCGAAGACTGTCACTCTAGCAATCTTCGGAGATAGCGTGTGACCAATGAGCGACAGAACCAGCTGATTTCCATTTATGCTGGTATCGCTTTGGAAGGGTACGATTGGGTTCTCTACGCCTTGTTGGTTAACTACTTTGCACCAACATTTTTCGGTGGCGATGTCGAGCGTTCCGTAGTGTACGGATTCGGCGTATTTGCCGTCGGGTTTTTGGTGCGTCCGATCGGTGGCGTGCTGTTCGGCAGCGTCGCCGACCGCCACGGCCGGCGCACTGCGATGCTGCTATGTATCGCTCTCGCCGGCTTTGCCAGTTTCGGCACGGCGGCGACCCCGAGCGCTTCCGCGATCGGGGCTGCCGCGCCAGCGTTGGTGCTGTTATGGCGTTTACTGCTCGGTCTGGCCCAGGGAGGTGAGCTCCCGGTAGCACAAACCTATCTCTATGAAATATCTCCACGTGGTAAACGAAATCTCTTTTCGAGCATGGTTTACATGGGCGGAGGAATGGGAAAGCTGATCGCCAACCTGGTCGCGGTCGTACTCGTAGCCGGAGTTGGTGCACACGCCGTCTCCGCAGGATACTGGCGAATTCCCTTCCTGCTAGGTGGCTTGGCGTCGGTGGTGTTCTTCGTTCTACGGACGCGGCTCACCGAGACCGCTGAGTTCGTGACTCATAGTCGGGATGGCTCGACGCTTTCACCTTGGCGGGAGTGCCGCACATTGATACAGCCGATGGTCTCGGTGATAGGCCTCACCGCCGGAGTGACCGCAGCGTATTACGTATGGACCGCGGCGCCGATCAGTTATGGCATCGGCGTGTTGAAACTGGGAGACCGTTCCGTCCTACTCGTAGGTGTCACCTCGACCATGGTATTCATTGTCGCTGTTCCCCTTTTCGGTCTGCTCGCCGATCGCGTCGGAGCGAGAAAACTGCTGTTCTACGGTGCAGCAGCAATGGCGGTGGCGACCGTGCCGCTGCAGCATTTGCTCGAGCGTGCAGATATCGTGACGTATTGGCTAGTGATAGTCATTGGCCATGTAGGCTTAGCGGCGCCGTGCTCGGTATTCCCGGCGATGATCGCAAGCATTTTACCTCCGCCGCACCGAGCTCTCGGGCAGGCGCTACCCTACGGGATTACCGTCGCGACTTTCGGGGGAACCGCTCCGATGCTGCAACATGCGACGGATGGGCACCCCGCGGCATTCTCTGCTTATATCGCCTTGTTACTCGCGGCGACAGCCGTAACGGTAGTTCTGCTCTCCACAAATCGCCGCGGCACCCCAATCGATGAACAGGTAAGCGCAGCCTGCGATTCAGCAAAGCGGAAGTGAAGGCTCAGCAATCCCTCCAACCGGATTTTCGCGTGTCGATGTGCTGGCCCCGCCCCCATACCCGGATCTTTTTCGGACGGCCGAAGCCGAGTACCGCCCCAGACCGGGCCTCGCCCGGTCTGGGGCGGTACTATATTCGGAAGTTCGCATCAACGTTGCCAGCAGCGAGCCGGTAGATTGCTCGCTCACTTGGGTCGTTGTTCGGCTCACATTTGATCGAGCCACCTCCGACTCGACCTACTGCGAATGTAGATGTGAGCAGGCAAGTTCGGTGCCAGCGACGAGAGGCCCTCGCCAATCCAGTAGAGTGGCGTTTTGTGGACCGACTGCATCGAACGCGGCCCCGCTGTCGGCCGATTGTGGACCGCTTGATCGGCATGCAATACCCGTGAGCGTCGCGCAAGTTCGTCATACGCGCAGTGATAGCGAGCGCACCCCGCCTTCACTCGAATCATGTTGCGCTGCTTGCAGCCTCACACGGGCTCGGCCATGCTTGCAAGCACGGATGTCTGGGCAGGATCACCCTTCGCCGTCCGGCCGCGCCGCCGCCACCTGCGGGCGGGCCGGCCCAGATATACCGCCGAACCAGTAGGCCAAGGCCGAGACCAGCCCGGCCCTGCCATTGCCTGACACCGACATCGGTACCTCCGTCACCGCTTCGAAGCGTCCCGCCCACGCGACGTACCCGTCGGGCCGGATAAGCACCACCGGCGGCATGTCCTCAGGCAGGCAGTCCACCAACACGACATCGACGAGGGGCGGCACCGAATCGACTCCGCCCGTGGCATTTTCACTTTCCGAGATCAGCAGCACGCCACGACCGCCAGTGAGTAACTCGACGATTGTCCGAGGCCCGAGTCCGCGGACAGGTACGGTGACGTTCGGAAAGAACTCACCGGCCCATGGCCCGTCGTCGGGTGCGCTCGGGTAGGCCAGCGCATTGCCGTTGACGATATCGGCCAGCCGATCGTGCGCGTCCGGATTGCTCAGCAAGTCACGAACAAACCCGCGCAGTGGATCATGCACGTGCGCCGGATTCATGAGTGTCGACTGCACCCGCGTGTTCTCGATCACCTGCGCGGCGACCGGCTGCCGCTCGGTGGAGTAGCTGTCCAGAAGGACCGGGTCTGCACCACGCAGCACCGACACCAGCTTCCAGCCGAGATTCACCGCGTCCTGCAGACCCGCATTGAGTCCCTGCCCGCCAAGCGGGTAGTGCACGTGCGCGGCATCGCCAGCAACGAACAGCCGCCTATCCCGATACTCGGTGACTAACCGGCTGAAGTCGCTGAATCTGCTGGTGTATTCGATATTCTCCAAGTCGACATGGTGACCGACGATGCGGCCTACAGCCCCGGCGAACTCCGCAGCGGTGACGGGTCGGCTACGGTCTGGGTCCGGGCGGTCGAATTCGAAGGTGATGATGCGGCTGGACCCGAATCGGTTGAAGTTCAACAGTGTCCAGCCGCGTGGGGTGCGCTGCCAACCGGGCCGCATCTGCTCGGGATGCGGCAACCGCGCCATCCCGAGCATGGCTCGCATGGTTGGTGGATACTCGACGACCGGGAACCGGCCGGATTCGCGAACGACACTGCGCGGACCGTCGCAGCCCACCACATACTCCGCTTGCAGCGGGTCGTTGCCCAGCACGTCGAGCTCCACCACTATGTCGTTCTGCCGCAATGACGTAACAGTCTGCTCACGACGAACGTCGGCACCTCGAGCGGCGGCCCGATCTCCCAGTGCCCGCTCCAGATCCGCCTGCGGAAGCCCGATCATCACCGGACCCTCGATCGCCCGGGTGCGCAACGTGAGCCACGGAAACCCGGCGAACTGGAACGGTTCCCGCACGATCGCGTGATGATCGGTCTCCCCCCGCGGGAAGCGGAGGATGCCGCGGCGGGCCAAGGTCTGGATGGCACGCGCATGATAGGTCCCCGCCTTGGGTTGATCGCTGACCGCGCCGCGACTCTCCAACACCACGACGTCGATGCCATGGTTGGCCAGTTCACCCGCGAGCAGCATGCCGACGGGTCCGCCGCCGACCACCGCAACCTCACATCGCTGCACCATGTTTTGCTCCTTTCTGTACTTACACCGTCACGGGCAATGCAGCCGGACGACGTAGTCCGATCCCGAAGTCCCATGGCACGTTCTCCGGGGCCACGGCGAGCGCCGGCTCCGGATACCTTGTGAACAGCGCTGTCAGCACCGTAATCAACTCCAGCTGCGCCAACGCCGACCCCATGCATCGGTGCATCCCGTAGCCATACTGCAGATGCTTGTTCGACGGCCGGTCGAGGTCGATCAGTAACGGGTCCGGGAACACCGCCGGATCACGGTTCGCGCCGTTGACGTACGGGTAGACGATGCTGCCCGGCGGCAGCGTACCCAACGAGGTCACCAGAGGATTCAGCAACTGCCGCGGAAAAGCACCCGGGGTGCCCAGCGGCATCAGACGCAAGATCTCCTCCACCAGCTTCGGCACATAGATTTGCGGCGCCGCGGCCACCTGCCGATACAGCGGCGGATGCGCCAGTGCAGCGTAGGCCGTCTTGGTGAGCATGGTGGTGACATTGTTGTCACCACCCAGAATGATGCCCATCACCGTGCCTTGGAGCAGGCCGTCGTCGACATCGGCGAATTCCGGTGCCGCAGCTCGCTTCTGATACACGGCGACCAGGCCGGTGTCGTCGTGTTCAGCCTCGCCAGCGATTAGTGCCGCCGCCCAATCCCACAGCTGCACCCAAGACGACTCGATTCCGGGGATGTCGTCACGATCGGCGAACTGGACGATCCGCCCGAGCGGGTTCATCCAGGCGGCCCGTTCCTGCGGCACACCGAGCAAGGCGCAAACGACCTGGGCGGGTACCACCTGGAATACGTCGCGAACTAGATCGGGCTGCGCGGCACGGTCCAGCTGATCAAACGCCACAGTGGCGAATCGTTCAATGGTCGGCGTCCAGGCCGCCATCGAGCGGGCGCTGAATTCGTGCGAGACGAACCGGCGCATCACACCGTGCACGGGTGCGTCGAGGTTGATCTGCACTTGCGGCGCCCAGTTGGTCGGCATGAACGAGGGGCCACCGTCGACATTGCATAACGCCCGGCTGGCGGTGTCATCGAACAGCAGGGCCCGGACGTCGTGGTAGTCACTGAGACAGACGGCAGTGTGCCCGCTGGGCAATTGGATCCGCTCGAATAGGTCACCTGCGCTGGGTAGCCAGCGGACGAACGGTTCGGGTGTATCCAGATTCGGGATGTCGGTGACGCGGACGCGAGTGGGGAGCGAAACAGTCATGACTAGTCCTCGGGGTTGGCCACCGGCCGCAGCAACACCGCGACCAGCAGGACGAAAACGAGGCAGAGGGCGGCAAGCACCCAGAGCACGGGATGGATTGCAGCGCTGTAGGACTCGGCCAACAACGCAGTGTCGACGCTGTGGTCGACGGTGGACAGATCGCCGGCGGCGGCGGCGGCGGACGCTTTGTCGATCACGCTGCTGCCCAGCGCGTCGGGCAACGCCTGATGTACCCGGCCGCTCACCAGCGTGGCCAGCACCGAGCCGTACACGGCCACCACAACGGCCTCGCTGCCGAGCCGCACCGTGGAGACCAACCCGGAGACCATCCCGGCTTTAGCGGGTAGCACCGAGCCGATCGCCTGCCCGTCCACCAGACCGACGCCGAGCCCGAAACCAGCGCCCAGCAATAGCAGCGGCCCGACGATCGAAGGTACATTCTGGTGCACCCCGACGGTCGTCAGCCAGACCGTGCCTGCGACGTACAGCGCGACGCTAACAGTGAGAATCATCCGGGACGAAACTCCCTGGTGGACAAGCCGCCCGGCGACGATAGGCGCAACGACCACCGGCACCGTCATGATCAGCATCACTACACCGACGGTGGCGGTGGACATGCCCCACGCCACAGCCAAGAAGGTCGGCAGATATGTCAGCAGCGCCACGAATCCGGCTGCACCGGCCACTGGCACCAGCAGCAGCCCGAGCAGCGCGGGGTTGCCCAGCAGGCTCAGGTCGAGCAGCGGGTTCGCGGTGCGCCGCTGTGCTACTACGAATGCCGCGAGAACCAGGACCCCGAGCAACGCGAGCCCCAGCGTGCCCAGGCTGGTCCACCCCCAGGCGTTGGACTGCACAATAGCGGCGATAATCAGGGCCAAACCGGAGGCGAACAGTGCCGCGCCACGGAAGTCGATTGCCGGACGGTTCTTCGCGACCACATCCCAGATGCCGCAGGCGGCCGCCAGTACAAACGCCATCAGAATCAGCGCGGCGTTCACGAGGAACATTCCGGGCCAGCCGACCAATGCGATCGCCGCCGCCGAGATCGACGGTCCGAAGCCTAGGCCGATGCCAGCGACGGTGCCGAATAGGGCGAATGCCCGCGTCCGAGCGATACCTTCGAACTGCGCGGAAAGCAGCGCGCCCCCACAGGCGAAGATGGTGGCCGCGCCGACTCCCGCCAATGCGCGCGCGATATCGAGCACCACGATTGCCGGCGAAATAGCACTGAGTACCGACGCTATGAAGAAGACGGCCGTGCCGCACAGGAATCCTCGCCGCAGCCCGAGATGGTCGGCGATCGACCCAGCGACCAAACTGAACGCCGCGAAGGTGAGGTTAAAGCCGTTGACCACCCACTGCAGGGCGCCAGGTGCGGTACCCAGATCTTCCGCGATCCGCGGAAGCGCCACCCCTGTGCCGGACACGCCAGTCGGCACCACCAGCACTGCGATCAGCACCGCAGCCAACAACAGCCCCCGACGTTCGGCGATCCGTGGGGATGCGGCCCGTGCCACCATTTGCGCCTCGGTCATATCCGCTCCCCTCTGTCGACACCGGCACCGACCGGCCGGTGCAGCAACTGTTCCAATTCCGAAATTGCTTGTGCCGCATCACGGAATTGCACCGCACGCCAACCAGCAGCGACTGCGGCGGCGCAGTTCTCGGCCAGATCGTCGACAAGTAGGCATCCCTCGGATGCCACTGCGGCTCGGGTGCTGGCGACCTCGAAGATGCGCGGATCCGGTTTACGGACCCCGACCCGACACGAATCGACAACGAGCTCGACCACGTCATCGAGGTCGACCATCCGCCGCCAAACCGGTTCCCACTCGACTACGTTGTTGGTGAGGATGCCGACCTGGTGACCGCGCTCCAGCAGGTCGAAAGCCAGCCCACGCATAGCCGGATTCGCTTGGTGCCCGGCGAACCACTGACTCCCGAACGCCCGCTCGCTTCGGCTCAGATCGATGCCCGGATCCCGGGCACGTAGCACCGCGTGCATCCGGTCCACCCATTCGGTCTCCGGGATCATGGCCAATTCGATCGGGGCCAGCGGCTCGACGTCGAGCTGATCGGCCACCTGCCGCATTGCCCACTTCAGGTCGGCAGGCGTGATACCGGTCTTGCGCTCGTAGTCGGTGAACAGGTCCTCGATCGGCGGGGAAAGCACCCCGCCGAAGTCCAGGAAAACCGTGCTCACGCGCCGACTCCGGCCAGTGGCTGCCCGGTCAGGCCGAGTCGGCGCAGTGCCACCATGCCCTCGGTGATCACGGTGTCGTTCTGGAGTACCTCCACGCTGAACTCGACAGCCAGGTCACCGGTGGTGGGCAGCGGCCGAGCGCGGGCGTAGGTGGCCAATTCTGGTTCGCCGAATCGGTGGAAGGTAGCGCTGACCGCAGTTAGCGCCAACCTCTGTGGAGAAAGGCCAAACAGTTCCTGCGCGGTGACGATGCCTGTCTGACGGAACGCCTCGAACAACACTGCACCCGGAGTGTGGTCGAGCTTATGGTCGAAGAGGCCGGGATGCGTTTCGTCCACGATGATTTCGGCAAGCAGCTCCTGAGAATCACCGGTGACCGAACCGATAACCACGTTGTCCGGGTTACGGCGCGCAACGAATTCCGGTGCGATGCGCCGGGATATGGCGTGTGGCACCGAGGCGGTGAGGTCGAGCCGGGCTCGGCCGCGACTACGCACTTTGCTCCAGGCCTCGCCCGGCATCCACTGGATGGTCATGTCCATCGTGGCGACTAATCGCGCGTCGATCTGGATCTCGACCGCCAGGTCGATGCCGATGACCACGTCGTCGCGCCTCTTCTCGGCAACGATGACGGCGTCGAGATTGCCATAACCGGGGTGATCCCGCACTGACAGCCCGGCAGGATCGGTGACGCGCAGAGCGCCGGTGTTGAAGATGAACTTCTGATCCATCTCGGCGCCGACATAGCGGTGGGCAATCAGGATGGACGCCTGGCGCGAGCACTCAAGCAGCAGCAGAGGGTCGTAGCCCGGCGAGCCGGATATGGCGTGGTCACCGTAGTAACCGTGGGTGCGCGGCAGCTGAATCCCAAGCCGGAAGCGCGGATATTTCTCGCAGATAATGTCGGTCAGGAAGACCTCGCTGATCGCCGAGCGATGCACATGCTCGCGGGGTACGACCGTAGAGAAGGAGAGTTGGGGCTCAATCACGCTGGACACACGTCCTCCGAAGTGGTTTCACGACATGCCGCAGCCACCATGAGGCCCCGTTGCCGGGCAGCGGCGAACATCAAGTGGGAATGACGTAGAAAACCGACCAGCGGTCTCGGGCATGGAGGGCAGGTAGAGGGCCATCCAGCGACTCGCGATCAGTACCTGTCACAATACCGAAAGCTCGGCGCCAATCAAGTTACTTCCATATGAAATTGAGCGTCGTCACGGCCGGTGCCGATGTGCCGGGACGCTGAGCCGAACACAGTCCCACCACAGGAGACCGTGTGGTCGGGCGCAATGCGGACCGGCGACGACTGCGGCGCAACACGTCCGATGATGCCGCATAAGGCGCTGCTCGGAGTGGCGAAATGTCCTGCGGGTCAGGACATCCGCACATACCGATTGCTGGGTGCTTCTACATCGGCGACGCCCTCTTGCCCCGATGAGCGCTCCGTGCATGAGGGAAGGATTTGAGTTCTTCTGGGTGTGCTGGGATTTCGATCAGAGTGAAGTCACCTTCGACACTGATGATCACCTCGATTCGAAGGCCGTCCGGGGCGGGTAGATACGATTCTGGAGCTCCTGGATATACCGGCGTCGGATGGCCCGGCCAGGTGGTGTGGTGTGACTGCGTTGATGAGGTCCGTGCCTCGGTGTTTCTTGGTGGTTCAATGGGAACATCGCCGTGCACCGGGACCATCGGCTGGCCCTGGACTCGAGTACGCCGGTCTCGGCGCTGCGGGACGAACGCTGGATCGCCGGTAGCGATGAACCGGTCACCACGCTGCTGGGCGCGTGGCACCAAGCCCCCTGGCAGCCGGCTGTCGGCCACATCGCCAGGGACTGGGTTACAAAACCGGGCCTGGTCGCGGCCGGGCTGAGTTTCACCGTT
Organism: Nocardia sp. NPDC004278; assembly: GCF_053602975.1. Lineage (NCBI taxonomy): Bacteria > Bacillati > Actinomycetota > Actinomycetes > Mycobacteriales > Nocardiaceae > Nocardia > Nocardia sp. NPDC004278. Next base: position 15,019 of record NZ_JBSGEQ010000072.1, read on the forward strand.
GTTCCGGAATCGGCTGTCCTGGTACTTCCCGCCACGATCTCCGTCGTCTGGATCGATGACGCGGCAGCCACCCGCCGCACCGTCCTGGCGCACACAGCTGGTGGCGGTCCCATCAGCCCTGCTCGACGCTGCCGCACAACTCAACAGCGAACTGCGCGAACGCCTTCGGGGCGGACGTGCGTCACTTACCGAGCGGCATGGACTTCCAGAGGGACAGCTTCTGATCGTCGTTGGAGGGGGTCTCGTGCTCGATTTCCACCGTGAACCGGTTGCGGTCGGAATCCATGCTGAATCCGGTGTAGATCTTGCTGCGCTGATTGCCGGGGTCGGTGAAAATCAGCGTCATCGGTTCGGGGGACGTCGGGGTGGATTTCGATGCGCAGCTGTTCGTGCGTGTACAGCGCGTTGTTGCCGGGACCGGGGAGCTGGAAATCCTGGTCTGCGGCCTCGGGGGTGTCGAAATAGCGCAGGGTGAGGGAGAAATCCTTGTTCGCGCTGACGCACGAGATCGCTGCCTTCTCATGGCTGTCGGAGTACCCATCGCAGGTGGTGTCGTGCCAGCCGGGCTGTCTCGTCTTGCCGGGCACCAGTTTCGGGAAGGCGGCGGCGATGCGCTGCTCGTCACTGCTCCAACTGGGATGGGCCGAGTCGTACACCTTGTACATCACAACCGCCACGGCCAGCGCCAGCACCGTCACAACGGATCCCAGTCCGATGATCAGAGCGCCGCGACCGCTGGCCTTGCGTGGAGGTGCCGGCGGGAACGGGGTGCCGGGGATCGCGGTGGACGGGATCGCTCCTGCCGGAACCGATCCCGGCGGAACCGCCGCTGCCGGAAGGGATCCGGGTGGAGTTTGCATCGAAGCCATGGCCGTTGCAGGGGTCTGCGCAACCATAGGCGATCCGGCACCGATTACCGTGGGCGGTGCCGTGAAATGCTGCGCCGCCGCAGCTTGCTGCGATGGGGTCGGATACCCCTGCGCCACAATGGTTTCCGCCGTGCGCGCAGCTTCCGCCGACGGCCGCCCGTGCAACGCATCCTGCACGGCCGCGGCGAATTCCACGCAGCTGCCGAACCGCTGCTCGCGCTCCTTGGCCATGGCCCGGGCCAGCACCTGGTCCAGCGTGGG
>NZ_JBSGEQ010000073.1:0-15335 GCF_053602975.1 Nocardia sp. NPDC004278
TGGCACAGGTACAGATCCCACGTTTCGAGGAACAACGCGACCGCGCTCTGGCCCGCGAACGTGCCCGCGTCTGATCAACCAGCCACCGCCGTGGACCCGGCCCAGCGGGTCTCGGCGTGGCTGCTGCTCATCGGCGGCCTCGTCGGCTGGCTGGCCTCGGTCACCTTGACCATCGAGCGCTTCAAGCTGTTCGCCGAACCCGGCTATCGTCCGTCCTGCAGCATCAATCCGATTTTGTCCTGCGGATCGGTAATGGTGACCGACCAGGCGGCGGTCTTCGGGTTCCCCAATCCGATCCTCGGCGTGGTGGGCTTCTCAGTGGTGGTCACCGTCGGCGTATCGGCGGTTGCTCGGGTGGGATTTCCGCGGTGGATCTGGGGCGGGCTGTGGCTGGGCACGGCGGTCGGCCTCGGATTCGTGTGCTGGTTCATCTTCCAGACGCTGTATCGCATCAACGCGCTGTGCCCGTACTGCATGCTGGTGTGGGTCGCAACGCCCTTGATATTGATCGTGGTGAGCGATCGGCTGTGGGGCGAGGCGGGCGGCCCGCTCGGCATGCTCGTGCAGTGGCGATGGACGGTGCTGGCGCTGTTCTGCACGCTGGTTCTGCTTCTCGTTTTCCTGCGCTTTCAGGACTATTGGCTGTCGCTGGTGTAGTCGGCTCATTCGTTAGCAATGCGATCGCGCAGGTTGCCCGTGGCCTAGCGGTACCTACACTCGAGCAATGGACCTGCACATGCGACACCTGCGCTATTTCGCGGCGGTGGCCGAGGAATTGAACTTCACTCGTGCGGCCCAGCGTATGCACATCGCACAGCAGGCGTTGAGCGCGCAGATCAAGCAGCTCGAGCAGACGGTCGGGGTGACGCTGCTCGTACGCAGCACGCGCAGTGTGGAATTGACCGCGGCCGGGGCGGCGTTTCTGGTGGACGCGCGCGCCCTACTGGCCGCCTCGGACACGGCGGTGAAACGCGCGCGGGCGATTCAGCGCAGTGAACACGACCGGCTGGCGCTGGGCTTCCTGGAGGTGCGGCGCTGACGCTGACCGATCCCATCCTGTCGGCATTCCGGGAGCACCATCCGGGTGTGCATCTGGAAATGCGACAGTTCGGATACGACGATCCCTCGGCGGGACTGGCCGCCGGACGGGAAGCGGTGCCGATTACCTCGGGCGCTGGTGAAGCAGGCGGACGTGGGCGGGTTCGAGTTCTTGTATGGAGCCGACGCCCAGGAGTTTCATCGTGCGCGTGAGCTGAGTGCGGAGGATGTCGATGGCGCGGTCTACGCCTGATTCGCCCCCGGCCATCAGGCCGTAGAGATAGGCGCGGCCGATCAGGGTGAAATGGGCGCCCAGGGCCAGCGCGGTGACTATATCGGCGCCGTGCATTATGCCTGTGTCCAAGTGGATTTCGAGGTCGTCGCCTACCTCGTGGACCACCGAGGGGAGGAGGTGTAGGGGGACCGGGGCTCGATCCAGTTGGCGGCCACCGTGGTTGGACAGGATTATGCCGTCTACGCCCAGGGCGGCGAGGCGTTTGGCATCGTCTACCGTTTGGACGCCCTTGACGAGGAGTCGCCCGGGCCAGCGGCCGCGGATCCAGGTTAGGTCGTCGAAGTCGACTGTGGGGTCGAACATGGTGTCGAGGAGGTCGGCGACGGTGCCGGACCAGCGGTCCAGGGAGGCGAAGGCCAGGGGTTCGGTGGTGAGGAAATCGAACCACCAGCGGGGTTTTCGGATCGCGTCGAGGGCGCCAGTGAGGGTTATCGAGGGTGGGACGGTCATGCCGTTGCGCGCGTCGCGCAGGCGGGCGCCGGCGACCGGGACGTCGACTGTGACTACCAGGGTGTCGAAGCCTGCCGTGGCGGCGCGGTCGACCAAGGCCAGGGAGCGGTCCCGGTCTTTCCACATGTAGAGCTGAAACCAGTTGCGGGCCTGGGGATTGGTGGCGGCGGCCAGGTCTTCGATGGCTGTGGTGCCCATGGTGGACAGGGTGAAGGGGATTCCGGCTCGGGCGGCGGCTCGGGCGCCGGCGACTTCGCCTGCGGTGTGCATCATGCGGGTGAAGCCGGTGGGGGCGATGCCGAAGGGCAGCTGGGAGGGTTTGCCGAGGATGGTCGTGCTGGTGTCGATGTCGGCGACGTCGCGGAGGATGGCTGGGCGGAATTCGATGTCTTGGAACGCTTGTCGGGCCCGCTCGAGGCTGATTTCGGCGTCGGCGGCGCCGTCCGTGTAGTCGAAGGCGACCTTTGGTGTGCGTTTGCGAGCCAACTCGCGCAGGTCCCAGATGGTTTGGGCGCGAGCGAGTTTATGGTCGAGGCCGCCGAAGGGGCGCTCGAACTTCACCAACGGCGCGAGGTCGCGGTATTTCGGGATGCGGCGTTCGGTCACCGGATCGGATTCTCCTGTTGCTCGGCGATATTCGGGCGGCCAATGGGCGCACGCAGCCGGAGTGAGTGCATGCCGCCGTCTACTTCCAGCATGACGCCGGCGGTCGAAGCCGCGTGTGGTCCGGCGAGATACAACACAGCAGCCGCGACTTCTTCGGGGCTGACCAGCCTGCCGTGCGGCTGACGCGCTTGGAGTGCAACGAGTTCTGCGGCAGGATCAGGGGCAGCGGCGAGCAGGCGTTGCACCCAGGGGGTGTCGACCGTGCCCGGATTCACGCAGTTGACTCGAATTCCTTCGGAGAGGTGATCGGCCGCCATGGCGCGCGTCAGTGCGAGGATCGCGCCCTTGCTGGCACTGTAGGCCGCGCGGTTCGGCAGGCCGGTGGTGGCTGCGATCGAGCAGGTGTTCACGATCGCGGCGGCGGGCGAGCGGCGCAGGTGGGGTAGAGCGGCGCGGGAAACCCGCACGGCACCGAGCACATTCACGTCCAAGATGCGTTGCCAATCATCGTCGGTATTGTCCTCGACGGTTCCCTGCGCACCGATGCCCGCATTGTTGACCACGATATCCAGGCGGCCGAATGCGTCGGCGGCGGTCTCGATGGCCGCGCGCACCGAATCGTCGTCACACACATTGCATGTCAACGCCAGGCCATCGCGTCCGACCGGTGGGCCCGGCCGCAGATCCAGCACGGCCACCCGCGCACCAGCGAGGCCGAATGCGGTCGCGATTGCCCGGCCGATGCCGGATCCGCCGCCCGTCACCACGGCCGTCAGCCCGTCCAACTCCCCGTAAGTCATACCGACCTCATCCGTGCACTGATCCGATGTTTACAACTTCGGAAGATAGCACCACTCGCCGAATGAACCCCCCGTATTCGGCCTATTCGCCGGGAGGCGGCCCGGATCAACAGCCCTTGCATTCCTAGACATCGGATGTATAGTCGTGACCCAGATCACTTCTGGCAGCGAGGATCACGCATGGCTTTCATTACGGCGCTGAACACGTTGGATATTCGGTTCCCGACGTCGACCCAGCTGGACGGCTCGGATGCCATGAACCCCGACCCCGACTATTCAGCGGCCTACGTGATCCTGCGCACCGACGATGCGGCGGTCCCGGACGGCCACGGCTTCGCGTTCACCATCGGGCGCGGCAATGAGGTGCAGCAGGCCGCTATCCAAGCCCTCGATCATCTGGTGGTGGGCCGCTCGGTCGACGAGATCACCGGCGATCTGGGCGGTTTCGCGCGTAGCCTGACCGATGATTCGCAGCTGCGCTGGCTGGGCCCGGAGAAGGGCGTCATGCACATGGCGATCGGCGCGGTCGTCAATGCCGCCTGGGACCTCGCCGCCAAACGCGCGGGAAAACCTGTGTGGCAGTTGGCGTCGGAGATGAGTCCGGAAGACCTGGTGGCGCAGGTGGACTTCCGCTACCTGACCGACGCCCTTACCCCCGACGAGGCCCTGACCATCCTGCGCGAGGCCGAACCGGGCCGTGCCGAACGCACCGAACGCCTGCTGGCCACCGGATATCCCGCCTACACTACTTCCGCCGGCTGGCTCGGCTACTCGGATGCCAAGCTGACCCGCCTCGCCCAGCGAGCGGTCGCCGACGGATTCGGCACCATCAAGATCAAGGTCGGCCGCGATCCAGATGAGGACGTGCGTCGGGTCATGCTCGCGCGGCACGCCATCGGACCCGATATCGGCCTGGCCGTCGACGCCAACCAACGCTGGGGCGTCGATGAAGCGGCAGAATGGATTTCGCGGCTGGCTCCGGCCGGGCTGTCTTGGGTCGAGGAACCCACCAGTCCCGATGACATCCTGGGCCACGCCGAGATTCGTCGCCGCGTCGCGGGGGTGCCGATCTCCACCGGCGAGCACGGCCAGAATCGCGTCCTGTTCAAACAGCTACTGCAGGCGGGCGCGGTCGACGTCCTGCAAATCGATGCCGCCCGTGTCGCCGGTGTCAACGAGAATCTCGCAATCCTGTTGCTGGCGGCCAAGTTCGGGGTTCCGGTCATTCCGCACGCCGGCGGGGTCGGGCTGTGCGAGCTGGTGCAGCACCTGGCAATGATCGACTACATCGCCATCTCCGGCACCATGCAGGGCCGCGCCATCGAATACGTCGACCATTTGCACGAGCATTTCCGCGATCCGGTCCGGGTGGCCGGCGGACGCTATCTCACCCCGCGCGCACCAGGTTTCAGCGCCGAGATGCTCCCGGACTCGCTCCGCGACTACACCTTTCCCACCGGCGCGGCATGGCTGGAGCCGACCACTTTCTCAGCAGTACAACAGGTTTCGGCGAAGGAGCACGAACTCTCATGAACACCAGGATCATCGGCGCGGCAGTAGCCGCCGTACTGGTCGTCGCGGTGGCGGCCTGTTCCCGCGAACAGACATCCGGCGGCGGTCCCGCCGCGGCCGTCGGGAAGGGCGCCGACAACGGTGTACTGGTCGGCGCGGACCAGCCGCGCTCGGACACCGACTTCTGGAGCGCCTACGCCGGGTATCTCGGCCCGAAGGCCGCCGCGGCCGGGGTGAGGCTGGAGAACACCTCCTCCGACAATGACTCCAATCGGTTGAAATCCAATGTGGACACGCTGCTTTCGAAGGACGTCAAGGCGATCATCATGGCGCCGCAGGACACCGCTGCCGCGAAACCGGCGCTCACCGCCGCCGCCAATAGGAACGTGCCGGTGATCAGCGTCGACACTCGCCCCGACAGCGGCGGCGCGTACATGGTGGTGCGGGCCGACAACCGGGCCTATGGTGCGAACGCCTGCACCTACCTCGGCGAAACCCTGCACGGCACCGGGAAAGTCGTGGAATTCCAGGGTGATCTGGCCTCGATCAACGGCCGCGACCGCTCCCAGGCCTTCGCCGACTGCATGCGGACGAAATACCCGAATATCAAGGTGATCGAAATCCCCACCGAGTGGAAGGCCGACAAGGCCACCTCGGGCCTGCAGGACAAGCTGCTCACCGATCCGGACATCAACGGCATCTACATGCAGGCCGGCGGCGCATTCCTGCAGTCGACGCTGGCATTGCTCAAGCGTACCGGCAAACTCGTGAAAGCCGGTCAGCCAGGTCATATTTCGATCGTGTCCAATGATGGCATCAAGGCTGAGCTCGACGCCATCGACTCGGGCGATATCGACGCCACCGTCTCGCAACCCGCCGATCTGTACGCGCAGTACGCCGCGATGTACGCGAAAGCGGCCGTGGACGGTAAGAAGTTCACTCCCGGTCCGACCGATCACGGCTCGACCATTGTCGACACCGGCGGCGGCCAGCTCGAGGATCAGCTCCCGGCGCCGGTCGTGACCCGCACCGGCGGCAAGGTTGGCGATATGAACACCGTGGCGAGCACCGATCCCGCGCTGTGGGGCCGCGGGCACTGAACGGATCGATACCCTAGCGATGGAAACCGTAGTGCCCGAAACAGTTTCACAGCAACAACCGGATGTTCCACCGGTGGCCGAGGCGATCGGGGTGACCAAGCGGTTCGGCCGCAATATCGCGCTCGATCGCGTCGGATTGCGCGTCACCGCCGGCCGCACGCATGCGCTGGTGGGGCGAAACGGCGCCGGGAAGTCGACCCTGGTGTCGATTCTGACCGGACTCGCAGCTCCCGATGAGGGGGAGGTGCGCTTCCAGGGGCACCCGGCACCGGCGCCCGCCGATCGGGATGCCTGGCGGTCCCGCGTGGCGTGCGTCTACCAGCACTCCACGATCATTCCCGACCTGTCGGTGGCGGAGAATCTGTTCGTCAATCGACAGGGGTTCGGTGGGCGCCTGGTCAATTGGCGCACGCTGCGGACGCGAGCGCGGGCGCTGCTGGATACCTGGTCGGTGCCGGTTTCGGTGGATACGCTCGCCCGCGAGCTGTCGGTGGAGCATCGGCAACTGGTGGAAATCGCGCGTTCGCTCTCGCACGGCGCGCGGTTCATCATTCTCGACGAGCCGACCGCACAGCTGGACGGTCCCGCCATCAAGCGCCTGTTCGCCAGGATCCGGGACCTCCAGGAACAGGGCGTGACCTTTCTGTTCATCTCCCATCATCTCGACGAGACCTACGAAATCTGTTCCGACGTCACGGTTTTCCGGGATGCCCGGCATATCGTCACGGCTCCGGTCGCCGAACTGGCCAAGCCTGCGCTCATCGCCGCCATGACCGGCGATTCGACGGACTTGGAAACCGCGGTGCCACGACAGGCCCCCGACGCCGCCCGCGCACCGGCATTGAAGGTGGAGAAGCTCACGCGCGTCGGCGAATTCGACGCGATCGATATCGACGTGCGCCCAGGGGAGATCGTGGGACTGGCCGGCGGCGGCAGCAGCGGGCGGATCGAGGTGGCCGAGACCATTGTCGGATTACGCAGGGCGGCAGGCGGATCGGTACTGGTGACGGGCAAGCCGCTGCGCGGCGGCGGGGTGCGGGCGGCGCGCGACGCCGGGATCGGATTCGTGCCGCGCGATCGTCACGAGGAAGGGCTGATCCTGTCCATGAGCGTGGCCGACAATGCCACCCTCACCGTGCCGCACAAACTCGGCCCGTTCGGCCTGCTGTCGCGGCGCAGCCGAGATGTGCTGGCGGGCACCGCCATCGCGGAACTCGATATCAAGACCGAGAGCCCGCAGCAGAGCGTCGCCGAACTATCCGGCGGCAATCAGCAGAAGGTGGTGTTCGCCCGCGCCCTTGCCACCGAACCGCGAGTGCTGGTGCTGATCACCCCCACCGCGGGAGTCGACGTGCGCTCCAAGGAAACTCTGCGCGCGGTGGTGCGTGCCGCCGCCGATCGCGGCACCGCCGTCCTCGTCGTCTCCGACGAACTCGACGATCTGCGCGACGCCGACCGCGTGCTGGTCCTGGTGCAGGGACGGCTCACCGCCCGCTTCGACAAGGGCTGGAACGACCGCGAGCTCGTCACCGCCATGGAAGGACTGCTATGACCCGGACCGCGACCGAAACCGGTGCGCCCACCGCGGCCCCGCCGCACCGGGCGCGAATCCACGTGCGCTGGACCGCATTCCGCGATCTGCTACTGGTGCCGCCGATCCTGCTGGCGCTGGTGGTCGGATACTTCATCAATACCAACTTCGTCTCGACAGCCAATCTCACCAATGTGCTGAGCACCATGAGCGGTATTTCGCTGCTGGTGCTGGCCGAGGTGCTGGTGCTGGTGGTCGGCCGGATGGACCTCTCGCTGGAATCCACGTTCGGCCTCGCCCCGGGGGTGGCGATCTGGGTGACCATGGGCACCACCGAGGTCGGCGCCTTCACCTGGGCGTCGCCGTGGATGAGCATTCCGATCGCGCTACTGGTGGGCGCGGCGGTCGGTGTGGTCAACGGCCTGCTGATCGTGCGCTTCGGCCTCAACGGGTTCATCGTGACGCTGGCGATGCTCATCGCCCTGCGCGGGTTGCTGACCTTCCTCACGTCCGGGTTCACCCTGACCAAGATTCCGGGCTCGGTCGAATGGCTCGGCAATGCACGAGTTCTGGGCCTGCCAGCGAACGTGATCATCGCCCTGGCATTGTTCGTGATCGGATATCTGGTGCTGAACTACACCACGGCCGGGCGGGCACTGTACGCGGTCGGCGGCAATGAGGCCGCCGCGCGAGCCGCCGGTATTCGCACCGATCGGGTGGTCATCGGCGTGCTGGTGATCGCCGGGGTGCTTGCCGCGATCGGCGGGCTCATCTACTCCGGGCAGTTCGCCAGCGTCCAGGTCAGCCAGGGCGACGGGATGATCTTCAATGTGTTCGCCGCCTGCGTTATCGGCGGCGTGTCACTCAATGGCGGGCGCGGGTCGGTGGTGGGCGCGTTCTTCGGAATCCTGATTCTTACGCTGATCCAGAAGCTGCTGTCCTACGGCGGGGTGAGCGCGGATTCGCTGAAGTTCATCAATGGGGCGCTCATCCTCGTCGCCCTGGTCATCACTCGCATCGCCAGCGGACGGCGGCAGGAGTGAGCATGCGAATCGCCTTGCACACCAGGCTGAAACCGGGTGCGGAGGCCGAGTACGAGTCAGCCCATCGCGCGGTACCGGCCGACCTCGTCGCGGCCATTCGCGCCGCCGGTGCGACCGGCTGGACCATCTGGCGCAGCGGGTTGGATCTGTTCCATGTCATCGACTGCGACAGCTATGACAAGCTACTGGCCGAACTGGCTGGTTTGCCGGTGAATATCGCCTGGCAGGCTCGTATGAGCGGGTTCACCGATGTCCCCCACGACTATTCGGCGCCGGAGGCCGGTTTGCCGGTGGTCTGGGAGCTGAACCCGCGACCGCGCGTCGAGGTGATGCTCGGTGGTGCGGGATATGCGGGGTTGTACCGTTCGGTCGACGAGGACGCGGCGCAGGAAGCGCTGGAAGCGGCCTGGGCGGCCGGGATTCGGAGTTTCGATACGGCGCCGCACTACGGCGGCGGGCTCGGCGAGGAGCGCCTCGGCCGGCTCCTGCGTGAGCGAAACCGTTCGGAGTTCACGGTTTCCACCAAGGTGGGGCGGTTGCTGTACGACGACCCGGACGCGCCCGAGGGGGCCGATGAGTTCTACGGTGCGCCCAAACGGTCACGGCGGCTGGACTATTCGGCGAAAGGCGTACGGCTGTCGCTGGAGCAATCGCTGATTCGGCTCGGCCTGGATCGAGTGGATCGGATGCTTGTACACGACCCCGAGGCGCATATGGACCAAGCCCTGGGCGAGGCACTGCCGGAGCTGGAACGGATGCGGGCCGAAGGGCTGACCGCTGGGATCGGTATCGGCGTCAACCACGTCGAGACCGCATTGCGGTTCGTGCGGGAGTCGGCCATCGACACCGTCATGATTGCCGGGCGGTATTCATTGCTAGACCGCCGAGCCGAGCAGCAACTGCTGCCCGAATGTGCGGAACGTGGAATCCAGGTGCTCGTCGCCGGGGTGCTCAATAGCGGAGTGCTGGCGGATCCCTTGCGGCAGGCCACCTTCGACTACCGCACGGCGGACCCCACCGTCGTCACCCGCGCGCAGGACCTGGAGCGGCGGTGCACGAAATACGGTGTGCCACTGCGGGCGGCGGCCGTGCAGTTCCCGCGGCGGCATCCCGCCGTGACGGCGATCGTGCTCGGGTCCGGTACTCGCGCGGAGATCGATGACAGCATAGCCATGCTCGATCTGCCTGTGCCGGAAGAACTCTGGTCCGAGCTCGAGGATCAGGCGCTGTGGTGAATCGAGCACCGCGATGAGCCGCTCACTCCACCGCCCGGCCCAGCCATTCCATCACCCCGGCCACATGCGCCAGCGCCCGCGCCTGCGCCAGTTGCGGGTCGTGCGCGGCGATCGCATCGCAGATGCCGCGATGCTCCGCGACCGTGCGCTCGAACGCGCCCTCTTCGGTGACGCCACGCCAGATCCGTGCGCGTGTGGTCGGCATGGACAGCGAATCCAGCAGCGAGGCAAGGACTTTATTGCCGGATGCAGTGGCGATGGCGGCGTGGAAGCTCAGGTCGAGCGCGACCAGATCGGTCACCGACGCACTGCCGGGCTCGACCAGGGTGCGCAGGTGGGTGATCTCCTCGTCGGTCATGTGCTGCGCCGCCAGCGCGGTCGCGGCGGGCTCCAGAATCCGCCGCACGCCCAGGATGTCGAGCACGGAGTCGTCCTGATGGAACTCCAGCAGGAAGCTCATGGCGTCCAGCAGCGAATTCGGCTCCAGGCTCGCCACAAAGGTGCCGTCGCCCTGGCGCACGTCCAGGATTCGCACCAGCGACAGAGCGCGCACCGCCTCCCGCAGCGAATTGCGCGACACCCCGAGCTCGGCGGCCAGATCGGCCTCACGTGGCAACCTCGATCCGGGCGTCAAATCGCCCGAGACGATCATCGCCTTGATCTTCGCAATCGCATCGTCGGTGACCGACAAACCGGTTCCTTCACTTTCGAGAATGTGAACACATGCCTCCGATGACTGTAGACGCACATGTGCATGTTTGGGACGTTCGAGGTGGAAAATTCCATGTCGAATACGACTGGCTGACCAATACATCCGATGTCTTGTATCGCACCTATACGCTGGACGACCTCGAACCGCAGCTGCCCGAGCACGATATCGCGGGGTTGGTGCTGGTGCAGGCGTCCGACTCACTGGCCGAGAATCGCGCGTTATTGGACGCAGCGGCACACGCCCCGCACCCGGCGGTCGTGGTCGGCTGGCTCCCGCTGGACGAACCCAGTCGGGCCGCCTTCGAGCTGGCCCGGCTGCGGCGGCCCGAGTACGTCGGAGTGCGGCACATGATCCACCGTGACCCGGATCCGACCTGGCTACTGCGAGCTGAGGTTTCGGACAGCCTAGCCATGCTCGCCGAGGCCGGTCTGAGTTTCGACGCGGTGGCCGAGCGTTCCGATCTGCTGGCGCAGGTGCCGGCGGTGGCGGCCGAACACCCGACGCTCACAGTGGTTCTCGACCATCTGGGCAAACCGCCGATCGCGTCCGGCGACTGGCAGCCGTGGGCGGATCTGCTGGCCGCCGCGGCCGAGCAACCCAATGTGGTGGCGAAGATCTCCGGCCTGGCCACGGTGTCCAAGCCCGGATTCACCGCCGCCGATTGGCAGCCGTACGTCGATCACGCGCTAGCGGTGTTCGGGCCGGATCGGCTGATGGTGGGCGGGGATTGGCCGTTCACCCTGACCGCCGCCTCCTATGCGGAGGTCTGGCGGGCCACTGTCCAGGTCCTCGTCGGACTTGCCCCGGACGATCGCGTCAAGGTGTTGTCCACAACGGCGCGGCGCGTATACCGGCTGTCCGCCGATCAGGCGGAACCCACCAATAAAGGAGCTAGTGCGTGAAATTGCAGCGGATCGGCGCGGTCGGCACGGAGCGACCGGTCGTGGTCGACGGCGATCAAACCTATGATCTGTCCACACTGACACCGGATATCGATGGTGCGTTCCTCGCCGCAGACGGCATATCGAAGACCGCGGCGGCGCTGTCACAGGGCCTGCTGTCGCCCATCGACCTCACCGGACAACGTATCGGCGCACCGATCGCGCGCCCGCAGGCCGTCTGGTGCATCGGCATGAACTATGCCGCGCACGCCGCCGAATCGGGAGCGGAACCGCCACGTACACCGGTGGTCTTCTTCAAGACACCCAATACCGTGGTCGGGCCGTACGACGACGTGATGATCCCGCGTGGGTCCGACCGGACCGACTGGGAGGTCGAGCTGGCGGTGGTGATCAGCCGCCGGGCGAGCTACCTGGACTCCCCTGACGCTGCCATGAAACACATTGCGGGCTACACCATTTCGAACGATGTCTCCGAACGCCGCTTCCAGCTCAAGGAATCCGGCGGCCAATGGTCGAAGGGCAAGTGCTGCGCGACCTTCAACCCCCTCGGTCCCGCCCTGATCCCCGCCGATCGCCTCGACCCGAAGAACCTGCGCCTGCGCTCCTGGGTCAATGGTGAACCGCGCCAAGACTCTTCGACGGCCGACCTCATCTTCGACGTCGCGTATCTGGTCTGGCACCTGTCCCAGTACGCGGTCCTAGAACCCGGCGACCTCATCAATACCGGAACCCCCGAAGGTGTAGCCCTCTCCGGCCGTTTCCCCTACCTACTCCCCGGCGACGTGATCGATCTCGAGATCGAGGGCATCGGGCGCATGCGCCAAACCTGCCGGGATTCGGCAGATATTCTGTGATCGTCGATGGCATGGGAGGCATGGCGCGATGCCGGGCGGGGAGGATCGAGCCTCCGACGGGCGGGCGGGTCGATGCGAGTGTCCGCTTGCTTCAATGTCGGCCGCGTCGGCCACCGAGTTCGCCTTGGGCGCAGCGGGTTCGGTTGTCACTCCTGGGCGGCGCCTTCGGTATCGAGGTCGATCGAAGAGCCCGTGGTCAGGCGTCGGTACGGGGCTCCGGTGCCGGGGCCGTTGTCGCCGAGCAGGCCGCCGACCATTGCGGTTCCGATGTCGTTGAGGGCGCCGTCATGGATCGCGTATGTCTGTGCGGGGGACACTTCGCGTACGTAGTCGATCAGTTGTCCGGTGGTGGACCAGGGGCCATGGACGGGTAGCAGCAGGGTGCCGACCGGGGTATCCGGGACGGTGAACGCGTCTCCGGGATGGAACACGGTGTCGTCGACGAGAAAGCCGATATTGCCTACCTGCGGGATATCGGGGTGGATGACGGCATGCCAGGTGCCGTAAACCTTCACCTCGAAACCGGCCGCGGTGAACGCCTCGCCCGCACCGACGGCGGTCACCCGGTCACCCAGACCGGTCAACCGTGCAGCGACAGCGGTGTTGGTCCAGATCCGCAGGGCACGATTGCGTTCGGCGGCCCGTCGCAATGCCTCCTCGGAGAAATGGTCGAAGTGCTCATGGGTGACCAGAACCGCATCGACATCGGCCAGGGCCTCCGGTTCGGTGAGCCCGCCGGGATCGACTGCCAGGCGGCAGTCGGGCTTGTCCATGCGGACGCAAGCGTGGCCGAACTTGGTGAGTTGCATGCGGGCTCCCCTCGAGCACTCAATCTATACACCTAAATTGTACAACTCAATTGTACAACTAAGGTGCATGATTCGGGTAAGGTTGAAGCCATGGCAGACGACACCCTCGCTGAGGACCTGCGCCAAGCGATCGGGGAACTGGTTCGTACCGTGCGAACCGCCGACACCATGCCGCCCGGCGAAGCGGCCATTCTCGGCCACCTCGACCGCGGCGGCCCCCAAACCACCGCCGATCTCGCGCACCGACGCAAAGTGACCCATCAGTCGGCGGCCAAGTCCGTAAAGGAACTCCTCGGCACCGGCCTGATCCGCGCCGAGCCTCATCCCGACGACGGCCGGAAGGTTCTGCTGCACATCACCGGTACCGGCCGCGCTCACCTTCGGCAACTGCGCACCCAGCGCGCCAACTCCCTCGCCGCCGCCATCCACGACACCCTCGACACCGATGAACAGCGACAACTCCGCGACTGTGTTTCCCTACTGACGCGCCTGACCGCGCACATGACAGGGAAGTGAAACCATCGACGTTCATCAGCGGCTGGCCGGACTCCCCGGAGAAAGGCACGATAGTGCCTCTGGACGCGGTGTCGAGCGCCCACTGCACGCCGAAAGATCAACGCGCCGAGGCCATCTCGATCTCAGCAACCGGAAATGCCATAGCGGACATTCGTCAGGATCGACTGGCGCTGCCTGCCTGGGCACCGCGCTTATGTCGTCGGGAATGCAGGGCGAGGCCGACGGTGCCGATACCGAGGTTCTGATGACACCTGAATTTCCTACGACCACGGCGACCACCATGATCTCGGCACATGCCTATACGGCGGTCGTCGAGTGGTCGGTCAGGGCGAGCTCCACGCGGCATGGCGACACACCAACGATCTCGCCCATAATCACGGGCAGCCCCGACCTGTCGTCACACAATCCGATTACACGCTGCAGGGACCAACCCCATTACCACTATGCCGGGACGATGACAGGACTCGGGGCATCGACCAAACCGCTTGACACAAAACGATTTACGCCGATTATGGTGTGTTCGTAGTCGCGGTGTCGAGCCTTCAACTCAGGGGCGACCTGCACCGGGAACGGTGACCTGGAGGGTGAGGATTTCGCCGGTGCGTGGCCCGGTGTTGAGGCGAGTGAGGTTGTCGGTGACGCTGTCGGACAGTCTCCATTCCGCGGTCAGGATGAACAGGGTGCGGCGGTCGGGGCCGCCCAGCATGAGTGCGAAGGGGGCTCTGTTCTCAGGCAGATCGACGTGTTGCAGGATTTCCCCGCCCTCGGCGACTCGCACGATGGAGTGACCGCCGGTGGAAACCCACACCGCGCCTTCGTCGTCGAGGCAAATTCCGTCCGGGCCGAGCCCCTCGGCGAAGATTCGACGGTTGGACAGTCCGCCGTCGGTGTCGATGTCGAAGGCGGTGAGCCGTCCGGCGAACGATTCGGAGATGATGAGTGTCCGGTTGTCGGGCGTGACGACCATGCCGTTGGGGAATTCGATGTCGTCTGCGACCTGACGCAGTCGGCCGTCGGGGGTGACGAGCTTGATGTAGCCCGGCTTGGGTGGCGCTCCGGCGGCGAATTCGAAGTCGGCGCCGTTGAGGTAGATATTGCCGCGACCGTCGACCACGATCTCGTTCGCGCCTTGCTCGACGTGTACGGCCATCGACCCGTCGGGCTCTCGGCGGCGCAGTTTGTCTCCGGTCACCAGCAACGTGTTGTCGGGGAGCCAGTCGATGGAATAGCCCATCGGGTGGCTGTCAGGATCGCGCGTGGCCATTACCTCGGCGTTGCCGTCCAAACCGACCGCGACAACCTGGCGCTCGATCCAGTTGCAGAACCACAAGCGGCCCTGGTGCCAGCGTGGGGACTCCGGAATCCCCAAACCACTCAGCAGGACATTCGGTCGGGACATGGCATTCTCCGTTCGGGTGTGCTGGCATTTCACCTTCTACACGAACGAGACACCGTCGTTTCGACAACTTGCCGAGTGGAAGCACCCGCGCCAGGCCGGCGTCGGTAACTCCGGTTGATCGTGCGGATCTTTCACACCCGTTCCCCTCGTCGTTTCGCGCGAACCTACCTCGCCGTGCCGGGAGTTGGCGATGCAGTGTTTCAGGTGTCTCGACCAGCACCACGACATGGCCGTTCGTGTCGGTCGAACCGGCGCCGTTCTCAGGATGGCGAAAGACGCTGCAGCGCGATTGCGCAGTGTCGGCGGCAGCCACACGGAACCCGTTCATCAGCGGGAACCAACCCTATGGTGTGCCGCCAGGGCGAGCCGAGGCCCAGAGACGGCCTCGGCGAGTTGATCTTTCGCTGCCTGCGTTCGCCACTGCGACCCACGCGGGTCGCGGCAAGAGAGGGTGTTGCTAGCCGTGGCAACAGACCCGAACAAGCACTGTGTCGTCGGGCAGTGTCTCCAGGTAGTTTTCGATGCCGCCCGGT
>NZ_JBSGEQ010000074.1:0-14638 GCF_053602975.1 Nocardia sp. NPDC004278
CGCAGACCACGCAGCTTGACCTGGAAGTCGGTGCGGCCCAAGTAAACGATGGCCCCGTTGGCATTGCGGGTGACCAGGTCACCGGTGCGGTACATGCGGGCACCGGACGCGCCGAACGGGTTGGCCACGAAGCGATCCGCGGTCAGATCGGTACGTCCGAAGTAACCGCGCGCCAACTGCGCACCCGCGAGATAGAGCTCACCCGCGACACCCGGCGGCACCGGGTGCAGACGCGAATCCAGCACGTAGGCCTGCGAATTCCACACCGGCAGGCCGATCGGCACGGCGCCATCGACCTTTTCAGCAACGGGGCCGTGGGTCGCGTGGACGGTGAATTCGGTTGGGCCGTAGAGGTTGTACAGCTCGGCAGAACTCACCTTGCGAATGGCCTGCGCCGCATCGGCGGTGAACGCCTCACCGGCAATGAGCAAGGCACGCAGCGATTCCAGCGCCGCACCACCGGCAGCATCCACACTGCCCGCGAACACGGTCAGCATCGAAGGCACGAACGAGGTCATAGTGACCCGCTCAGCGGCAATGACTTCCGCCAGATATTGCGGGTCACGATGCCCACCCGGGCTCGCCACCACGATCCGGCCACCGGTGGACAAGGGGCCGAACAGTTCCCACACCGACACGTCGAACGTGGCCGGGGTCTTGACCAGCACCACATCATCGGCACCGATGCCGTATTCGCCGGTGATCCAACGGATCTGGTTGACGACCGCCGCATGCGGGACCGCAACACCCTTCGGGCGACCGGTCGAACCCGAGGTGAAGATCACGTACGCCGGGTTGCTCGGGCGCAGCGGTTCGATCCGCTCGGCGTCGGTGACCGGCTCGTCGGAGTACCCGGACAGATCCAGCTCGTCGATGACGAGTGCGGGCAGACCGGTGCCGTCGAAGTCGTCGCGCGAGGTGGTCAGCACACACACCGGCGCGGCCGAATCGAGCACATAGCCGATCCGCTCCGCAGGCTGATCGAGATCCAGCGGCACATACCCACCACCGGCCTCGTGCACCGCGTACGCCGCGACCACCAAGTCGACCGAACGCCGCAGACCAAGGGCGACCAGCTTTTCCGGGCCGACATCGGCTTCGATGAGTCGACGCGCCAACCGGTGCACGCGCGCACCGAATTCGGCATAGGTCCAGGAAGCACCCGTCGCCGGATCCACGATCGCGACCGCATCCGGCGTGGCCGCCGCCTGCCTGGCGAACTCGTCCACCAGCGTGCCGACCGCACCCAGCGCACGCTGGGTGTCGTTCCAACCACGCAGCGCCAGTTCGGTTTCCCGCTCGTCGAGCAGGCCGATATCGCCGATGGCCCGATCCGGTTCGGCCGCGACGGCCCGCAGCAGCCGGTTGAACCGGTGCCCGAATTCGGCCATGGTGTCGGCGTCGAACAGATCGGTGGCGTAGATCAATTCGGCGGTAATGCCCGACGGCGCGACCGTGGTGGCACCGGCACCGTTGGCGGTGCTGGTCGGGGTCGCGGTCTGCTCCGAAAGCACCAGCTGCAGATCGAACTTGGCCACATCGATGGGCAGTTCGACACCGCTTACGGTGAGTCCGGGCAGTTCCAGGCTGTTCTGGCCGGTGTTCTGGAACGAGAGCATCACCTGGAACAGCGGATGCCGCGCCTGCGAACGGGCCGGGTTCAGAATCTCCACCAGGCGTTCGAACGGCAGGTCCGCATGCCCGAATGCGCTGATATCGATGCCGCGCACGGTGCGCAGCAACTCGGTGAAGGTGGCCTCGCCCTCGATCGGGGTCCGCAGCACCAGGGTGTTGACGAACATGCCGATCAGGTCGTCGAGCGCGCGTTCACCACGGCCCGCGACCGGGGTGCCGATCGCGATATCTTCCTCACCGGACATGCGAGCCAACAGAACCGCCAGCGCGGTGTGCGCGACCATGAACAGCGTCGCGCCCCTGCTGCGGGCGAGTTCGGTGAGCTTGCCATGGGTTTCGGCATCGATCTCGAAGACATGCGTCGCACCGCGACCCGATGCCACCGCCGGACGCGGCCGGTCGGCGGGCAGGTCGAGCTGTTCGGGCAGCCCGCGCAGGGCCTTCGACCAGAACTCGATCTGCCCGGAGATCACCGACTCCGGATCGGTTTCGGCGCCGAGCACCTCGCGCTGCCACAGCGCGTAGTCCGCGTACTGCACCTCGAGCGGCCGCCAGGCGGGTTCGCCGCCGTCGACGCGGGCGGCATAGGCGGTCATCACATCGCGGGTCAGCGGGCCCATCGAGAAGCCGTCGGCCGAAATGTGGTGCACCACAAGGGCCAGCACATGTTCGGTCGGGCTGATCTCGAACAGCCGGGCCCGGAACGGGACCTCGGCGGTGACATCGAAACCGCTCAGCATGACCTCGGCAAGGCGCCGCGGCAGTTCGGCCTCGGTGACATCGACCGGCGTCAAATCCGGGATCACCTTCCCGGTGGAGACGGTCAGCTGGTACGCGGTGCCGTCGACCTCCGGGTAGTAGGTGCGCAGCGATTCGTGGCGGGCCAGCACATCGGCGACCGCGATCTGCAGTGCCTGCCGGTCCAGCAGACCGGAAAGCCGCACCGCGGCCGGGATATTGTCCACGGCCGATTCCGGATCGAAGCGGTTGAGGAACCACATGCGCTGCTGCGCCAGCGACAGCGGCACCCGCTCGGGACGCTGCTGCGGCACCAGCGCCGACCGCGCACCGGCACCGGCCCGCGACTCCGCACGGGCCGCGAGTGCCGCCACCGAGGAGGCCTCGAAGAGTTCGCGGACACCGAGATCGGTATCCAGCGCGGCCGAGAGCCGGGCGGCGACCTGGGTGGCGCTGAGCGAGTTGCCGCCGAGCGCGAAGAAGTCATCGTCGAGACCGACGCGCTTCAGGCCGAGCACATCGGCGTAGGTGGCGGCGATGATCTCCTCGACCGGTGTGGTCGGCGCACGGAATACCGCGGCCTCGAATACCGGTGCGGGCAGTGCCTTGCGGTCCAGCTTGCCGGAGGCGTTGAGCGGGAATTCGTCGAGCACGATGACGACCGAGGGCACCATATAGGCGGGCAGCTGCCGCCCCAGATCCTCGCGCAAGGTCTCGATATCCAGCCGCAGGTTCGGCGTCGCGATGACGTAGGCCACGAGCTGATCGCCGGTGTGCTGATCACCGCGCACCACGACCACGGCCTGGGCGACCTCGTCCAGCGCGGTGAGCGCCTGCTCGATCTCGCCGAGTTCGATGCGCAGACCGCGCAACTTCACCTGGAAGTCGGTGCGGCCCAAGTACTCCAGCTCACCGTCGGCCGTCCAGGCCACCAGGTCACCGGTGCGGTACATGCGCGCGCCCGCGCCGCCGAACGGGTTGGCCACGAAACGGTCGCTGGTCAGATCCGGGCGTGCGACATAGCCGCGCGCCAGCTGAGTGCCCGCGAGGTACAGCTCACCCGCGACACCGACCGGCACCGGCCGCAGCCGCGAATCCAGCACGTACACCTGGGTATTGAAGACCGGCGCACCGATCGGCACGGTGTCGGAATCGGTCGCGACCACCTCGTGGAAGGTGACGTCGACCGCGGCCTCGGTCGGACCGTACAGGTTGTGCAGTGCCGCACCGGTCAACTCGCGCAGGCGATGCGCGGGTTTGGGCGGCAGCGCCTCACCGGAGGCGAAGACC
Source organism: Nocardia sp. NPDC004278 (assembly GCF_053602975.1). Taxonomy (NCBI): domain Bacteria; kingdom Bacillati; phylum Actinomycetota; class Actinomycetes; order Mycobacteriales; family Nocardiaceae; genus Nocardia; species Nocardia sp. NPDC004278. Next base: position 3,664 of record NZ_JBSGEQ010000074.1, read on the forward strand.
AGCCGCAGCGACTCACACCGCCCGGCCGCCGCATCGGCCACGAAGACCGACAGCATGGACGGCACGAAGTGGGTGACAGTGACCCGCTCGGCGGTGATGATCTCGGCGAGGTAGGCCGGATCGCGATGTCCGTCCGGGCGCGCAACGACCAGGCGCGCACCGATCTGCAACGGCCAGAAGAACTCCCACACCGAGACGTCGAACGTCGCGGGCGTCTTCTGCAGTACGGCATCGGCGCCGGTCAGACCGTAGGCCGACTGCATCCACACCAGGCGGTTCACGATCGCCGCATGGCTGACCGCGACGCCCTTCGGACGACCGGTCGAACCCGAGGTGAAGATCACGTAGGCGGTATTCGACGGACGCAGCGGCGCCCACCGTTCCGCGTCGGTGACCGGCTCATCCGACAGCCCGAACAGGTCGAGCAGGTCGATGCGCACCTGGGCGGTATCGATCTTCAGATCGTCGCCGGAGGTCAGCACGCAGACCGGATCGGCGGTGGCGAGAATGTATTCCGTGCGGTCGGCCGGATGATCCGGATCCAGCGGCACATACGCGCCACCGGCCACGGTCACCGCATACATGCCGACCACCAGATCGATGGAGCGCCGCATACCAAGGGCCACATACGATTCCGGGCCGACACCGCGTTCGATGAGCCAGCGCGCCAAACCGAAGACCCGGGAGCCGAATTCGGCGTAGGTCAGACTCGTCCCCTCGAACGTCAGCGCGGTCGCGTCCGGGGTCGCGGCCAGCTGGGCCTCGAACATCGAGACCAGCGTCGACCCGTGAGCGGAGCCTGCGGAGCGAGCCGACAACACAGCGTCTACCTGGTGCGCGGTGTCGTTCCACGCCGACACCACCAGCTCGCGCTCGGCGGTGTCGAGCAGTTCGATATCCCCGACGGGCACGCCGGGTTCGGTGGTGATCGCGGTCAGCACCCGGACCAGTCGATCGGCAATGCGGCGCACCGTCTGCTCGTCGAACAGGTCGCGCAGGTAGCCCGCGCGGATCCGCAGCTGCGTGTCCAGCCCTGCGATCAGGGTCAGCGGGTAGTGGGTGGCGTCGGCGGCCTGCATATCGACGACCGCCATGCCATCGATATCGGCGGCTTGGGCCCGGATGCCCTCGGCATCGACCGGGTAGGACTCGAAGACCACCAGCGTGTCGAACAGGCCGCCGATACCGGCGACGGACTGGATATCGGCCAGGCCGACATAGTGGTGATCGAGCAGATCCGCCTGCTCGCCCTGGGTACGGGTCAGCAACTCGCCCGCCGATTCCGACGGATCGAAGCGCACCCGCACCGGAACGGTATTGATGAACAGGCCGACCATCGATTCGACACCGGTGAGCTGCGCCGGACGCCCGGACACCGTGGTACCGAACAGCACATCGTCACGGCTGGTCATCCGGCCGATCAGGATGCCCCAGGCGACCTGCAGCACGGTATTCGGCGTGACACCGAGGGATGCGGCCAGTTCGGTCAGTCGCGCGGTCGCCCGCTCGTCGAGTTCGAAGAAGTATTCGCCCGACAGCGAGGTGATCTCGCGGCCCGCGTCCGGACGCGACAGCAGCGTGGGTTCGCTGACACCGCGCAGCGCATCGGCCCACGCGGCCACCGAGGCCGCATGATCCTGTTGCCTGGTCCATTCCAGGAAGTGCCGGTAGGAGCGCACCGCCGGCAGCACATTGGCATCGGCGTGAGCCGCGTAGAGCACCAGCAGATCCCGCATGAGCAGCGGCATGGACCAGCCGTCGAGCAGGATGTGGTGGTTGGAGACCACGAACTGCCAACGATCCTGCGCCACCTGGATCAGGGTGAACCGGATCAGCGGCGGCGCGGTCAGATCGAAACGCTGGGCGCGGTCCGCGGCGATGAGGTCGGCGCCGTCGCCGGATTCGATCCGGTCGTGCTCGGCCCAGGCGACGCGGACGCTGTCGAGCACCACCTGCACCGGGTTGCCGTCGTTATCGGTGACGAATGCGGTGCGCAGACTCTCGTAGCGATCCACCAGAGCCTGTGCGGCCGACCGCAATCGGGTCGCGTCCACCCGTCCGGTGAGCGTCAGCACGGCCTGCGCGGTGTAGACGTCCACCGAGGTGGCGGCCAGGCGCGCGTGGAAGAGCAGACCCGCCTGCAGCGCCGACAGCGGCCAGATATCGGCCAAGGTCGGGAAGCGCTGCTCCCAGTTGTCGATATCGCGCTGGGTCGAGCGCACCAGGGCGAAATCGGATGGTGTATGCCCACCGGCACCGTTCGAATTGGCGTGCCGGGCAACCGCTTCCAGCGCGGTGGTCCACAACTCGCCGAATTCGCGGACCTGCGCGACGTCCAGCAGCGTGGTCGGGTAGCCGATATTCGCGGTCAGCTTGTCGCCGACCACGATGGCATTGATATCCAGCGACGCCATCGCGGGCGTATCCGCGTCGTAGGCGCCGCCGAGCGCGCCGAGTTCCGCGGCCGGGATCCAGCCGAAGCCACGCAGCGCCTCGGGCACATCGCCCTCGGAGACGCGGCCCAGGTAGTTGAAGCTCACCTGGCCCGGCTGCGCGGCGGGCAGTTCGGTGGCGGTCGCCGCATTCATATAGCGCAGCAGGCCGTAGCCGATGCCCTTGTCCGGCACCGCGAGCAGCTGTTCCTTGACGGCCTTGACGGCCTTGCCGAGGGCCGGGCCGCCGGTCAGCGCGGCATCGATATCGATGCCGGACAGATCGAAGCGAACCGGGAAGATCGCGGTGAACCAGCCGACCGTGCGGGACAGATCGGCGCCGGGCACGATGTCCTCTTCGCGGCCATGGCCTTCCAGGCGCAGCAACAGCGCGTCGTCGGTGCGGTTGCCGGTGCGGCGCGCGCGCCACTTCGCGGTCGCCAGGGCGAGCGCGGTGAGCAGACCGTCGTTGACACCGCCGTGGAACAGCGCGGGCACCGTGGTCAACAGCGCCTTGGTGACCTCGGCGGACACCTCGACCTGCAGCTTGTCGATGACACCGGAGGTATCCACGGTGGGATCCATCGGCCGCTCGGTCAGCAGCGGATCCGCGGTGGCGACCACCGAACGCCAGTAGTCGAGTTCGGCCACCCGCCGGGCACTTTCGGCCTCGCGCTGCAATGCGTGCGCCCAGGCCCGCATCGAGGTGGCGGGCGCGACGAGCTGCGGATCCTGGCCCGCGGTCAGCTGGCCCCATGCGGTGACGAAGTCCGGCACCAGGATGCGCCAGGAAACACCGTCCACCACCAGGTGATGCGCGGCCACGATGAGTCGGCCGCCGCGGCTGCCGTCCGACGGCTCCAGCCAGACGAACCGGATCACCACGCCAGCGGCCGGATCCAGCAGATCCAGCGAGGCATCCAGCGCGGCGGCGGCGATTTCGACCAGTCCGGCCGTGTCCACACCCGCATCGAATTCGGTGCGGTCGATCAGCGCGTCGACGTCGACCGTGCCGGGTGCGGCGGTGTCGACGATCCAGTCGTCACCGTCGCGGTACAGCCGCGCCCGCAGCATGTCGTGGCGATCGATCACCGCGCCAACGGTTCTCGCGATACCGGCCCGATCGATGCCGACCGGCAGCTCGAGTGCCATGGTCTGGTTGAACCGGCCGAACGAGCCGTCGCGCTCGGCCATGAAGCGGACCACCGGGGTCAGCGGCATGGCGCCGATGCCACCACCGGGCAGCTCGGCCAGCGTCTCGACACTGGATTCGGTGCCCTCGGCGGTCTCGGCGACCGCGGCGAGTCCGGCCACGGTGCGCTGTTCGAAGACGTGGCGCGGGGTGAAGACGACACCGCGCGCCTTGGCCCGCGAGACCAGCTGAATGGAGACGATGCTGTCGCCGCCGAGTGCGAAGAACGAATCGTCGACACCGACGCGATCCACACCGAGCACCTCGGCGAAGACCTCGGCGATGGTGTGCTCGATCGGGGTGCGCGGCGCACGGAAGACGACCTCGGTCGCGAATACCGGCTCCGGCAGCGCCTTGCGGTCCAGCTTGCCGACCGGGGTCAGCGGAACGTGGTCGATCACCATCACCGACGACGGCACCATATAGGCGGGCAGGCGCTCTTCGACATGCCCGGTCAGCTCGGCCACATCGATCGAATGCCCGTGCGCCGCAACCACATACGACACCAGCGAGGTCGCGCCCCCGGTGCTCTTGTGGCCGACGGTGACGGCGAAGTCGACGGTCTCGTGCGAGGCCAGCGCGGCGTCGATCTCACCGAGTTCGATGCGGAAGCCGCGCACCTTGACCTGGAAGTCGGAGCGGCCGACGTATTCGACCTCAGCGCTGTTCGTCCAGCGCACCACGTCACCGGTGCGGTACATCCGCGCACCCGCAACGTACGGGTTCGCCACGAAGCGGTCCGCGGTCAGCCCGGCCCGCGCGTGGTAGCCACGCGCCAGTTGGATACCCGAGATATAGAGCTCACCCGCGACCCCCACCGGAACGGGCTGCAACCGGTTGTCGAGGATCAGCGACTGGATACCGCGGATCGGACCGCCGATCGGCATCGGATCACCCGCCGCCAGCGGATCGCTGATATTGACCACCATGGCGGTCTCGGTCGGGCCGTAAACATTGTGGAAGCGGCGAATCGTGCCGTCCGCCAGTGGTGTCGCCCATTTCGCGATGAGCTCCGGCGGGTAGGCCTCGCCACCGACCGCCAGCACGCGCAATGCGTCGAGTCCGGTCGGATCGAGCGTCGCCAGCGCGGCGGGCGTGATGAAGACGTGTGAGACACGCTCGGCGCGCAGTAGTTCGGCCAACTCCTCGCCGCCGTAGACACCGGTCGGCACCACCACGAGCGCACCGCCCGGCCCGAGGGCGAGCAGCAGCTCGAGGATCGAGGCGTCGAAGCTCGGCGAGGCGAAATGCAGTGCGCGGGATTCGGCATCGAGTCGGTAGTTCTCGATCTGCGCGGTGCTGAAGTTCGCCAGCACCGCATGCGAGACCACGACACCCTTGGGCACACCGGTGGAACCGGAGGTGTAGATGACGTATGCCGGGTTCTCCGGGCGAAGCGGCCGGACCCGGTCGGCGTCGGTGATCGGGCCAGCATCGAAGGCATCGAGATCGAGATCCTCGAGCACCAGCCAGCGCACCGAATCCGGCAGACCCGCACGTGCCGAGGCCACCGTAATACCCACCGGTGAGGCGGAATCGGTGACCATATGTGCGATGCGATCGGCCGGATAGGTCGGATCGACGGGCACGAAAGCCGCACCGGTCTTGGACACCGACAGGGCGACGAACACCGAATCCGCGGACCGCGGCACACCGACCGCGACCAGATCCTCGGTGCCGATGCCCTCGGCGATCAGCAAGCGGGCCAAGCGGTTCGAGCGCTCGTCCAGCTGCCCATAGGTCACCGTATCGCCACGGAACACCAGCGCGGTCGCCTGCGGATCGCGCGCGGCGGCTGCGGTCAACAGATCCGGCAGCGTGCGCGGGGCGACGGCGGGAGCGCCGGTGCGGGCGATGAGATCGGCCCGCTCCTGGGCATCGAGCACATCGATGGTGCCCACCGTGACCGTCGGGTCGGCGGCGATGGCCTCGAGTACGCGCCGCCACCGTTGGGTGATCAGCGCGGCGCTCGACTCGTCGAACAACTCGGTGGCGTAGGTGAGCGCCAGCGTCATTCCGGTCGAACCGGTCTCCGACAGCGTGAACTGCAGGTCGAACCGGGCGACGTTCTCTTCGAGGTCCAGCGCGGACACCGAAAGACCGGGCAGTTCCAGCGCGGTGCGGTCCAGGTTCTGGAACGCGAGCATTACCTGGAACAGCGGATTGCGCGCCTGGGAGCGTTCCGGGGCGAGCAGTTCCACGAGGCGTTCGAATGGCACGTCCGCGTTGCCGAAGGCGTCCAGGTCGCTCGACCGCACCCGATCCAGCAGTTCGGTGAACGATTCGGACTGGTCGACCCCTGTGCGCAGCACGAGCGTGTTGACGAACATGCCGACCAGATCGTCGAGTGCCTGCTCACCGCGTCCGGCGATCGGCGAGCCGACGGCGATATCGTCGGTGCCCGACAGCCGGGCCAGCAGCACCGTGAGCGCGCTGTGCATCACCATGAACAGCGACGCACCGCGTTGGCGCGCAATACCTTCCAACGCCGCGATCAGTTCGGCGGGCAGTTCGGTCTGCAGGGTCGCGCCGCGATGCGAGGCGATCGCGGGGCGCGGCCGGTCGGTGGGCAGCGGCAGTTCGTCGGGCACACCATCGAGCACGCGCTGCCAGTGCGCGACCTGATGCGCCATCAGCGATGCCGGATCGTCCTCGGAGCCGAGGACCTCCCGCTGCCAGATCGCGAAGTCCGCGTACTGCACCGACAGTGGCGCCCAACCGGGCGCGGCGTCCTGGGCGCGTGCGCTGTAGGCGAGCATGACATCGCGGGTCAGCGGGCCCATGGAGAAGCCGTCGGCCGCGATGTGGTGCACCACCACCACGAGCACATGTTCGTCCGGACCCGCGGCGAACAGCCTGGTCCGCAGCGGAACTTGTTCGGAGACATCGAATCCGGTGGTCACGAACTCGGTGACCACCGCGGTCAGCTCGGCCGGATCGACCGAAACCGGCTGCAGATCCAGCGCGATCGCGTCGGCGGGCACGATCACCTGTACCGGGGTGCCACCGTGCTCCGGGTAGCGGGTGCGCAGCGATTCGTGCCTGCGCACCACATCCGCCACCGCCAAGCGCAGCGCATCGGTATCCAATGCGCCGGTGAGCCGGATGGCGATCGGCAGGTTGTAGGCCGCCGATGCGGTGTCGTACTTGTTCAGGAACCACATGCGCTGCTGTGCGAACGAGAGCGGCACCAGTTCGTCGGCCTTGCGCGGACGGGCGAGCAGCCGGGCCCGCGCCGCACCGTCGGCATGCGATTCCACCCGAGCCGCAAGCCCTTCCACGGTGGAGGCCTCGAACAGTGCGCGCACCGGCACCGTGGTGCCCAGGGCCGCGCCGATCCGGGATACCACCCTGGTCGCGATGAGCGAGTTGCCGCCGAGGTCGAAGAAGTCGTCGTCGACGCCGACCCGAGGCAGGTCGAGCACATCGGCGAAGACCGCGGCCACCGTCTCCTGCACCGGGGTGACCGGGGCGCGGAATGCCTTGGCCTGCACCGCGGGTGCGGGCAGCGCGCGGCGGTCCAGCTTGCCGTTGACGGTCAACGGGATCCACTCGAGCCGCACCAGCGCCGCGGGCACCATATACGACGGAAGTCGTTGCGCCGCACCGGTGCGCACCACATCGAGGTCGGGGGTCACGTCGGGTTCGGCGACCACATAGGCAACGATCCGCTGATCGCCCGGCTGATCCTCGCGCACGATGACCGCGGCCTGGGCGATACCGGGCTGGGCCAGGATCGCCGATTCGATCTCACCGAGTTCGATGCGGAAACCGCGCACCTTCACCTGATCGTCGGCGCGACCGAGGTATTCCAGTTCGCCGAAGCGGTTCCAGCGCGCGAGGTCGCCGGAGCGGTACAGGCGCGTGCCCGCCGCATCGGCGTCGGCGAGCGGGTTCGCGACGAAACGGGTGGTGGTCAGATCGGGGCGGCCGAGGTAGCCGCGGGCCAATTGCGGTCCCGCGACATACATTTCGCCCGCGACCCCGACCGGCACCGGCCGCAGCCGGTTGTCGAGCACGTACACGCGCAGACCCGCGATGGCACGGCCGACCACACTGCCGGAGGCGGCGGCGATGGTCGCGGCATCCAGCGCGCGGTAGGACACGTGCACCGTGGTCTCGGTGATGCCGTACATATTGACCAGCAGCGGAGCGGTCGGCGCGGAACCCGCGGAGCGCTTCTTGGCACCGTCACCATGTCGGGCGACCCAATCGGCGAGCCTGCGCAGTTCGAGGGCTTCACCGCCGAAGACCACATAGCGCAGCGCCAGCGGTTCGGCATCCGGCGCGGCATTGCGATCCGCCTCGGCCAGTTGGTAGAACGCGGACGGTGTCTGGTTGAGCACCGTGACCTGTTCCACCCGCAGCAGTTCCAGGAACTGTTCGGGCGAGCGCGAGGTGTAGTAATCGACGACCACCAGGGTGCCGCCGAACAGCAGCGGACCCCACAGCTCCCACACCGAGAAGTCGAAGGCGTAGGAGTGGAACAGCGTCCACACATCGTCGGGGCCGAAGCCGAAGTCGCGATCGGTATTGGCGAACAGCCGCACCACATTCCGGTGCGCGACCGCGACACCCTTCGGGCGTCCGGTCGAACCGGAGGTGTAGATCACATACGCCACATTGTCCGGGCCCAGCGCCGCGAGGCGGTCGGCGTCGGTGATCGGGGCGTCGTCGGCGTCCTCGATATTGCCGGTCTCCACCGCGAATCCATCGAGGACCACGGTCGGCAGTTCGGCGGGCACGCTCACCTGGACCGTGGAATCGAGGATCACGCTGGTCGGACGCGAATCCTCGAGCACATAGGCGATGCGGTCGGCCGGGTAGGTCGGATCCACCGGCACATAGCCCGCACCGGTCTTCACCACCGCGAGCAGCGCGACCACCAGGTCGAGTGAGCGCGGCAGGATCACCGCGACCAGCGACTCCGGACCGGCGCCGTCGGCGATCAGCCTGCGCGCCAGCACATTCGCGCGCCGGTCCAGTTCGGCGTAGGTCAGTGATTCGATGCCGAACTTGGCCGCGGTATTGTCCGGATGCGCGGCCACCGCCTGCTCGAACAGATCCACCAGCGTAGTACCGACAGCACTGAATCGCTCGGCGCCACTGTCCAATCCGGAAGACACCCAGCGCTGCGAAACATTGAGCCGCTCGGCCTCACCGAGCAGGTCGATATCGCCGATGACGATTTCGGGATCCTCGACCACGCTGCGCAGAATGCGCACCAGACGATCGGCGAAGGAGGCCACCGTCTCCGGATCGAACAGTTCGGTGGCGTAGTTCCACGACATGCCGAGCGCACCGTCGGCGGCCTCGCCAACGGTCAGCTGCACATCGAATTTGGCGGTGCCCGGATCGAATTCGACCACGGACAGCTCGACACCCGGCAACGCGACGGTGCCCATATCGGCGGCCGATGCGGCCTCGAAGGTCAGCGCCACCTGGAACAGCGGGTGATGTGCCTGCGACCGGGCCGGGCTGATGACATCCACCAGCCGCTCGAACGGCACATCGGCATTGGCGAAAGCCGCCAGATCGGTGCGCCGCACCTGGGCGAGCAGATCGCCGAACTTGACGCTCGGATCGACCTCGTTGCGCAGCACCAGCGTATTGACGAACATGCCGACCAGGTCGTCGAGCGCGCGTTCACCGCGTCCGGCGATCGGGGTGCCGATGGCGATATCGGTGCTGTTGGACAGCCGGGCCGCCCAGGTCGCCAGCGCGGCATGGACCACCATGAACAGCGTGACACCGCGGGCGCGGGCGAGTTCGGCCAGTGCGGCGTGCAATTCGGCGTCGACCGAGAAGCCGTGGGTGCCACCGGCATTGGAGGCGACCTCGGGCCGCGCGCGGTCCGCGGGCAGCTCGATCTGATCGGGCAGATCGGCCAGCTGCTCGGTCCAGTACGCGAGCTGCTGTGCCGCGACGGATTGCGGATCGTCCTCGCTGCCGAGCACCGCGCGCTGCCACAGCGCGTAGTCGGCGTACTGGACATCCAGCGGCACCCACGCGGGCACCTCGCCACGGCTGCGCTCGGTGTAGGCCAGCACCATATCGCGCAGCAGCGGGCGCAGCGAGAAGCCGTCACCGCTGATGTGGTGCATGACGAGCACCGCGACATGGTTGTTGTCATCGATGCTGAGCAGGTTGGCCCGGAACGGCACCGCACTGGTCACATCGAAGTGCACACTGGCCAGTTCGACGACGCGCGCGGGCACCGCGGCGGGGGCGATCGTCTCGGCCGCCAGCTCGAAGCGCACCTCGTCGGTGTGCAGAATGTGCTGATAGCCGGTGCCTTCCAGCTCCGGGTAGATGGTGCGCAGCGCCTCGTGGCGGGCCAGCACATCGCCGATGGCGGCGTTCAGCGCGGCGATATCGACATCGCCGGTGAGCCGGATGGCGACCGGAATGTTGTTGACCGCGGTCTGGTTGTCGAAGCGGTTGAGGAACCACATCCGCTGCTGGGCCAGCGACAGCGGCACCAGCTCCGGGCGCGGCTGTGCGGTCAGCGCGGCCCGGCCGCCCGCTCCGGCGGCCGATTCCACCAGCGCGGCCAGTGCCGCGACATTCGAGGCCTCGAACAGCGCACGCACCGGGATCTGGGTGTCCAGTGCCGCGCCGAGCCGCGCCGCCACCTGGGTGGCGATCAGCGAATTGCCGCCGAGTTCGAAGAAGTCGTCGTCCAGACCGACACCGTGGCCGACGCCCTGCAAACCGAGCACCTCGGCGAAGGTGCCCGCGACGATCTCCTCCACCGGAGTGGTGGGAGCGCGGAATACCTTGGCCGCGAAGGTCGGTGCGGGCAATGCCTTGCGATCCAGCTTGCCGGAGGCGTTGAGCGGGAACGCGTCGAGCACCATATAGGCCGCGGGCACCATGTAGGCGGGCAGCTGCTCGCCGAGGGTGTTCTTCACGGTGTCGACAACGATGGCGCGGTCCGGGTTCGCGACCAGATAGGCGACCAGCTGATCGCCGGTCCGCTCATCGGAATGCACAACTACGACTGCCTGCGCCACCGCGTCCTGCGCGGTCAGCGCCGACTCGATCTCCCCGAGTTCGATACGCAGACCACGCAACTTCACCTGGAAATCGGTGCGACCCAAATACTCCAACTCACCACGCGCAGTCCACACGACCAGGTCACCGGTGCGGTACATACGCTCGGCAGTGCCGAACGGATTCGCAACGAACCGCTCAGTAGTCAGGTCGGGGCGACCAACATAGCCGTGCGCCAACTGCGCACCCGCCAGATACAGCTCACCCGGAACACCGGCCGGTACCGGACGCAACCGCGAATCCAGCACGTACACCTGGGTGTTGAACACCGGGGCGCCGATCGGCACCGAACTTA
>NZ_JBSGEQ010000075.1:0-14631 GCF_053602975.1 Nocardia sp. NPDC004278
GAGTTGGGAGGATTTCATCTCCGATTTGTGTTCGGAGAGTGAGAGTTTCGCGTCTTTGTGGGCTCGTAATGATGTGGCGGTTCCGGCGAGTCGGACGAAGCAGATCCGTAATCTGGCGGTGGGGGAGTTGGAGATGTTTTTGACGAGTATGAGTTTGCCGTCGTTGCCGCATGCGTGGATGCAGGTGTATACGCCGACTGATGAGGTGGCGTGGGGGAAGTTGCGGGAGTTGTTGGCGATGACCGAGGAGCAGCGGCAGCGTCCGTGGATCGAGCATCGCGAGCGGTACCACGTGGCGGCGGGGTAAAGCGTGGAGGGTTCGGTGCCGGTTCCCCGCGTGTATGAGGTCGGAAAGTTGGCTTTGGGTGCCGACAGGGGAAGGTTGGGCGCCGGCGAATCACCAGTCACTGAACACAAGTGAGATCTGGCGTTCGGGCTGGTCTATCACGAGAGTGGTTGTAGCCTTCCGCTAGACCTCGTAATGGGTAAGTGATGTTGTAGCTGCCAGTTCTCCATGACCATGGAATAGACCACGCCGTGCACCCGCAACTGTGCTTCCGCGGTGATCGCGCGTACGCCACTTCTCCTGCTACCCACTTCCGTCGAAATTCCGGGAACTGCCACAGTCGTTGATGGGCTTTCTGTGCCCACTCGGTGTCGCGGTAGCCTCCCATGAGGCCGCGATGCCAAGCGACGCCGAGATCCACCTGATCGTCCCAGTTGGTCATCACTGCTTTGGCTTCTTCTCCCATCGTCGTGCAGACCACTTCGGACGAAAACGACCGTAGTGCAGAGGATTTCGGACAGCGACTCCAACCGAACTCGTCTGTACATGGCGGGAAAAGGCCAGGTCAGTTGTGTAGATGACTACGGAAATTCACACCGATCCGTCCGGCCGAGCCGGTGTTCAATAAACGATTTCCGACACCTATGCTGACGACATTGTCGCCGCGCGCAGCGGAGTCGGCCCTAGGCAGAAACCGATGCCGTTCCTCGGCGAACAAGCGGTGGTCGCCGAGGAGTGGTGAAAGTCGCCGGTCGCTGGATCACCGGCCGGACCATCCATGCTGGCGGCGGGCATGTCTGAGCCGGTGATCCCGCCGGTGTCAGAGGGTGCCGTTCTCGATGTCGTGTTTGAGGGTCGCCTGGTAGGCGCGGTGGGATGAGATGCCGTTGTCGGCGGTGAAGCCCAGCAGCAGCGGGTTCGTGGTGAACGTGATGTGCTCGTTCACCGTCGTGGTGCCATTGCCGTTGTCCACGAACGTGATCTTCTGGTGGGTGATGACGCCAGGTTCGTCGTAGCTGTCGGTGAGGTAGTAGTGGTCGGCCGGGTAGAGGCGCTGTTCGGCCTGGGTTTTCGCCGGGTAGTCGACTGAGCCCATCGGAATGTTCTCCAGCGCGGTGAAGTCGATGATCTGCGGGCCGGTGCAGGTGCGGTGCGTGATGATGTCCGTGAGGAACGGATGCCGCCCGATATCGTTGCGCAGGTTCGAGTACACCGTCCACACCTTTTCGAGCGGGGCGTTGATGGTGATCGGCAGATCGGCCGTTCGCGTCGCCGTGTCGGAGGAGGGGCTCTTTTGCTCGGCCTGATACGCGGCCCAGCCGGTCTGCCAGCCGGCGGTGTAGGCGTTGGGGGTGTCGGTACAGCCCGGTGCGGAATCTGCCTGCGCCACTGGTGAACCCGTCGCCGCGAACGACAGGGCCAGCGCGCATCCCACAAGATATTTCACGGGCGGACTGTAACGCGTTCTCGTGCCCTTCGCTCGATTTTCGACGTCGCTGCCGACGCCGTACCAAGGTGCACCTGGCTGCCGACGGCGCTATGTGATCCGACGCGGTGCAGGTTGCGCACCGAGCTGGTCTGATCACTGTCGACACCAGTGGCGCACCGGCGCTGGTGCGGCTTGCCCATCCGCTGCTCGGCGAAGTACGCCGGGCGCGCAGCTTGCCCGCCCGGTTACAGGCGTTGCGAAGCAAGGTCGCACGCGAGTTGGAACTCCAGGACAACTCTCGCGGGCCGATTACGCTGGTCCGGCGCGCGGTGCTGATGTGTGAATCCGACCTCGCACTCGACAGCGACCTGCTGATCGAGGCCGCCCGCGCGGCGCTACGGCTGTCGGATCCGATCACCGCGGAACGCCTCGCCCGCCATGCGGTTGCAGCTGGCGGCGGCCGCCGGGCCCACCGCGTGCATGTGGGTGGGTTGGTCGATGCGCAACGGTCCCGGGAGGCATACGAGGTCACCGGCATGCTGGCGGAGTCCGCTTCCTCGCCGCGAGAACGTGTTCTCATGGCCATTTTCAGTGCCGTGGTCAAGGTCACGATGGTGGGTCCGCCCGATGACGACTCCCTGATCGCGCTGGAAAACGATGCCGCAGCAATAGGTCTGGAAGGCCCTTATAACGCGGCTCTGGCGTTTTCGGCCGCTGCTCAGACCAAACCGTCACTCGCGGTCGAGGCAGCACAGGCGGCGCTGGACTCAGCAGAGCTGTTCAACGAGGGCTACGAGTTGTTCGCTGTCATCGGGCTCACTGCGGGCAACGCGATGCTCGGCCGTTACAGCGCCATGGCGGCACCCGCCGAACGCGGATATGTGATGGGCCGAAACTCCCAGCGCACTGCCACCATCGCACTCCTGCACGGCTTTTATCACTTGGTTGGGCTCTGCACCGGCGGCTATCTCACCCAAGCTACCCAGCTGGTCGAGCGACTCACCCACGAACCCTTGGAATTCCCCCTTGCCTATTCCTACTGGTCGTTCATCGATGGACTTGTCGCAACCGCCCGGGGAGATCTGGCCTCGGCTGTCCAACGGTGCCGGGAAGCGCGAGCAGTGAGCGTGTCCGCAGAGTCCACCTGGACGCAAACCTCCGCTCTGCTGTACCAGGTCATCTCAGTCGCTATGAGCGGCGACGCCGCGACTGCGGCTGCGTTGTTGGAGGAATACCAGCCAGCGGGTCCGGTCGCTGAGGCTCTGCGTCCACGCAGTGTCCACCTGCTCGCTCGGGCGTGGGCCCGCGCTGCTGCTGGAGTCACCAGCCGTGCCGTAGCACTCGCTGTCCAAGCTGCCGAGATGGCGTGTGAACAGCAGTTCTTCGCCCATGAAGTCCTTTGCCGCCAAACCGCGGTCCAGTTCGGCGACCAGAACCAAGCACGACGACTCACCGAACTCGCCGCGACCGTCGAAGGACCACGTGTCGCGGCCGCCGCACTACACGCCACCTCCCTCGAACACGGTGACCCTGACGGTCTGTGTGAGGCCGCCCGACTCTATGAGCAGTTCGGCGATCGGATCGCGGCCGCCGACGCTGCGGCGCAAGCGTCGAACTTGTTGCGGGCCCACGGTCTTCGTGGCGCGGGTCTGACTGCCGCGGCGTCCGCCGACCGGCTCGCCGCGGCGACGGGCGCCGCCACCCCCGCGCTACGCGCGCTGCAGTGCCCGAGTGCGTTGACCGCGCGGCAACGCGAGGTGATCGCCCTCGTCGTCGCAGGCCTGAGCAACCGCGAGATCGCTGAGCAACTCGTCACCTCGGTCCGCACCGTGGAGGGCCACCTGTTCCGCGCTTCCCAACGCACGGGCATCAACAGCCGCGAAGGGCTTGCCGCACTGGTAGACCACCGCCCATGACACATCGAAACCTCCTACTCACCCGACCACGGCGGGTCAGGCGCGGATCAGCGCGAACCGACTCCAGCGACTGGCGATCTCCTGAGCCATCCGCATGGCAGGGATCCGTACTTCACGGGGCTGTGGATGACCATCGTTGGCGACCTGGAACAGGATGCCCGCCGACTCACATGATTGAAGCGCCGCATTGGCCTCGGCGATCGTCGTGCCCCACTGGGCTTCGGCCCCCACCAGAGTTGATACGAGACCGTTCAGCCGTGAGAGTTGCACACCCGCTTCCGAGTCCCAGTCGCCGACGCCTGTGATGCGAGCCGAGTGGTCGACCCGTCGCCGTCCCAACCTTTCGCGTTCCAACACGGTTGATCCCACTGTCAGCACTTTCCCGAGTCGGACGGAGTAGGGACAGCCATGGGAGACATCGGACCGGTTCGTCGGCGCATCGAGGTGATTCCGGAAACCCAACCGGTACTGCCGGTTCCGCACGAACCGGAGACTCCGGAGCGACCTACGGTGCCGGAGCCCGCCGCGTCCCCGCGTGAACCTGCCCACGCGCGGTGAACCCGCATGATATCCAGTCTTTTTGCGTGCAGAGGTGATTCGTGAACACGGCACAGGACTCGCGGAACCGCGCCGCGGTGGCGCGGATATTGGACTCGTCCGATCGGCCGGTGGGGACCGGGTTTCTCGTCGGTCCACGGACGGTAGCCACGTGCGCGCACAGTGTCACGGCGGCAGTCGGTGGCGATCCACACAGTCTGCAGCGACCCTATGTCCCCGTCGGGGTGGATTTCCCGTGGTGCGCTGATGGCAGTCGGGTAATCGCTCGAGTGCGCGGCTGGGTGCCGGAGTATGCCGATGGCTGTGGCGATATCGCTGTGCTGGAACTCGATGCCGCACCACCGGCAGCAGCGAGTCCACCCTCAATGCGAGGGACCGACGGTATGACGGCCACCGGATTTCGGATGCTGGGAGTAAGGAACAGCGGATTCGGTATCGTTGCCGTGCGCGGCGACTTCCGGACCCCGGTATTGGATATGAGTGTGGTAGCGCTGGAAGTCGCGCACCATATGCCACCGATCTCCGACTGTTGCAGTGGTGCCCCCGTTTGGGACGGCGGGGCGAACACAGTGATCGGTATGGCGACGGTCCCGGACCGGCGATCGGTCACCCGCACCGCCTACATGATCCCGATCCAGGATGTGCTTCGCGTTGTCGGATCCCTGCAAGCCCCCGACGCCGACATGCGGGAGTTCTACGCTGAGCCGGATTCCGCCGCCGAGCCGGTGGTCGGCGTCTACGGGCTCCGGACGTTCACCGTCTACCACGGGACGCTGCGGCCGGTGTTCAAGCGGGGCGACGGCACCGCGTGGCGCGACGGAACGTGTATCGCCGAGTGCATCACGGGCGCGCGGCATCAAGCTCCGGCCGACGGCTGTACCTGTGGCGTGTACAGCTTCCGAGATCTGAACCACCTACGGCGGCAGTATTGGGAGTCCGCCACGATCGTCGGCGTCATTGCGCTCGAGGGCCGGGTGGTCGAGGGCGACTCCGGTTGGCGAGCACAGGCGGCGCGTCTCGTTGCGTTGTGGGAGCAGGTCCCTGGAGTGGTGTATGGGTTACCGGGGGTCAAGCGGTATCGACAGGTGGAAGACATGGTTCGTGCCTATTCGGGCCTCACCGTGGGCACCTCGTCGGAAAGTTCCGCCCGGAGACATGCCTCGCCCTGGCCTGTCCCGTCGTGGACTTCGCTGTCCGGTCCCAGCCCGAGACCTGTGGCAGCAAGCCCGACACCGCTGTGGATCCAGCGGTCAGCCCGAAGAGCACTGGACGGTGTCCGCGAGTTCGCGTTCCCCCTCCTCTGTGTAGGAGTGCCGCTGGCGATCTTGGTGTTTGCGCACGGACTGGTCGTCGTCCTGATCGGAATCTTTGTCTTGCTGGCCGGCACAGTGGCAACTGTGCTCGTGGATTGAGGACTTCCCTACGCGCCGAGGGCCGTTCGGTCCGTGGGGAATTCCGGTCTCCGGTCGCCTGCCCGTGCTCGGCGACGATTCCTTCACACCATCGGCGGATTTGCTACGCTTGCCGAACTTCCCCGGGAGGGTTCGACGCGTGCAAGAGATTGCGGAAACCGGTCGGCTCGGCTGGGCCTCAGTGCGGATTCTCACGCCCACCGGCGATGTGGTCGGCGCGGGATTTCTGGTGCGGCCCACTCTGATTGCGACGTGCGCGCACGTCGTGTCGGCGGCACTGGGCCGGGAACCGACGGACGACAAAGTGCCCGAAGAGCCTGTGGCCGTGGACTTTCCGTCGGCGGATGCCGCAGTTCCGATGCTCGCCCAGATTCGGCACTGGTCCCGCATCCGCGAGGACGGCCGCGGCGATATCGCCATCCTGGAGCTCCTCGATTCGCCCCCGGATTCCATTGCGCCGCTGCCGTTCTGGCCCGCCGACCAGCCCTGGGGTGGGGAGTTCCGGATGTTCGGATTTCCGGCCGAGATGCCCGGCGGCGTCTGGGTGTCCGGCGAGTTTCGGGCCCCGCAGAGCCAGGGCTGGGTACAGCTGCAGGCAGCGACCGGCGGGCAGCCGATCACCGAGGGGTTCAGCGGAGCCGCCGTTTGGGACACCGAGGCGCATGCCGTGACCGGAATGGCGGTCGCCGCCGACCGCCGCCGCTACACCCGCACCGCGTTCATGCTTCCCATCGACGAGGTGCTGCGGCTGAATCCGGCGCTGCTGTCGAGCCCGTATCGCGGTATGGCGCCGTTCGACGAGGAGCACGCAGAGTTCTTCTACGGTAGGGACGACGATATCGCTCGGGTGCGGGAGACCCTGCGGCAGAGCGGTTTCGCCGCGGTGGTCGGACGTTCCGGTACCGGGAAGTCCTCGTTGATCCGAGCCGGGGTGATACCGCGATTGCGGCAGCAGGGGCGGCAGGTCGTCGTATTCCGGCTCAGCGGTGACGCCGCGACGGAATCCGGTGTGCGCGCGATCGGCTCCGGCATCGCCGCGGACGAGCCACTGTCGACCTGGTTGATCGAGCAGGCCGGGCCCGCGCCCGACGACGATGACGCGGCCGAACTGCTGCAACAGCTTCCACCGAGCGGCACGGTGTTGTTCGTCGACCAGTTCGAAGATCTGGCCGTGGCGGCCCCGCGGCAGGCCCGTGCGCTACTGCAGGCGTTGCTCGAGCTCACCCGCGCCGACACCGAGGGGCGCCTGGCGATCGTGCTGACGTTGCGTTGGGACGCGTTGGACGATCTACTCGACGCCGAACTCGCCGAATTCCTCGGCGGCACCACGGTTGCGGTGGCCCCGCTGGGCCGTGCCCAACTGCGCGACGTGATCAGCCGCCCCGCCGCCCGTGCCGGAGTGATGCTGGACGATGCGGTGGTGCAGCGGCTGATCGACGGTGTTTTCGACCAGCCCGGCGGGTTGCCGTTGCTGGCGTCGGTGCTGTCGGACCTGTGGGCCCGGCACACCGGCGGCCGGATCACCCTCGCCGATTACGAAAACGTCGGTAGCGTGGAGGTTTCCATCGCCCGGCGGGCCGAGCAAGTCATGGCGCAGTTCACCGATCCCGCCGAGCGGGCCGACGCGGAACGGCTTCTGAAACTGCTCGCGGTGCCGACCTCGAGCGGCGCCGGATTCCTCCGAGCGGTGCTGCCGATGCGGGAGTATCCCGAACTCCGCGGTGTGGCCGGGCGGCTGGCGCTCGACCGCCTGGTCGTCGTCGGCCGCGACAAGAACGGCGCGGACACTGTCGAGCTCGCACACCAAGCGCTCATCGACAACTGGGAACGGCTGCACGACCTGCTGCAGTCCGACCGCGACTTCCGCGCGTGGCAGCAACACCTCGCGCAGGACCTCGACAACTGGGAACGGCGCGGTCGCGAGCACGACGCGCTGCTGCGCGGCACCGCCCTCGAAGCCGCGGAGGACCACCTCGAGGACCGGGAATCCGATGTGCCGCAAGCACATCGGGAATTCATCGCGGCCAGCCGCCGGCTGCGTGGGCGGGAGGTGCGGCGCCTGCGGGTGGTGGCCGCAGCGCTCACCGTTCTGGTGGTCGTGGCCACGTCGATGGCGGTGGTCGCCTACCGGAGCAGTGTGGCTCGCGCGGCGCAGTTGCGGTTGCAGGCGGGGCGCAGCCTCGCGGCGGAATCCATGCGGGTGGCCGACTCCGACCTGGACAAGGCGCTGCAATTCGCGCAGGCCGCAGCGCGGTATGCGCCGGACGACGAGATGGTGCGGACGGCACTGCTGTATCAGCAGGTGCGGTTGTCGTCCGTCACGGATTACCGGACCGGCCTGTGGCGCGATGCGACATTCGGGGCGGCAAGTGGCGACGGGTCCGAGGTCGCGGTCGCCGAGGGCCGCGACGTCACAGTCTGGGCCGGTCTGCTCGGCGATGAGCCGATGCCGTGGCGACTTCCACCGACCGCCGGGAAGGTCGCCTCGCTGAACCTGAGCCGGAACGGCTCCGCACTCGCCGTGGTGACCGACGATGGTGCGGTCGCCGTCTGGGATGTTCGAAACCGCACCGGTCCTGCGTTGGTCCGTCCGCCGGAGCCTGCGCCGCTGCTGCCCAATGGCGTGTCGACCGGCTGGGATCAGACCGGGCGCTGGCTCGCGGTGCGACTCAACCGAGCGCAGGTCCAACGGGCAGAATTGCAGCAGGCCCAGCACACCGACCTGCTGGAGGTGTATGACATGGCGGGTGCCGGGCCTGTTCTGGTCTCTTCCCCGCCTCCACTGGGAGATTTCGCCCAGTTTCCGGACTTTGTCGACCCGACCGGCACCATGATCGTGATGCGCGAGTCGCAAATCGGGATCACGCGCAACGTCGTGCGCGACGCCAGGACTGGACAGCCGATTCGGGAATTACCGACCGGTAAGATCACCTCGACCGGCCTGGTCGTCGGATGTTCCAACGACCAACTGGTCGTCTCGGACGCGCTGACGGGGGCCGAACGTCTACGGACGCCGCGCGGCTCGGGCTCGACGACCGAGGATTGCAAGTGGGCCGTCGATAGCAGTGGACGGTACGCGTGGTCGACGAATATCCTCGCCGGCGATACGCTCGGCCAGACTCACCTCATCGACCTAGGGACCGGCCAGGCATTCGTTGTCCAAACAGCCAGCCCTCGGGATATGTCGGCCACTGTACTGGTCGCCCATGCCGACGACGGCCCGAGGCTGGCACTGTTCACGCCGAGTGGCCTGCTCCGCTTCGCGCCTGCCGTGGCGATCTCGGACATGAACGTGTTCGCCGGGCCGGTTACCGAACAGCGGATTGTCAAGTGGAGTCCCGACGGCTCGTTCGTTGTGGAAGTCGCATGCGGCCCAGAAGATGTGAACGCAACGGTGCGTATCGTCGAAATGACCCCCGCCATAAGGGAAGTCGCGCGTATCTCGGTGGCTGTTGCCGTGCGTGGTTCGATTCCGCCCGAATCTGCTTACCGGATCACTGGCGACGGGAAGCATTTCGTCGTGGCCGGTGCGACGGGTGGCATCACCATCTACGCGCTGCCCGGACTCGGTGTCGAGCAACGTATTTCGTTACCTGTCCCGCCCGAACTCGGACCTGGACTGCGGCGACCGACATCCATCATGCAGCCCGGCGACGACGAGTTGGCCGTCTTCCATGCGGGCTCGGTCACCCGGTGGCGGATCAGCGATGGGAAACAGCTCGGCCAGACCGTGCGGACTTGGCGCGACACCGACGAACTGGTGTGGATGGTACGGGCTGGCGCGCAGGCGGCCCTCGTCCCGACGCACAACGACCAGTTCTTCACCGAGAACATCGACGGCGACACCGTCCGGGCCCTGGATGACGGACGAGTGCTCCGCACGGTACCCGTCAAACCGATCGATCGCGGCAAGAGGCAGGATGCCTTCGTCAGCCCTACCGCTCCACACATATACATCAGGTACGACTCCGGGGAAGACACCGTGGAGAACTTCGACAGCGGTGTGGAATCTCCTTCCGCACAACCGTTTCCGTCGGGCAATGGGGTTGGCATGACCGACGATGGTCTGCTGGTGGTCGACCACCTCGGGACACTCGAGATCTGGGACTTCGATCGCAGCGCAAAGATCTTCGATGTGACGATCTCGGGTCAGCAGTATGGGGATCTCTCCGGAGATGCCCTGTATGCGCTGAATCCCGGCAGGTACTCCGGCAGCGGAGGTGTCGGACGGTACACGATCAATCTCGACCGCGATGACGTACTGGGACGGCTCTGCGCGATCAGTGACCGCGACTACACCCAGGCCGAACGTGACCAGCTCCCGGTGGGTGCCGACAACACCCCACCCTGCCGAGGGATCTGACGATCAAGCGACCTGCTCTTCGAGGTATTTGCGGACCCGCAACAGTCCATCGTGGACGTATCCCTTGACGGTGCCCTCCGCCACGCCCATGACCCGAGCGGTCTCCTTGTAGGTGTTTCCCTCGTAGGTGTAGATGATGACCGCCTGGCGTTCCCTCGGCGGCAGTGCGTCCAAGAGCCGGATCAGCATGTCCCGCAAGGCGATCATGTCGTCGAAGGGCAGGCCGGCATGGTCGGCGAGGACCGAGAGGCGTTCGTGCCCATTGGAATCCAGCCGTTCCCGGTCCTTCGCAGTCCGGACCATGGCATCCTTCACCAGGTTTTCCGCCGTGGTCCACAGGTACTTCCGGAGCCCTTCGACGTCGGTGATGTGGTCCGGCCAGCGCGCGTACACCCGCATGAACGCGGTCTGGACTATGTCGTCGGCATCGGCACGGCTGCGCGTCAACTTGGCGATGCGGGCCAGCAGCATCTCGCTCGCCGACTCGTATGCCTCCACCAGCATTTCGGCGAATGCCTGCTCCCGCTGCTCACCACCGCGGGCGATCCGGATGACGGCCGGTTCGGTATCGGCGGTGAGCAGCGTGAGCGGAGCCTGCGCACATTCGTGCAACACCACACGCAGCAGGGCGGCAAAGGAAATATCACGGGCCTGGGCGGGATCGAGTGGCGCGCTCATGTGGTCTGGCTCCCTGTCGTCTCTCGGTATCCTATGCCCGATACTCGAGCCACCGCGTGGTCGATGTCGCCGAGGTCAGGATGATCGTGGCGATCGGGAACACGGCCACGAATATGGCGAACAGCGGGCTGCCGATCACACCGTAGTCATCGGAGGCTCCGGCAACGGCAAGCACGACCACTGCCTCGATGATGCTGTAGGCGATGTCGACCGCACAGCCGATGACGATCAGCCGACGGGCCGAGGCATGCTTGCGAAACATCTGGATGCCGCCAGCCAGCAACAGCGAACCGACGAGCAAGAAGACCGGGATCGAGATCGCGAAAAGCACTTGCGCCCCATTGGTTTCGCCCTCCGCGTCGAGGTCGCTCAACATCGCTATCCCGACGATGAGCACAAGAATACTCAGCAGCCGGTGCGTACCGCCGAGGCAGGCGAGCACCCCGGCCGTGATGGCGGTCCCGCCGCTGGGCGGCGGCACCGGGTGTGAATGGGCAAAGTCGCCAGGGGTGGCGGGGTTCTGCATCATGGCGGATTCCTCCTTATCGAACTGGGTGTTCGTAGGGATCAACCGCCGTGGGTCACGAAACGTTGGGTCCGCGGGAGCGCAGATTCGGATCCGTTGCCGCGGCGCCGTGAGCGTGGGCGCGAGCAGGGCCGGCCGGCGGCACCACACGCCGCTCCGCCCGCACAGAATCGGCCGACGAGCTGCTGGTCAACAACCGCACCGGATACCGCGTAAACGTTCTCGATGAATACAGGCCCCAAACCGGCCGGGTCAATGTGGTGAACCCGGTGCGCGTTGATGACGGCGACGGCGTAGGGCAGGTCGGTGATGCTCGCCTTCGGGGATCGCCGCCTTGGCGCGGCGTGCCATGATCCCCGCCCGCTCCGCAGGTGCTTCCACGGCGGTGTCGTTCCAGCTTTGGGGCATGAACAGCTGCCAGTCCAGCGGTGCGGACGCCGTATCGGTGACCGCGCGCACGCTGACGGCGAGGTGGTGACGAACTGCTGCAACCGTTGTGGACGGAGGTTGGGCCGGATCTGAGTTTGGAGATGATCTGGGACCAGATCGAGAACGCCGTCACCAAGGGCGAGCTGCGCAGGGCGGTGGCGGTGACCGATGAACTTGTGCCGGTCGGCGACGCCAAGTTGGACGGGCAGCGGCTCGAGGAACTGGCAGCGAGCTGGCGGCGGTGCGGACGTTCCTGCCGTCGATGATGCGGGTCGTCGAGTTCGGCGCGACCGGCGAGGAGCCGCCCGACCGCATTCCCGCCTTCGTCACTACGCCAGTCCGCACGAGAACCGATAAGCAGTCGAGTCGAACCCAGGTGTTCGCCCACCAGCACGGCCACGTCGTTTCCGGTGTTCGCGATCTGATCGGCCCGCTCTGGAATGACAGCGCGGATATGTTTGTGCCGCAACAGGGTCCGGGTACTCGCCGACGAGTAAGCCCTGTCGGCGAGCACCCGCTCCGGACTGTTCCGCGGCAGCAGAATCTGCTTGTTCGAACGACGTTGGTTTCCGGCTCCGTTGGCCATCGGACTCTCGGTCAACCGGGGCCACGTCAATCGACCGTCTGGGTGAATGTCGAAACCGTCTGTGCACGACGTCTTTGTTCGGTCTGGGGCAGAGACACCGAGGGTGATCCCCACGGGGATGTTGACCGGGGCAACACTTCGGCGTTACGGAGCGATCGTAAGCGTGCCGAAATCACTTGGAACGCAGGATATTGCACCGAAATGCAAGTATGAGCAGGCCTGATGGACGGCTGCGCGCAGCTTGTCGATCGGAAGGGCTGTCACGGTCTGTTCACCGCATCTAAGATGAAGCGCTCATGTCAACTCGAACACGGCTGAAAGGTATTCGATGACGAAACCCGGCTTGAAATTCTGGGTCTCCACTATCGGACTCATTGCGGCACCACTGGTGATGACCGCACCCGCCGCGGCGGAGGGTTTGCCATTGACCCCGGCGGTGACCGACTCGGCAACCGCGGTTGATGCACCACCGCCGTGCGTCAATTACCCCGGCAACATCCCCTGCAACCTGTCCACATTTTCAAGCTCGATAGGTGTGGGCCGCTAACTGGACGTCCGTGCCGACGGCTCCCGGCCCCTACCCCAACGAGCGGCGGAGGTCGCAGACTCCGCTGCCGGTCTCGCAGTGGGTCCATCCGCGGCTGAGTCGTTGTCGTCTTCTTAGGTCGTCCGAAGGAGCCGCCCGTGTCATTCACCGATGAAGAGGTCGCCTTTCTGCAGTCACAGGCGCTCGCCCGGCTTGCCAGTCTCTGCGCCGAAGAGCAGCCGGATGTGGTCCCGGTCGCCTTCGAGTTCGACGGGAGTGGCTTCTGGGTGGGAGGCTCGGGTGCCTCTGTTCTGCGCACTCGCAAGTTCCGCAATGTCGGGCAGGGCCATCAGAAGGTCGCCCTTGTCGTGGACGACATGGTCTCGTCCGATCCGTTTGTCGCGCGTGGCATTCGGGTGTACGGGGAGGCGGGCGGACCTGTTGAGCGGGTGGGCATGGTGGCCCCCGGCCACTACCTGCGCATCACGCCGACGATCTCCTGGAGTTGGAATATGGCGGGCGAACCGGTTGGCGAGACCTGGTACGAGTCCCGACGAGCGGTTCACGCCCGGCCTGGGCAGGGCGTCGGCTAATCGGGCCAGCCTGCCGGAGAATTGGCGTCGATCAACGGCTTTTATGACGCCAGGCGAGTCCCGCGCGCGGCAGCGGCTTCTTCCGCGCGGCTCCGGCCAGACCGACCCCCTGAGAGTTCGTGTCGCGTTAAGTCGGCTATACGGCTGTCTTGGAAGTTCATCCACGCGACAGGTGGGTCCGAGCGGCATCTTTACGCTCTAGTGCAGACGTCTCTCATAGCTACCCCTTTCCGAAGTTCTCCTGGCTGGAACAGGGCGCCAAATCAATGTCAGCGTGCAGGTTTTGAATGCGGTGGCGCGGACTTTTTCGTTGGATGCGGCGGAGAAGGCGCATTTGTATCGGTTGGCGGATGTGTCGACGGTGCCGACGGCGCATGCGGGAACTGCTCTGCCGGAAGAGCTTCAGGTGATTCTGGATCATTTGGAGCCGTTGCCGGGTGTGGTGCTCAGTCCGCGTTATGACGTGCTGGCTCACAATAAGTCCTATGAGGCGTTGTGCCCGGGTTTCGTGCGGGGTGAACGTAATGTGGCGCGTCGGGTGTTTCTGACTCCGGAGTGCTGCACCATAATTGGGATGACTTGCGGCGCATGGTCGGATACTTGCGTGGTTCGTATGCGAAGAATCTGGGTGATCCGGGTTGGGAGGATTTCATCTCTGATTTGTGTTCGTAGAGTGAGAGTTTCGCGTCTTTGTGGGCTCGTAATGATGTGGCGGTTCCGGCGAGTCGGATGAAGCAGATCCGGAATTTGGCGGTGGGGGAGTTGGAGATGTTTTTGACGAGTATGAGTTTGCCGTCGTTGCCGCATGCGTGGATGCAGGTGTATACGCCGACTGATGGGGTGGCGTGGGGGAAGTTGCGGGAGTTGTTGGCGATGAGTGAGGAGGAGCGTCAGCGTCCGTGGGTGGAGCATCGGGAGCTGCATCACGCGGCGGTGGGGTAGTGCGGGGTGGTTGCGTGAACGGCTTTGGTTCGGGCTCTGTGCGATGGCACCTTCTGTCTGGTGCCGATGCGTGAAGAAGGCCTGGCCACCATGCTCGAGATTCCTTGCAACCGCCGACGGTACGACCGTGGTATCGAGGGCTATCGGCTGTGGGTTTGCGATGCAGTACGTCGAGGGCGCGATGTGGCTCGGCCGATCCGCGACAGTGGCGGAGTGCTGCCGACGCGGCAGGCTATGCCGGTCTGCCCGCCCGGTAGGGGTGCGGGCTGAGCTGTGTTGAGGCATGGTGGGAAGCCATGAGCGACAACCGAATCGAAGACCGCTGGGCGATCAGCGAGTTGATGACAGGCTGGATCCATCGGGACAAGGAGCAGTGGGACGAGCTGG
>NZ_JBSGEQ010000076.1:0-14430 GCF_053602975.1 Nocardia sp. NPDC004278
GGCCGGAGCACCTCGATCCAGGCGGCATACCCCGCACCCGACAAATGCAGCCCGTCACGCGTGAATTCCTGCCGCAGCGCGCCATTGACGTCGGCGAGGGCAGGCCACAGATCGATGTACACCGCATCGCCCTGCGCGGCGATTTCTCGAACGACGGAATTCAATTCGCGAATCCGCTCGGCGAACTTCACCCGGCGGGGCATGACGCTCTGCACGAACAATGGCGCGTGCGGGGCCCGCTCACGAATCTCGGCGACCAGCCCGCGCAGATTCTCGGCGACCTGACCGGGCGTCTGGCCCAGCCCGAGATCATTCGTGCCCACCAGCAGGAAGACGGCCGCCGGTGCGTCGATGGCGGTATCCAGGCGGGCTCGCAGATCATCGACGGTATTGCCGCCGATCCCGCGATTGACCGGACGCACCTGCGGGAACCACTCGTCCCACAGGCCGCCCTCGGTGATGCTGTCGCCGAAGAACACCACCCGCCCGGTGGGCGCCGGCAGCTCGGCGAATTGCGAGGCGCGCATGGCGATGGAGGTCCGGAGCATGTAGCGACGGCCCAGTTTGTAGATCAGCACGGCCGCGTTTCCTGACCGGCGACGACGGGCAGTACGTTCTCGCGGGCGACCGAGCCCAGCCAGGCCAGGCTGGGTTTGGGTGTGCGAGCGAAGGTCTTGCGGTCCACCGCGATGAGCCCGAAAGTCGGCCGCCAGTGGCCCCATTCGTAATTGTCCAGCGCCGACCAGTGCAGGTAACCGCGCACCGCGACGCCGTCGGCCACGGCCAGGCGCAGGTGGTCGAGTGCCGCGGTGGTGTAGGCGATGCGCCGGGTGTCGTCGGCGGTGGCGATGCCGTTCTCGGTGACCAGCACCGGAGTGCCGCCGGTGACCCGCCAGGCATGGCGCACCGCGATGCCCAGTGCGTCCGGCCGATAGGCCCAGCCGGTGAGGGTGTTGCCGGGATCCTCGGCGTGCGGAATGGGACCGTCGGGGCCCACCACCCGGCTGGTGTACGCCTGGGTGCCGACGAAATCGTCGTCGCGGGCGGCCTCCAGGTACGGGTCCTCCCACAGCCGATTCGCCTGTGCCAGTTGCTCTTCGCAGCCTGAGGCGGCGACGAACGCCTGCTGCGCGACACTCCACCCGACCGCGGCGTCGGTCTCGGTCTTCACGATCTCGGTGGCGATGTGGTGGGCCTCGATCAGTATGCGGGCGGCGTCCGGGTCCGGGTCGGGCAGCGCGCCGGAAGCGAAGGCCCGCACGGCTTCCGCGTCCGGAACCGCGCGCTGCGCGCCCGCCATGGTGGCGACCATGTTCGGCTCGTTGATCGTGCACACCCAGGGCACGTCGCCCAGGATCGGCGCCACGGCGCTCACGAACCGGGCGAAATGTCCGACCGCGTGCGGGTTCGTCCAACCGCCCAGTTCGGCGAACCAGCGCGGGCCGGTGAAGTGGTGCAGCGTGACGACCGGTGTGAGACCGCAGTCGAGCGCGGTGTCGATCATGCGGCGGTAATGGGCGAGCGCCGCGAGCGAGACCTGTCCCCGCTCGGGTTCGATACGCGCCCACTCGACGCCGAACCGGTAGGCGTTCAAGCCCGCTCCCGCGAGCAGGGCCATATCCTCGGGGTAGCGCTGATAGCTGTCGACAGCGTCGCCGCTGCGCTCGGGAACGACCGGGTGTTCGGCGTTTTCGAGGGCCCACCAATCGCTGCCGATGTTGTTTCCCTCGGTTTGATGCGGTGAGGTGGCCGCGCCCCACAGGAATTCGGCGGGCAGCTTCGGGGTCATGTGCCGGCTACCTCAGAGCGTCGATGCATTGTCGGAATCCTTTCCGCACGGAATGTGCCTATTTTTCGTTTGGCGATTTTATAGCAGACTGACTCATCAGTCGGTATGCTCTCCGGCGGTAAGGCAGTACGAACAATTGAGGTATTCCCATGAAGAATCGTCGCGCGGGCCTAATCGCCGCCTGTGCAGTCGCCGGTGTCGCCGTGACCGCGGCCACCGCGAACGCGGCTCCCGAACAATCGGTCTCACCCGTCGGCTACCACGCCGGCCTGACCGACGGCACCGTGGTGGTCAGCCTGGACCACGGCACCTTCACCCCGGCCGCCGCGGACGCCATCGGCATCCGCGACGACGCGGGCACCGTGCTGGACTCGCTACCGCTGGCCTACACCATCGACGGGCAGCGGCTCTCGATTCGCCAGCAGGTTTCCGACGACCGCCGCATGCTGCGCCTGACGCCCGACGCCACGGCCGTCGACCGCTCGCCGCTGAGTCCTATCGCCGCGCCGCTGACTCCCGTCGCCTCGCCGCTGGAGAACCAGTTGGCCATGAACGACATGATCAACGCCGTCAGCATCGGCACCTCGGTGGGCACCCTGATCGGCACCGCCATCGGCGCGGCCATCGGCATCGGCGTCGGTTTCGCCGTGGCGGGCGCGTCCTGCGTGGTCCTGAGTCTGGGCTGCATCGTCGCGGTGTTGCCGATCGTGAGCCTGGTGGGCGGCGTCGGCGGCCTGGCCGGGCTGGTCATCGGCGGCGGACCCGCGGCCGCCTACGCCGTCTACCAGTACGTCACGACGCTCAATGCGGCTCCAGGACAGAGCATTTACGCCAAGGACCTCCAGGGTAGGCCAGGCGTTCCGGCCGCGCCGGCCGAGGGCAACTGAGCCGGAAAGCACCGAGGAATTCCGAGATGAACCTTCGCGCAACGCTTTCCGTCGCCTCCCTGACCATCTGCGCGGTCGCCGCCGGGACCGGCACCGCCCTCGCCGAGCCCGACCCCAGCGCCGTCGAGCCCACTATCGCTGCCCGCGTGGTCGGCGACTCGGTGCTGGCGGTGCTCGATCACGCACTGTTCACCGGCACCGCCGACGGGCAGGGAGTCGAAATCCATGCCCTGGACGGGCAATCCGTCCTCAGCCTGCCGACCGGATATCTGCTCGACGGCGTGCTGCATCCGATGCGGTACCAGGTCACGGACTTCGGGCGCGCCCTCACACTGACACCCGATACCGGGCTGAAACCGGTCGCCTCCCCCATGGAGGAACAGCTGGCAGTCAACGACTTCGCCGCCAATATGGCCAAGGTGCCGCTGGGATCGATCGCGGGCGCGCTGCTCGGCGCGGCGGTCGGCGCGGTCATCGGTCTGGGCTCGTGCCTGGTGGTCGGGCCCGCGTGCGTGGCGACCGCACCCGCTGCCATCGGCGCCTTCGCGGGCGCGGGCGGGCTGCTGGGGACGCTCGTCGCCGGTGGCGCCGCACTGGCCGACGGCGTGTGGCGTTACATCTCGACGGTGAATGCCGCACCCGGCGAGAGCATGTACGCCCACCAGGGCGGCGTGCTCGATCCGAACGGCACCGGCGTCCCCGATGCCGTGCTGCGCATGCCCCCGATGGCGTCGGGCAGCAGCGCCGGAGGGTCCGGCAGCAGCAGCGGATCCGGTAACTGACAACCCCGTAACGGCCGGTGGGGCGGCGGGCCGACGATTCGACCATAAACCGAGAGAGCGCATTTCATGGTTTCACGTCTTGCGGTCGCTGCCGCACTGGCCGTCGCCGCGGCGGCCGCCACCCTGCCGATGTCCGCCACCGTACCGGTGTCCGCCGAGGAACCTTCCACCGTCACTGTTTCCGTTGTGCCGGACCAGGATCCGTTCTACGCCCCGCCACCCGACATCGGCTCCCTGCGCAACGGCCAGGTAGTGGCGGGGCGGGAGATCGGAACCAGACTGACGGTCCCGGTGCGGGCCTGGCAGGTGTCGTATCGCACCAATGATTCGCTGGGCAACCCGGAGCTGGGCGTCACCACGCTGCTGGTGCCGACCGCGCCATGGACCGGTCCGGGCTCCCGGCCCGCCGTGTCCGAACAGATTCCGGAGGACTCCACCGGCACCCGGTGCGCGCCCTCCTACGGAATAGCCACGGGCACTTTGCAATCCGGGGATCAGATAGCCGCCATGCTGGCCGAGGGCTGGGCGGTGGCGGTACCCGACTTCGAGGGGCCAAAGTCGGCATTCCTCACCGGCCCGCAGTCCGGGCACGCCATCCTGGACGGGGTTCGGGCCGCCGGGGCATTCACGCCCGCCGGGCTCGGACCGGATACCCGCTGGGCGCTGGACGGATACTCCGGCGGAGCGGCGGCCACCGGCTGGGCGGCGGAACTACAGCCCGCCTACGCGCCTGAGCTCACCTTCGCCGGAGCCGCCCTCGGCGGGGTACCCGCGAGCCTGCCCGCGGTCATGAACAACGTTGACGGCGGGGTGTTCTCGGGCTTTCTGGTCGGCGTGCTGGTGTCGTATCAGCGCGAGTTCCCCGACGCCCGGTTCGACGAGCTGCTCAACGAGCGCGGCCGGGCAGACACCGCGGCCGCCGCCGATGCGTGCGTGATCGAACTGCTGATTCGCTTCCCGTTCTGGCGGCTGGCCGCGGCCACCGCCGACCGGTACCACGACGACACCCGACTGACCGAAGCGCTGCAACGGAATTCGCTCGGCGGCGCCGCACCGACGATGCCCATTCTCGACTACCAATCCGACTCGGACGAAGTCGTGCCGGTCGCCCAGGCCGACGATCTGGTCGCGGCCTGGCGGCGCGGCGGCACGACCGTCGTCACCGTGCGCGACCCGAGCGGCGAGCACGCCGCGGAGGCGTCGAAGCGGCAGGCCACGGCGCAGCAGTTCCTGCGGGAACGGTTCACCGGCGACCTGGTCGCCAATGCCGACCTGGATCGCCCGGTGGGACCGGGACGGTGAGTCTGTCAGTCCTGCTCCGGCGCCAGATCCCGGCGCAGCAGGCCGGTGAGCATCCGGACCGCGCCCACCATGTCCAGCGAGTCGTCGCGCAGCCAGAGTTCGGTCAGGCCGGTGAGCGCGCCCACCACCAGCAGCGCGGCAGCCTCGGCATCGACATCGGCGCGAATATCGCCGGCGGCGGCACTCTGCTCGATCACCCCGGCCAGGTTGTCGCGGTAGGTCCGGATGCGCTGATTCGACCACTCATGCGCCACATCTGGGGCGTCGGCAGAGCCGAAGAGAGCCAGATGGCTCAGCCGGGTGAGCTCAGGTTCAGCCCGGTTCCGCTCGGCCAAATCATTCACGATCTCGAGGGCACGCAGCACCGCCGGCCCCTCGTACTCGCGATCGACTTCGACCGCGTCGAACGCCTGCTGATCGCGTTCGGCCAGCACCGCCGACAGCAGCGCCTCCTTGCTGGAGAAATGGTGCAACACACCGGACCGGGTAATGCCCGCCGCCTCGGCGACCGCTGCCAGCGAAGCCCCGCGATACCCCTTCTCGGCGAACATGGACATCGCCGCGGCCAGAATCCGACCACGCCGCGCCGCACCCGACTGCTCGGCGTCGCGTGTACGTGCCATGCGTCCGACCTCCTACCCGT
Organism: Nocardia sp. NPDC004278; assembly: GCF_053602975.1. Taxonomy (NCBI): domain Bacteria; kingdom Bacillati; phylum Actinomycetota; class Actinomycetes; order Mycobacteriales; family Nocardiaceae; genus Nocardia; species Nocardia sp. NPDC004278. Next base: position 5,404 of record NZ_JBSGEQ010000076.1, read on the forward strand.
CAAAAGCGTTTCATGTGCACTGATCCTGCAAGCTAGCCTACTGTCCAGTCATTCAGCCGGGTCTCTGGGCAGCCCAGGTTCGCGTCAACCGGTCACCGTGGGCACCCTCGATTTGTTTGACAATCCGCCCGCCTCCATTGAGTTGCTCGGCGGTGAATCGGCCAACGCGACCCCTCGGAAGAGCATGCGCCGACTGTGTACGCCCGCCGCAGCCAATCCACGATCCGCGTCCGAAACGCACTACATTGCCGCATACCGCGCTGACCGAACCGACCAGCACGAGCGCTCCGAAGATCAACGGGCCGAGATCATCTCGCCCGACTGGGCCCGCCAACTGTGCGCGCTCATGCCGATGTGCGGATGTTCGGGTGGGTTGGCTCGCGCTCTGCAGGGTGGCGACTTCGTCGCCCACCTGCGCTGAGTCTGCCAGCGATACGGCGGGCGGAGGCGACAACGCCACAGCCATCGTGATCCGTGTTGACTGAAAATTTGGGACGAAATCGGTTACACCTCAACCACATCACCGCCAACTGGAACGTGCGCTCCTGCCAATGTGCGTTCGGGTGGCGAGCCGTTACCAGACGAAGTTCTTCGAGCGGGATTGAGCAGGTCGTGCGGATCAGTACTCCCAGGGGTCCAGCCCCGCCTCGTATGCGGCTGCCTCGTCCTTGTCGTGCAGGAAATGTGGGTCCGCCAGGCCCTCGAGCGAGGTGTCGCTGATCGGCCCTGGTTGCCACTCGTTGCGCACGAGTTTCAGCAGGAACTCGGCCATTCCGCACGGGTACACCGACCACTCGTGGTTCATGCGCGAGTACACCGCGACCGGCCATCGATCCGGGTTCTGGTCCGTCGTGATCCAGCACAGAGTGTCGGCCGCAGCTGTTCCGCCCCAGATGAGCAGGTCCTCCAGCCGATACCGGCCCCTGTCGGCGGGAGCCCAAGATCCCGGGCGGAGAAATTTCGCGCTGTCCATCGTCGACGAGCTGTCCGACGTCACCGCCCTACGCGGCTACCACCTGCTGCCGGCTGTCCGGGGTGATCTACTGCTCAAGCTCGAACGTCGCGACGAGGCACGCTCGGAATTCGAACTGGCCGCGGCGATGACCGCCAACGAGGCCGAGCGGACGCTGCTGCTCGACCGGGCCGCGTCCTGCTGAATCGGCCGCGACAACAGTTTCAAGGCCAGCTACCCCACGGCCCTGGGAAATCTCGGCCGGACACGCTACGTGCTCGATGAGTATTCCGCGGCCGCCGACCTCTACCTGCAGGTACTCGCCATCCACCGCGACCTCGGCAACCGCCTCGGTGAAGCCGACGCCCGCAACAAACTCGGCCAGTGCGCCGACGACGCAGCGGGACTACGTGATACTAGCCGGCTATTACGTACATATTTGGGTCGACGAGCTGGTCACCGCGTCGTATTCGCCCGGGGTCGATGACGTAGATGGAAAGGGCTGCCGCCGATCTCATCGTGGCCCAATTCCTGTGATAGTGGCCGATCCGAATTTGTGTTGTCGCAACGCCGTGGTTTGGCAGTCGACCCGGACGAGAATCATGGGAATCCGCAGCAAACACACGATAGTGCCGCTGAGCGCGTGTCGGTGGCGGTCGAGAGCACAGGGGGCAATAGAACCGGGACCGGCTGAATATTGTTGTTTTGCAACAAGTTCAGCGAAGCGGGCGTCATTGATCGAAGGGGTGGGTGTGACGGTTCGTGTCTCGGTCGGCCGGGTTGTTCGGCGCGGGCGGTCGCATTGCTCGGTGTACGTGCCCCATGTTCGATGTCTGGTCGGCGTCGTTCATCATGGCGATCCAGCTGTGGGGCGCGACATCGCCGATCATGATGTCGTAGATGTCCTCGCCTGCTGCTGCGGCGGCGGCGCGCGGGAACATGGCCTGCTCGTACTCGGCCAGCGCGACCTCGATGTCGTCGGGGTGCGCGGCGATGGCCTGGCCGAGTTCGGCTCCGTCCTGCATGGCCGTGTTCGCGCCTTCGCCGTTCGGGGGCGCGAGGTGGGCGGCATCGCCGATCAGGGTCACCCCGAGCACCCGCGACCATGCCCCGTCTGCCCCGATCAGCAAGCTCGTAACCGCCTATACACCCACTTCAAGCATTCGGTCACCTATATCCTCAAGGGCTGGGCCGATTTCGGGCTGGAAGGCGTCGGTCAGGTGCGGCTTCAGGCGGGCACGATCTTGCACCAGCCCGCCATGAACCGACACCGCGAAGGCGAGGCGTCCGAGGACTTCGAAACCGTCGTGTTCCACTCCCCTGCCGTACTCGGTACGACCGTCTTCGTCTACGACGAGCAGACCGGCGGCTACACGGAGAAGTACATCGCGGCCTTGGCCGAGGACGAGTAGTTCGGTGAGCTCCAAAGCTTCGAGGCCAACCAGTGACCGATCACCAATTCGACGCGATTCGGGAAAGCGAGGGAGTCCGGTCCCAGTGGACGGTTGTGAAAGGCGGCTCGGTCTAGAAACCTCGCTTTCCAGGTGCAGCAGCCACTCAGCGGATCGTGCCTGCGCCCGGAATCAGTGGCAGATCCAGTGCGGTTACCCAGCCGGGCGGTAGTTCGTTGACCGCGGGTACGGCGTTGAGCGCGCGCATGCCTGTGGCCAGACAGCCCGCCACGGCCGGTGTGCGGCCGGAACCGTCGGTGAACCGGAATTGGGTCTCCTGAGATATCGAGGGGGAGCCGATGATATCGACGCGGTAGACGTCGTCGCGGGTTCCGGCGGGCCAGTGCGGGGCGGCGTCACGGCCGATGCGGTTGACGTGTTCGAGGGTGATGACCTCGCGGCCCTGGTAGACGCCGTTGATGGTGAATCGGATGGCGGCGACGGTGCCCGCTTTCACGATGCCCTTGGCCGACGGGCGATCCTCAGGAGTCACCCACTTGTCCCAGGTGGTGGTGATGGCGTCGAGTTCGATGCCCGCGGCGCTGGCGATCATGGGTACCGTCGGCCCCCAGGCCATGATGAGCAGGTCCGGATATTCCAGCAGCGCTTGGAATTCCGGCGGATGGCCGATGCCCATCTCGAATTCGTAGTCGCCTTTATAGTCGGTGTAGTCGAGCAGTTCGCAAGCCCGCACCGACTCCACCGCACCGCACAGGCCCATAAGGGTCATGGGGAACAGATCGTTGGCGAAGCCGGGGTCGATGCCGGTGGTGAAGCACGATGCGCCGCCCTCGGTGCACGCGTCGGTGATGGGATCACGCCATACGTCAGGAGTCCGGTCCATGGCGGGCCACACCCACGGTGTCATGGCCGTCGAGCACACATCGATGCCAGCGCGCAGGAATGCGCTGATGACCCTGATGTTCTCGTCGGCGAACTGGGCGGTGGGGCCGTAGTGCACGACCGCATCGGGACGCAGAGCGATCAGGTCGTCGACCGAATCCGTAGCCAGGACACCGGTTTCCTGCACACCGCAGAGGTCTCCGGCATCCCTGCCGACCTTGTCGGGGTTGCTGACACCGACGCCGACCAGTTCGAAACGTGGGTGGCGCAGGATTTCCGCCAGCACCATCGAGCCGACGACGCCGGTGCCCCACAGGACGATTCGTTTTGTCATGATTGCTCCCGTGCTCATCGGTGGAACTCGCCACAGTCGACGGTCAGCATCTGCCCGGTGACGGCGGTGGCCAGGTCACTGGCCAGGAACAGCGTGGCGCGGGCGACTTCCTCGGGCTCGGCCAGGCGCTGCAGGTCGGTTGGTGCGGCCTTGTCCCGGTAGATGTCGGCGTGTGTGACTCCGGCTTGGCTGGCCAGCCAGTCGAAGTAGGCCTTGTTGATGTCCTCGTAGACGTAAGACGGTGCGACGCTGTTCACGCGGATGCCGCGTGGGCCGAGTTCGGTGGCCAGGGATGAAGCCAGATGCTGCAGTGCGCCTTTGGACAACTTGTAGCCGGAGTACTCGGGTTGCGAGCTGTAGGACACACATGAGTTGAGCATGATGATCGAACCGCGCGAGGCCGCCAGTGCGTCGGCGAACAATGCCGAAAGGCGCAGTGGCGCGAACACGTTGGTCTCGTTCGCGGTGCGCAGGTAGTCGATCTCGATCTGGGTGATCGGGTTCATCGGGGGGATCGCGAAGGCATTGTTGATCAGGCAATCGATACGTCCGTACTCGGCGAGTGCGCGATCCACCAGGGACTGTCGCTGCTCTTCGACGGTGATGTCGGTCGGTGCGACCAGGGCGGTGCCGCCGTGGTCGCGCACCTGCGCGGCGATCTTGTCGAGCTTGTGCTCGGTGCGGCTCGCCAGGACCAGGTTCGCGCCCATGCGGGCGGCTTCGATGCTCAGCGAGTGTCCCAGGCCGGGACCGACGCCCGATATCACCAGGACTTTGTCCTGCAGGAGTGGAACCGGTCGATATGTCTGGGCGAGTGCGGTGATGTGCGGGGCAGCTGACACGGTTTACTCCTCGAGTCCCCAGCGGTTACAGAATGTAACGACTAATGCTGTGACAGACTGTAACGACTCCACCTAGCGCGGACAAGGGACGAATTTCATGACCGAACGTCACCGGCTGGGCCCACGCCGTGATCCCGCGGTCGACCGCGCGGTGCTCGACGCCGCACGCGCCCTGCTGGTCGAAAAGGGTTATGCCGCGGCGTCCATCGACGCCATCGCGGCCCGGGCCGGGGTCAGCCGCCCGGCCATCTACCGTCGCTGGCCGTCCAAGGCTCACCTCATCGCCAAGGCGGTCTTTCCCGACGTCGGCTCCGACCAGGTGGCGCCCGACCTGATCAGCGAGATTCGTAAGGTGATCCGCGGGACCGTCCAACTGTTCGGCTCCGCCGAAACCCGCGTCGCCATGCCCGGGCTCATGGCCGAGATGCGCGAGGACTCCGGACTCTACGAGAAACTCGCCGCCCGCCTGGACACCCCGACCCGCGTCGAACTCGGCGACTACCTATCCGGCGACAGTGCATCGGCACGTCCCGGCCTCGACGCGAACACCCTGCTCGATGCCATCGCCGGTGCGGCCTTGTTCGCGATGTGCATCCGTGACATCGATAATGTCGACAGCTTCGCCGCATCACTCGAGGATCTGCTGTTATACGGGGTCATCGGAGCTCGCGGCGAGTCTCGAACTTCCTGAGGCGCGGTCGAACTGATCACCGACGCTGGGACTTTCGCACCTGCGGTTCGAGTCGTTGCTGTGCGCGGCCCGCGATTCGGACAACCCGCCGGGCTTCGCGCTCCTGGCCATGCTCGGTCTGCGGATCAGCGAGGCCTGCCGCTGCGACGTGAGCGATCTCGGCGAGGAACTCGGCCACCGCGTACTGCACACCATCGGACACCAGACACAGCGGACTACAGACGCAATTCAGTCGAGCCGAATCACACGTACCACCAACCAATTACAGAAAAGCAAGCCGGTCAAGGCTATTTGACCCCTGGTTTGCTCCTGCCCTATCGTAATCAGGGTCAATAATCCTTAAACACGCCGATGTGTCATGTGCGAACCGGTGTAGGGGTTCAAGTCCCCTCTCGCGCACTACTTGAACACGGATTTGTGTCACGTGTGCCACAAATACGTGTTCGAACACCCTCTGAGACGACGTTCCAGCTCACTCGGGCCCCGAGGCGTGGCGCAGATAAGACAGCAACGCCGCTAGACGCACGCGTTTGTGTCACCGATGGCACCGCGAGGCGTTCGAGTGAACACGCGGTCGTCGTCACAACTGAGACGGTCGCGTCCATGAGCGACCCCTCGCACACCCCGCTGGCACAAACGTGTTCGAGTGGCATGGCACCTCGTCCTCCAACACGCCATCCACGGCACATCTGAGCCAGGCGAGTGCTCGAGCGCTTCCTCGATCCCTCGCACATGGCGACGCGTCTGGATCACTCGGCCCCGATCTCGAAGCGTCGAAGAAGCCACAGCCCACGCTGTCAGCTACTTGCAAGCGAAGACGTATCGGCTCGGACTCATCCGTGGCGTCGCCTTCCTGTTCGGCGAGACCGACCGCAGCCTGTCCGCCGTCTGGCGTTTATCGCGCTGGCGAAGTCGATGACGCCACGCCACTGGTCGCGGGTCAAGACACCTTGGAATCCGGTCGGCGGCTGTGCGGGCGCGGTCAGCATTCGACATGGTTGACCGTGACGACGACGGCTAGGCCGCCGGTCGATGTTTCCTTGTACTTGGCGCTCATATCCCGGCCTGTGGATCTCATCGTTTCGATGACATCGTCCAGGCTGACGCGGTGAATACCATTGCCGCGCAACGCCATGCGGGCGGCGTTGATGGACTTGCCCGCCGAGATCGCATTGCGTTCTATGCATGGGATCTGTACTAGTCCACCGATGGGGTCACAGGTGAGGCCGAGGCTGTGTTCCATGGCGATCTCAGCAGCATTCTCCACCTGTTCCGGTGTGCCGCCCAGGATTTCGGCCAGACCGGCGGCAGCCATGGAGGCCGCTGAGCCTACCTCGCCCTGGCAACCGACCTCTGCACCCGAGATAGAAGCTCGTTCCTTGTACAACGACCCGATAGCGCCAGCAGTGAGCAGAAATCTGACGGCTGTTTCCTCCGGATCCTGTTGACCCATTCGCGTGTAGTTCGTCGCGTAGTGCAGGACAGCCGGGATGATGCCTGCGGCACCGTTGGTCGGCGCGGTCACCACCCTGCCACCTGCGGCGTTCTCCTCGTTCACCGCCAGCGCAACCAGATTCACCCAGTCTTCGGCCTTGGCCGGATCACGACTCGGATCCTCGTTGGACAGGCGTTCGTACCAGTTTCGGGCACGGCGGCGCACCCGTAACGGGCCGGGCAGGAATCCGTCCCGTGAGACGCCGTGCTCGTAGCACGCCACCATCACGTCACGAATGTGCAGCAGCCGAGACCGGATCTCCGGCTCGGTGTGCCCGATGAGTTCGTTGGCGAGCATGACGTCACTGATCGCCATCCGATGTGAGGCGGTGAGCCGCAGCAATTCCGATGCGGAGTTGAATGCCATCGGGGCCCGAGTACCTCGGTTTCCCGGGCCATCGATGAATTCGTCGGCTGTGACGACGAACCCGCCCCCGATCGAAAAGTAGGTTTGCGCATACAGTTCGCGACCATGCTGGTCGAAGGTCGTGAGCCTCATGGCGTTCGGGTGACGATCGAGCACTGTCAGCGGATGCAAGACGATGTCGTCCTCGGTCAGCGGCACTGGCACGAGTCCACCGAGACGGATCACGCCCTCGACACGTAGCGTCGCGAGTCGCGCCTCCCTCTGCTCGGAATCGATAGTCTCGGGCCTGAATCTCTCCAGCCCCAACATGACCGCCGGAAACGTGCCGTGGCCGAGACCGGTCGCCGCCAGCGAGCCGTAGAGGTCCACCCGAATCATTGCGGTGGCGGCAAGCCCGCCCGTCACTGTCAGCTCGTCCACGAACCGACCTGCCGCCCGCATCGGCCCTACGGTGTGAGAGCTGGAAGGTCCGATACCGACCGAGAAGAGGTCGAAAACGCTAACAGTCACTGGTTCATACCTATCCCTGCGTCGTGTCGGAATGCTGACCCCCAGCTGCCTCCCAGCTCTGCCCGGAAAAACCCTTGGCCGAGCACGATTGATCAGGCAACGCTCTTCACTTTCATCACCGAGAAACCGCCGAGCGTGGTGAAGATCGCTGCCGCGACGAACAGTCCTGGGAAGCCGCCACTGAGCTCGATCACCCATGCCCCGACCAGCGGGCCGAGGGCTTGCGGGACAGCCATCGCAATGTTCATCACTCCGAGCTCTTGGCCGTTATGTTCACCGTCGGGAAGGACGTCCGCGGCCAGAGCCTGGTCGATCGACATGAAACAACCGAAGCCGGCACCGGTGATCGCCCCGGAAATCGTTGCCCCTGACACCGTTCCGGTGCAGATGATGACGATGGCCGAGATGGTCTGCAGAATGGCCGCGACAAAGACGAACGGTTTGCGGCGCTGGATACGGTCCGATAGCCAGCCGCTGGCGATGGACACGCCGATCACGCACATCATGTAGCTACCGGTCAATGTCAGCAATGCGGTATCCGGGTGCGCAACCCCGAGCCCGAATTGCAGGTAATACAGGGTGAGTGCCGTCCCGAGCGCGTTCCCGAGGTTGACCAGCACACGTCCGATCAATGTCCACCGGAAGTCGTGTACGGCGAGCAGATGCAGCGCGGACCGCCGTCCCGTGTGGTCGATTCGCACCGGTGGATCGGGTGTCATCAGGACGAACGGTGCGATGCATACGATCAGTAGCGCCGCGATCAGCAGATAGGAAGGGCCGACGTCGAGCACTAGGACGGAGATCAGCACGATTCCGAGGATGAGCCCCAACGCCTGAGGTGCCGAGATCCAGCTGGACACCACGCCGCGCTGGGACTTCGGCACTTGATCACCGATCATCGCGGTGAGGGCTGCGGACGCGATGCTGAAACCGATGATCGCAAGGCACCAGAACACGGCGACCCCGGCTGTGGTGTGTTGGACACTCAAGGTCGCGAGTGCGACCGCGAAGGCGAGGGTTCCTCCCATGATCCACGGCCGACGGCGACCGAAACGACTAGTGGTGCGGTCACTGAGCGCCCCCGCAGCGGGGAACGCGACCGCGGAACACAGCGCGGCGAAGCCGGAGATAATACCGAAGTCGACCACGCTGCGCTGCCAATTGTCCTGGCGCAGAACAGCTCCGATGCCCAGCGCCGAGTTCAGCTGCTCAGGCAGGATCAGCTGGAACGACGTCAGTTGCGCCATCCAGATTCCGAGCCACCCGAGTGCGAAAGCGCTGATCCAGCCGACGGTGACCGGTCGATCAGGGCCTCGAGAGGCACCTGGCGCGATATCGGCTCGGTCCGGTGTGGCTGCGGCCGGGATATGCATGTCGTTCATTGCTGTCTTTCGGTCGTGCGAGATGGTGCACTTCGCTCAGTGACCAACGAGTCCTCGGCGGGAAACGGGGGACATACAGCCTGGTCCGGATAGGTCGGAAGAATTTCGGGCCGACCCGAGCAATTGAAGGCGGCGTGCCGGCGACATCGGCGAAACCGAGA
>NZ_JBSGEQ010000077.1:0-14073 GCF_053602975.1 Nocardia sp. NPDC004278
GCATCCTCGGCTCGTTCGGCGAAGTCCAGCACGTCGGCGGTCGATGCGCCGGCGAGAAGTGACTCGCGGGCGGGGAGGAACAGCCCGACTTTCGTGGTCATGAGCCGTTGCTGCCAGGTTGGGTCGGTTCGGCGGTCAGCGCGGCTTGGGCTTGTCCGTGGTCGACAAAGGTGTCCTTGCGGGCGACCAGCCCGTCCGCGTCGAGGGTGACGACGTCGAGGCAGTCGAACCGGATGGGTCGAGCGGCGGCGTCTGGGCCGGGGATCACTGCGGTGAGGGCCCAGTCGAGGACCCAGTGACGGGCGCCGGTGATCAACCTGTGGGTTTCGAACCCGAGGCCGGGCCACTGTTCGAACAGGGCGGCGAAGGCGTCGCGGACCGCGCTCCTCCCCGAGACGGGCTGTCCGCCGTCGCGGAGCCAGAACTGCGTGTCAGGTGAGTGCAGCGTGACGATCGCGTCCGCGTCGCGGGTCGCGAACGTCGCTGCGTAGGTGTCGAAGAGCTGACGGACATCGAGCGTGGACATGCAGATTACTCCCAGAGGTGGTCGGTGTGCGGGGGGACGGCTCACTTCACGCGGTAGACGCGGTAGTGGACATGGCTCAGCGACAACTCGTTGACAGCGATGGCCACGGTCGAGTTCAGCCAGCGGTAGTCGTCGGCGCCGGTCTCGAACAGCGGAGCGGTTCGCGCGTACATCTCCTGCCAGCCGATGGTCTCGCCGGCGAGCAGTCTGCTGATCGCCTCGCCCGACAGCAGCGCGCGGCCGGTGATGGTCACGTACACCACAGCGCCGTCGTGGGTTTGCAAGGTCGCGCGAACGTCGAGGTGGGCGACGCGGTCGGAGTCGACCAGGATCCAGTCGCCGCCGCCGGGTAGGAACTGCCCGCGCAGCCGTTCGCCTTCGGCGGTGCCGCGTTCGATCACGGCGGTCATCCGCGTACCGAGCGGCGTCGCGAACGTGTGCATCGCCTGGAACTCGATCTGGAAGTCACACAGGTGCTCGACCGGCAGCGAGGTGGCCAGGTCAGCGTCAACAAGGGTCATGGGGGTCCTTCCGAGCCGTCATCGAGATGCTTCCCGTGCCGCTTTGGGGCCGGTAACACGACCAGCCTGGCTGGCATGCTTGGAAAAGTCAATTACTAACTTTGTATTTCCAAGTCTTCTCTGGGGTTGTCGGATAAAATGGGTGCATGGCGTCACGCTCGTATAACCAGTACTGCGCAGTGGCCAAGTCGCTTGACGTGGTGGGCGAGCGTTGGTCCATGCTCGTTGTCCGAGAGCTGCTCGACGGACCCAAGCGCTACGTGGACCTGCTCGCCGGTCTGGTCGACATCTCCACCGACATGCTCGCCGCCCGGCTCAAGACCCTCGAGCAAGCGGGCGTGATCACCAGACTGACGTTGCCCCCGCCGGCCGCATCCAAGGTGTACGAGCTGACCCCGCTCGGTCAGGAGCTGCAACCGGCGATGACCGAACTCGCCCGATGGGGCCTGCGGCTACTCGGCGAGAAGCGCGAGGATGACGCCTTCCAGATCCACTGGATCACCTCGTCGCTGCAGGCGATGTTCCAGCCGGAACCGGCCCGGGATATTACCCTCACCGTCGAGTTCAGGATCGGCACCGACGCGTTGCACGCCCTCATCGATCACGCAACCCTCCACACGCTCCCCGGTCACGCCGAGGACCCCGACGTCATCCTCATCTTCGACGGCGCCAGCACTCTGGCCGAGATCGGCCGCGACCCCACCACCGCAACCGCCGCCATCTCGGCAGGACGTCTCCGCGTGCAGGGCGACGCCGACGCCATCGAAACCACCAGCCACCTCTTCAGCATCGCCCGCCCACGACCACCACGGATCACCGCCAGCTGATGCAGTGCCGCTTAGCCTCGATCTCCGCAGGCGTGGTTGGTCGGGTCGGGTGGTTGGTCGGGTCGAGGTGCTGGAATGAGGAAAGCGCCTTCCGGCCTGCGGTGATTGCTGTTCCTTACGTAGCAGTCATCGAGTTCGGGAGAGGCACTTTCGGTGCAAGTGTCGCACAGGTTCGCCGCGGGGTCGGCGGTGTTCGACGAGGGCAACATCGTGTTTGAGCAGCCCATCGGGGCCGGTCAGAGACAAACCCCGTTCCTTGGCCATCCGGACCAACTCCGCCGCCGCCAGCTGCTCGGCCGACGCCTCAGCCTTCTTCTTCGCCACGGCATCAAGTGTCGTCATCACGGCACCTTCCCGCTGACCAACCAGTCAGCGAATCAGGCCGGAAACACCGATAGATCCAGTACCGACCGATCGCTTCACCACGACTGAGCCTGCGGCGTTTCGACCAGTGTCCGAACATCACACTCCGGGACCCCGGCCTCACCCAAGCACACTGCCACTGCGAGGTGATATGTCAAGTGCCGGTGAAACCCCTCGGACACCGGATGGTGAACCGCCCAACCCCACATATCTAGGTAGTGGTCTGGAAGCAATTCGTTCTTTCCCGATGTGCGTTGTCTACCTATGCGACGACGGTAGGAGGTGTCGGCGGGCACAGGTGCCGGTATGGAGCGTTCCACCGCGCCATTGATGCCTGTCGGCGACGATGGCGACCCCTGCGGTGCACAACGACGTGAAACCGAGGCGGGCAACGACGCCCAGTGGGGTCGCGGTCAGCAACTGGATACGAGTGGCTACCGGTGCCGGGCTCGGCTTTGCCAGCGAGGCTACGGCGAACATATCCATCCGGCTGGCGCAGGCGATTGTCTGCGGTGGTCGGTCGATGCGGAACTGGCTTCTATGATGACTGCACTACTACCTCTTGCCTACGGGTACCTGCGCGATGACTTGATCGGTGATCGCGACCGCGATTCCGGTGAAGACACGTTACGGGCTGCTGCCCGCGCGCTCGGCTACGAGCTGGGGACCGTGTTCCACGAACCGCCACCGGAGACCGGAATGCTGCCACCAGCGTTCGTCGATCTGATCCAGGAATGCCGCCGCGCCGCCGCGCACGCGGTGATCACACTGGCAGGGCACATGTCGAACATGTCGATGTCGCGGATGGTCCTGGCGGCGGTCCTGCAAGTACGCGCCGAGGCCGTCGTCCACGAAATCGGGCATTGAGCCTCGGGGCTTGCCTCGAGGCTCGCTCGGCGGACTGCGGTGTAGGGCGGCGGGACTTCGGTGGGCGTGTGCGCCGGAGCCGGTTTCCGCGCAGGCGCAGGCCCCATATTTCCAGAGCCGAGGCCACGGTCATGTACTGCGCGTAAGCGAGGACGACCAGGACGCCACCGTAGTCGCGTACCAATGCGTGCAGCCAGCCCAGGGCTGCTAAGCCCAGGCAGATCAGCACGACACCAACGACCAACGCCGGTACCCGCAGCGGCAGGAGTTGATCATCCAGACCGGCATCCGATGATGCCGCAGAGGCGCTGGCTTTGCCCAGTAGGTCGACGAAGCGATACCTACGGTTCCCCCGGTTTCCTGGAGACTCTGGTCTTCCCTGGGTCTCGGGGTCGTGTTGCTGGGTTTCATGCCACCGGTAACTCTCCCTTGTGGGGACTACAATTCGTTGTGTGCGTGCCAGGCATCGGGAAGGCGCAGTCAACCTTCCCGCCCCCGCTCACAGCTTCGTCGGCCGAGACCGTGAGTTGGAGCAAATCGGCCTCCTCCTGTTGGGGGGCTCGGCCCGGTTGATCACTCTCACCGGCTCCGGCGGGATCGGGAAAACCCGCTTGGCGGCCGAAGCCGTCCGCCGATTCGGCAAGGCCGAAACCAGGAAAACCCGAGTGTATTGGGTACGGCTGGCCCGACTGGTCAAAGGCTCCGATGCCACTGCGGTCACCGAAGAAATTGCCCATGCGGTGATCGAGGCCGACTTCTCTGGACGGTCGGTGTGGGACGCTCTCGTCGACACTCTCACCCGTACCGACCCGACCGGGCGTACTTTATGCACCGTGCTGGTGCTCGACAACTGTGAGCACGTCCTCGTCGGGGTCGGGCAGTTGATCGTCGACCTCCTCGAGGCGGTACCGGGACTGACCGTTCTGGCCACTAGTCGTGAACCCCTCGGCTGGGTCGACGAACACCTGATCACCGTCCCGCCGCTGTCGAACCGCCACGCTCTGGCCTTGTTCCGGGACCGGGCCGAACTCGCCGGACACCCCGTCACCGGCACCGAGCAGACCGCGGCAGCCGCCGAGATCTGCCGTCATATCAACAACCACCCCCTCTACATCCAGTTGGCGGCCGCACGCCTGCTGCGCCAGCCTCTGACGGTGATCCTGCACGGGCTCACCGGGCATGCCGGCGATACCCGACTGCGCTGGTCGCATGGACCTCGCGCGGGCGCCGACCTGCGCCACCGGGCGGTCGTCGACGTCATCGCCTGGTCTTATGAGCTGTGCAGCGACAAGGAACGCCTGCTGTTCGACCGCCTGTCGGTCTTCGCCGCCGGCTATGCCGCCAATCCCGACGACGTCGACGGCAACGCTGTTTTGGAGGTGGGCGCCGACCTCGACGCCATCGAAACCATCTGCGCCGACGACGAAAACACCGAGAACAACGCAACCGACGACAGCAATACCGGTATGGTCCTGGCCCGCCACGAGATCGAGGGTCTACTCGAGCACCTTGTCGATCAGTCGCTGGTGTCGGTGCACATGACACCCACCACCGTGCGGTATTCCCTGGTGGAGAGCCTACGAGTGTTCGCCCAGCAGCGGCTGGGTAAACGCTCTACCGCCGCGGTGGACGAACCCCGCCGGCTGGCCGAGCGGCACCGCCGCTACTACCACCACGCAATCACCGACGCCGCAGCCCACTGGTTCAGCCCCGAAGGACAGGATCTGCTGGAGTGGGCTCGAGCGGCCTGGGCCAATATCCTGACCGCGATCGAGACCAGCATCACCACTCCCGGTCAGGCCGGCGTCGGTCTGGAGATCTGTCTCGGGCTCGCTGCCCTGCAATCGGTTGGCGTTGGCGGTGCGGTAGGAGAAATGCGTCGCTGGACCCAACGCTGCCTCGACGCCACCCAGACACTGACCCCACAGCCTGTCGAGCTCCAGATCGGGGCCATGGCCGCCGTCACATTGTTCGCCCTGGTCCAGGGCTGTCCCGAGGATGCCGAGCGGATGCTCGAGGACTGTGTCACCGCCTGCCTGCCCGACCCGGACACCAGGCGGAACTGGCGGCACACCGCCGACACCGATATCGGCCTGCCCGCCCCCGTCGAACACACGTGGGGGGTGGAACTGCTGTTCGTACACCGCGACGCTCGCGCCATCGCCGCCTTCATTCGCGCTCGGGACAAATTCGATGCCCTCGGCGACTACGTCGCTGCGTCGAGGAGCGAAGACGCTTTGGCTGTGGCTGCGGGCCTGGTGGGAACCGCGCGGCAGGCCCACGAGCTCACCCGGCGTTGCCTCGACCGCGCGGGTGCTTCCGGAGCGCCATGGGAAAAGTCCTGGGCCGAATTCGCCAGGGCGATCGCCTTGACCAGGCACGGCGACCCCACCGAGGCGCTGGATCTCGAACGGTCCTCGCTGGCATATCAACTCGCCGCCGGCGATCAGTTTGCCGGGTGGATGGTGATGGAGTTTCGGACCTGGTCGTTGGCACGTCTCATCACCGACTCGCTCGCCGCCGGCCACTCCGACCGCACCATGCCGGTCGCCCTGGCCACCGAAATCGCCCACCTGGCCGGCGGGCTCAGAACCCTCCGCACCAGACTCGGTATCCACCTCGAAGAGATAAGGCCATTCGCCGATGAATCCGATAAGGCTGTTGCTGTGGCCCGCCGGGTGCTCGGCCCTGCTGCCTTTGTCGCAGCGGAAACCCGGGGTGCCCGGCTACGTCCGGAGCTCCATGAGGTGCAACGGTTCGCCCTGGGCACATTGACCATCGACACCACACCAGACAAGGCCAGTGCATCGCATTGGCGTGAGCTGAGCCCGGCCGAGCGGCAGGTCGCTGTCCTGGCCGCGGCCGGGTGGACCAACCCCGCTATCGCCGATCGACGCGGGAAGTCCTCACGAACCATCGATGCCCAAATGGCCGCAATCCTCCAGAAACTGGGCATCACCTCACGCGAGTACATCATCGACCACATCCCCAAAGACACCATCGACCAGGTCCGCACCGAAACCCGCCGATCCACACCGAAACGACCGGGAACCACCAACCCACAACCACGGTAAAGTCGACTCACCAGGGTCTGTCCAGTAAACGGCTCTGTCGCACTTTCGGTGGTGACGTGGGGGCTCAATTCCGGTGGTGACCGTTATGCCAGCAGGATGCGGTGTCGGAGTAGCTCGAAGCTGGCCCGGCCATACATTTGTCGCTTGATCAGCTTTCGTGTTGACGCACTCGATCGGTCCGTTGCTGAAAGACACCGTCAGGCCGGCGATCGCGGCGCCGTGGTCCTGGTCGAGGCCGCGCAGGAACGGGTCGAGTTCAGTCAGCCCGGCTTCACGGACCTGCTTCATCCATCCGTCGAGATCACTGCCGCGGCGTTCGGCCAGGATCGTGGCGAACTCACCGACGAGCCGGGCCAGGTCGTTCATCTCGGGACAAGCTGCGACAAGTTCGTCCACATGAGTTCGGCGCCCGGCGGGAAGATCGGTGGGTCGGCTCATGATCCACGAGGTCAGCCGCCGCGGCGAGGGACAGATGGAGGGTCGGAATACGGAAGAAACCTGCCGTTGGTGCGCTGACCTGGATGTATTCGAGGGCAGATACCAGCGCGAGGCCGGCCGTTTCACGAGTGTGTTTCAGCGGTCGATTCGTTTGGAACGCCCCATGAAACGGCGTTCGTGCTGGTCAGCGGTTGTCCGTGCTGGTGTTTCATAGACGGTCACTCATGAAACACCCCGCATCACCGGATCTCGGGCAAGAAACTCATCGGCACACCTACCAACCCGGCCGGGTTATCGGTGTGGTTGTCGGGTGGTCTCGGTTCGGACGTGGTCGATGTGGTTTTCGGGGACGAATCCGATGATGTCGGCGCGTGAGGTGATGACCAGTTTCTGGAGGATGGCGCTGATCTGGGCGTCGATGGTTCTGGGGGAGTTTCCTCGGCGTGCGGCGATGGCTGTGTTGGCCCATCCGGCTGCTGCCAGGATCGCGACCTGCCGTTCCGCGGGAGACAGTTCGTTCCAGGGCGATCGGGTGTCCCCGCGGGTGGGGCGGGGTGTCGGTGGTTGTTCGATGGGCAGCGTGCCCAGGGCGAGCTGTTGGACCTCGGCCAGTTCGGGGCGTAGCCGAGAGCCTCGGGTTTCGGCGGCGGTGAAGGTGGTGTCGCCGAGCACGCGGCGGGCGATGCCGATCGCTTTGGCGGTTTCAGCGCCGAAGGGACCCATTTTCTCGATGTCGACGCCGAGTCGGGCGCGGAATGTTTTGGTCCCTCCGGCGAGGTGAGCGGCTTCGGTGGCCAGGGCGGTGAGGGTGGCTCTGTCGGGATTTTCGGCGGCGATCGTGTCGCTAACGATCTGGGCAAGCGACCATATCCGGATTTCCACCGCCCACAACGCACCCCACTGGTCGCCCGTAGGGAGTTGGTGTGCCAGCGCGGCGCGTCCGATAGCGAGCGCTTCGGTGGGGTTGCCGTGTCGGGTGAGTGTAATCGCCTGGGCCAGTTCGGCCCAGGATTTCGCCCACGATGCCCCGGACGCGGTGGCGTGGGCGAGATGGCCTCGGGTGATCTCGTGGGCTTGTTGCGGCGTGCCGAGCAGGCCCGCGGCCAGCGCGGCCAACAATTCACACATCGCGGCGGCGCCGTCGTCGCCGAGGTGGTGGGCCTTGTCACGGGCACGGATCGAGACGGTGACAGCTCGCGGGTCGCTGCGGGCCAGCAACAGCTCGGCGCCCCACGCGAATTCGGCGGGAGCGGGCAGGCCGACATCGGTGTCGGGGTCTTGCCGCCAGCCGGCCCCGGCATCGGGCAGGCAGAGGGTGATGCAGTCCTCGAGCACCCGTTCGGCGTCCTCGCTCTGCCCCTGACACAGGGTGAGCAGCACGAGCTGGGCCAGGGCGCCTGTTTGAAGTTCGATCGGCTGCGGGCACAGGGTCCGAGTGGCTGCCAGGGTGCGTTCGGTCCAGCGGCGGATCTCCCGCAGCGAGCCCGCGAAGAACGGGACACGCAGGCCTAGCAGCCCGGCGCAGATCTCCAGGCCGAGTGCGGATTCACCCGGTGCGGTGAGGCTGGACTCGATCGCGGTCAGCAGGTTGTCCCATTCGGCACGCGCCCAATCCAGCAGGTCCTTCTCAGCGGGACCGAACCAGTGGGCCGCCGCGTACACAACTTTGTCGCGGTAGTAGCGGCGGTGGCGCGCGGCCAGCCGGGCCGGTTCGTCCACTTCGCCGGTGGAACGCTCATCCAGTCGCTGCTGGGCGAATACCCGAATGCTTTCCAACAGCGAATACCGCACGGTCGTCGCCGTGATGTGCACCGACACCAGCGACTGGTCGACCAGACGCTCCAGCACCCCCTCGACCTCATCGGCCATCACAGTCACGGCCGCAACGGCGCCGGGGTCGTCGACGCAGACCGCCTGGATTGCTTCCAGGTCGGCTCCGACGTCGAGGGCCCTGTCACCGGTGTTGTCTTGCGGGTTGGGGTCATAGCCCGCGGCGAACACCGACATGCGGTCCATCAACAGGCGTTCGGTGTCATCGCAGAGGTCGTAGGACCAGGCGATGACGTCGCCGACCGCCCGGTGACGAGGGTCGGCTCCGAACCAGGGTCCGGGCGACCAGCGCATCCGCTTGTCGTCGGCTCGGCCGCTCAACTCGTCGAGAACACTCAACAGCGGTCGCCGAAACAGCCGTGCGGCAGCCAGCTGGATATAGAGCGGATGATTGTGCACGTGGCGACAGATCGACTCGACCATGGTGCTCTGTTCGAGCTCGCTGATGGTGTGGCCGGTCAGTTCGGCTCGCTGCCGGAACAATGCCAACGCCTGCTTGCGGGTTAGCGGGGGCACCTCGACCAGGTGTTCGTCGACCCAGCCGATCGCCTCGCGGCTGGTCGCCACCACGGCCAGCCCCGGCACCGCCTCCAGCAGCTCGGTGATCAACCCACCGGCACCGGCCACGACGTGCTCACAGTTGTCCAGCACCAACACCGTCTGCCGGTCCCGACCCGCCCCATCAGTGACGGTGAACGTCTCGACCAGCGCGTCGAACACCGACCGACCGGAGAAGTCGACATCCAGCACCGCTTTGGCGACTTCTTCCTCAACAGCGGCGAGGTCGCAGCCTCTGACCAACCGCGCCAACCGCGCCCAATACACCGGTACACCCCTGGCTTTGTGGTAGCGGCGCACGGTCTCGGCCGCCAACCGGGTTTTGCCGATCCCACCCGGCCCGGTCAACGTGATCAACCGAGCCGAACCCAACAATAGAGTGCTGATCGTCTCCAACTCACGATCACGACCGACGAAATCGGCGGTGGCTGCGGGCAGACCACCGACACGCCCACGACTGCTCATCGCCACACCACAACATCGTAGTCTTCGTGTCGCGCATCGGCCTTCTGCCGCTGTCGGTAGGACTTGTCCTCGACAACAAGTTTCGTAGGTGGTTGGTTGCGGTTGGGACTGTGGATTGCTCCTCTGTCAAGCAGTAGTTGGAGTTTCGGCTAGGTGGTGGTTCAGGTCGGTGATCATGGCGCGGTAGACGAGGTCGAAGAGTCGGCGTTTGAGGATCCGCAGCGCCTCCATGCCGCCGTCGCCTTTGGCTTTGCGTCTGGCTAGCAGTGCTCGTGCGTCTGGGTGGCAGCGTGCCTGTGTGAGGGCGATGCGGTGGAGCGCGGCGTTGAGCTGCCGGTTCCCGGTGCGGGACAGGCGATGGCGCGCGCGGTTGGACGACCAGACCGGTAGCGGTGCGCTGCCGTTGTGGCGTGCGAAGGCGTCCTTGGATCGGAACCGGTCGACGCCGGCGGTTTCGCCGATGATCTTCGCCGCGGTCAGGGCCGCGCAACCGACGATGGCCAGCAGTGACGGCGCGACCTGATGCACTCGTTCGCCGATCTCGCCGGCCAGTTCGTCGATCTCGATGGTGAGCCGTCGGCAGTGCTCGACCAGGGTCACCGCCAAGCGGGCGACGAGCCCGTCGAATTGGGCCAGGTGTGCTGCGACGCGGTCGTAGGCGCTGGTGCGCTCGAGCTTGCCCGGCGGCATCCAGCCCGGGTCCAGCTCGTGCAGATGCCAGCGCAGCCGTGCGATTATCCGGGTGCGTTCGGTAACGAGGTCCTCCCGATGGTCGACCAGCAGCCGGATCTCGCGTTCGACTCCATCGAGCCGAGCCACCGGCAGATCGGGTTCGCGTAATGCGGCGCGGGCGATGGCCAAGGCGTCGATCGGGTCGGACTTGCCGTAGGTGCGCGCCGAATCCCGGGCATGGGCCATCAGTTTCGGTGGAACACGGACCACTCGCTCACCGGCTACGATCAGGTCGCTTTCCAGGCGCCGGGTCATGTTCCGGCAGTCTTCGAGCGCCCACATCCTTTCCGGATCGGGTTGTGCCCGTGCCCATTTCAGCAGTGCCAGATGATCGGTGCTGCTTGTTGCGATCGTTTTGGTGGACAGTTTCCGGCCGAGCTCGTCAGCGCAGACGGCGGTGTGGGTGTGCTTGTGCGCGTCGATAGCGAACCGGCCGACTCCAAGATCCTGATACTGGATCTAACGGTGGTTCCGGGCCCGATTCGCTGAATGAAGTTCAGCGGGAAGGTGCCACCATGGCGACACTTGATGCGGTGACAAGGAAGAAGAAGCCGGTCGAGGCGTCGGCTGAAGAGCTGGCCGCTGCGGAGCTGGTCCGGATGGCCAAGGAGCGGGGGTTGTCCCTGACCGGGCCGGATGGGCTGCTAAAACAGCTCACCAAGACGGTCCTCGAGACCGCGTTGAACGAGGAGATGACCGATCACCTCGGGTTCGACAAGAACCAGGCGCCCGAGGACCGCGAAACCACCAACGTGCGCAACGGAAACCGCCCCAAGACGGTGCCGACCGAGTCGACCGGTCATGTGCAGATCGAGGTGCCCCGCGACCGCGAGGGCACTTTCGAACCGCAGCGTCGGCGGTTGACATGTCCTCCTGGAGCAACGGAGGGCATTCCGGCGGCGGGTCCCGGAAGGGAGATCATGACATACCTGGCCCGTGATTCGTCTAGAGCAAGGCGAACGGGTTGTGGTCGCTCTCGTGGAGTGGTTGGACGACCTCCCAGTGCTCGGCAATCAGGTCATCCTGGATACGGAAGACGTCGGCCACGGCAATCAGCGCCCCGCCGGGCACCCACCTACGGGAGAGCATCATGACGTAGTCACCTTCGGCGAACAGCCGGCTGATCTCGATCCGCATCTCGTGGAGAGGATAGTTCCTGAAGGCTGCGATCCAGTCGGCCCGGTTCGTGTGCGGCACATCCTCGGCGTGGTCGACGAAATCCTCGCGCAGGAGCGACTCGACGACATCGAGGTTGCCGCGTCCAACGAACTGGGTGACCACTTCGTGGACCAGCTTCTTGTTCTGATCGTGCTTGTTTTGATCGGTCATGCCTGAAGTCTCTCGGCGCCAGCGGCGGCTGTCGATGAAATCGGATGTCATGGATCGGCTCCGTCCGGCTAGCTAGGCTGTGGCAAATGAAGAGCGTCGGCGAACTGCTGCGGGAGTGGCGGACTCACCGTCGCCTGAGCCAGCTCGACCTCGCGATCGCCGCCGAGGTCTCGGCGCGGCATGTCAGCCTGGTCGAGACCGGAAAGTCGCACCCGAGCGCGGCGATGGTACTTCGTCTCGCGGATCACCTCGATGTGCCGCTGCGCGATCGCAACCGGCTGCTACTCGCCGCAGGGTACGCGCCCCGCTACGGTCAACGCTCGCTCGACGGGCAGGAACTCAGATCGGCGCGCCACGCCGTGGAATCGGTCCTCCGCGCGCACGAGCCGTTTCCAGCGCTCGCGATCGATCAGCGCTGGAACATTGTGTTGAGCAACGATGCGGTGGGGCCGTTCCTCGCCGACGCCGACGCGGAGCTACTTGTCCCGCCGATCAACCTGGTTCGGCTGGCTCTGCACCCGCGCGGACTGGGCGGACGGGTCGTCAATGTCGCACAGGTGCGTGCGGTCCTACGTGCTCGTCTGTCACGGCAGGTCGCACGGACTCGCGACCCTGTCGTCGCTGAGCTCTACGATCGGCTTCTCGAAGCCGGTCCCGGGGATGACGCAGCCCTCGTGTCGATCGGAACGGAGATCGCGACTCCGATGACGTTTCGACATCGTGGCGAGGTCCTCTCTCTCTTCTCGACCACCGCCACTTTCGGCACGGCGCTGGACATCACCCTCGAAGAGATCTCGATCGAGCTGTACTACCCGGTGGATGCGCAGACGGACGCCCACTTCCGCCGCCTCCAACCGGCACCTCCCGCCACCGACTCGACGGTTCCCTGATTCGCACAGACGGTTCCATCAGCGAGTCAGTCGAGGGGCAGGCGAGCGAGCGGTGCCGATGCGGTCACACAGTGCGTCAGGATCATCGCACCACCGCACGACTTCCGCGCGTTGGTGCGTCACTGGCTACCGTGCCGAGCTCACTCTCCGCGCCTCGAAATGGCGGTGCCACGCAGACCTATCCGACTCCAGTCGATCTCCCCCTCGGCAGCCGCGGAGTCGCCGGGCTCGAACATCCGGGGCCGACTCGCCGGCTGAGGCGGAACGTGCTTGGTAACGGGAGTCGAATCGCTCTCGCGCTATTCGCAATTCATCGCAGATCGAGTCGGGTTGTGGGACCGGGAGTTGTTTTCACGTTCCGCTTGACATCGGCCCCGCTACGAAGCGTCCATGGAGCCGGGAACAGCACCGAACCCCCGTGGAATCCGCCCCGATCGGTGCCGATTTCCCTGTCCCGACCGGGACATCCGTATTCACCCCGCACCCATTAGCGCCCGTACCCGCCGAACCGGTGTTGAGCGTCATTGGGGATGCCGATGATGGCGGCTGAGCCGTCATCGAGGTGGCCGATGGGGTGGTCGGCGCCTGTTCAGGGGTTGATCGGATTCGTCTGCACCGTCAGGGTGACGAGCACTGTTGGTGCACGACACCCTCGCTTGTGAGTCTTGGCGGATTCGGCGGGGGTGCCGTGCGTAGTGCGGAAGGCACTGATGGTCACGGTAGAGGTCGATCCGGTTCGGGTCGAGGCCCGTTTGGTGGCGGGTGAAATTTGTTGCCCGGCTTGCGATAGCGGTGTGCTGGCTCGGTGGGGTTGGGCTCGGTGGCGGCGGGTTGCGCCGGCGGGTGAGCCGGTGAAGCCGGCGGTAGCAAGCACCGGTATCGGCGTACGGGGTATCGACAGCTCCGAAGCGGGTATCGGCTCCGCGCTGTTGACCGCGAGCTCGCAGATCGGCAGCGCAGTCGGATTGGCCGTTCTCGCGACCGTCGCCGCGACCGCGACCAGTCACGCCATCGGGATGCACCCGATGAATGAGGCGCTACCAAAGGTTATTCGGCAGCATTCCTCGTAACTACGGGGCTCTACATCCTGTGCCTCGCCATCACAGTGGCCATGGTGAAGTCGACGGCGGAAAGCGCCGAAACCGCTCCGACCTCCTGACCAGGCCCGCAAAGAGTCGGTCCGTCAACGCTGTGGCGGACCGACTCTTTGCGCGCGTGGATCAGCGCCCAGATCCCGGTGCGCTGCCAGCGGCGGAACAGCCCGTACACCGTCTGCCACGGCCCATACTGTAGCGGCACGTCCCGCCACGGTGACCCGACCCGGACCCGCCACCGGATCCCATCGATGAGCGGCCGCTTCGTCCACTTCGGCGGGCGGCTCGGCTTCTTGTTCCGGGGCAGCGACGGCTCCAACGGTGTCCACTGGGCATCGGTCAGGTCCGCTCGACCCGCCATATCGCCACCGGCATGCCAACGGCGGCAACAGATCTCAAAAAACTCCAGACACTTGGGGGCGCCGCCACGCAGCGCCCCCAACTACACCACTTTCAAAACACGGCCTAGCTTGAGTTTTAAGCTCTTCGGCGTGGTCGCGGCCCGGCTGGTTTGGGTGCTCGTGTATTGCTGGCTGTCTTGATGTACACGTCGTAGCGG
>NZ_JBSGEQ010000078.1:0-13030 GCF_053602975.1 Nocardia sp. NPDC004278
GGCTCCCCATGCCACCACCACACCCCGATACCGCCCAGGGGCGAAGGACCCCAGCAACCCAGGACCGAATACCCCAACTTTCGGAGCCGCGAGAAGGATCACAACTTCTGCGTCGTCAGCTCTGGAAATCGGACCCGCGCGACAGGCGCCGCTGCGAACCGCAACACACGCAGCGCAACCACAGACGCCATAGAATCCTCTACGTTCCGGATAAGGCATTGACCCACCCCTGTATCGGAACGGGCTATTTCTGGATGACATGACCCCGCAGTGCCGAGGGGTGCCCCAGTACGCCGTGGTTCGATCCGGTACCGCCCGTCGTTTCCGATACCTCGCTGGTCACAGCTTCTCGCGAAAGCCGTTGGAGCAGAGGGGGCCTAGGTAGCATCGGACCTGGTCTCGCGCGATGTTCCCTGGTCGACCGGGAGCATCCACGTGAGGGGTGTTCGCTGCACGTCTACTTCTTCTCCGGATCTTTTCGACCATGTGAGGAGCTCGGCGATGACCAGTGTCGTACCAGCCACCAAGTGGGACCTCTCTCTCGGCGCCGCGGCGGTGTTCCCCTCCCGCAACGGCATAGTCCGCCCGTTCATCCTGGTCGGTGACTCGGCCGAGGCGGCGGTCGATCCCAACGCCTTCGCCAAGGAAATCGACAGCCCAAGCCCGGACTATTCGTTCCGCGCCATGCTCAACAACGCCAGCTACGACTTGATCCTGGTGTCGCTGAGCACCAGCGACAGCCTCGACGGCAAGGCCTACGACAGCCTGCGGTCGGTGATCACACGCACAATCAACTACCGGAACGGCAACGAACCGCTCACGGTGTGCGGTATCGGGCGTGGAGCCTTGCAACTTCGCTACCTGCTGGCCAGGACGGAGGCCGAGGGGATCGACCACCAGGCCCGGTGTTTCCTGTCCTACTACAGCACCGAGCCGAGCACAGGCGAAGCCGCCGAGCTGAACAGGGTCGGCTCATGGCCCAGGCTGCCCCGCATGTACGAAATCGGCATCACCGGGGACAACTTCAATTACATAACCAGCGATTTCGATGACTTGATCACCGGTGCAAGGGCCAACCGCGTCCCCCTGTTCCCCGACGAACTGAGCACCAACATCCTCCAGAAAATCCACTAGTCCGTGCGGTAGCACTGTCAGCTCGGCGATGCTGGTTTCTCGCCTGGGAAAAGGATCGGGCTGATCAAGTACGGTCTGCGGCCCGGCCCGGGCTGGTTCGCCGCGAGGGGGGCGACGAGGTCGCGGAAGCCGGTGCGCATGGTGTCGAGCTCCTCGGGGCTGAGCCAGAGCGTGGCTTGGCGGTAGCCGACCGCGTCGGCGACGGGATCGGCGTCGGCTTGATCGAGGTAGGCGTTGAACTCGGCGATCAGGACGGCCATGGCGGCGGCGAACCCTTGGCGGTGATCGTGTGGGGTCATCGCGCTGCTCGCCTCCGGGGAGACGGTCGGGCGGTCGGGGCGCAGTCGGTAGGAGCGTTCCACCGCGCCGCGCACGCGTCGCTCGTCACCGATCTCGAGCATTCCGCCCTCCGTGAGCAGACCGAGCTGGCGGTAGACGCTGGTCCGAGGCACATCGGGCATGCGTTCGCACAACTCCCCTGCGGTGCGTAATCGGCCGCCGGACAGTGCGTGGATGATGCGCAATCGCACCGGGTGGAGCAGCAACTCGATCGGGTCCATACGTAACTATCCCATATGTGGTACCTTTCCCAAAGTTGGTACTGAACGGAAGGGTGACCGCGATGCGGGATGTTCCTGGGCGTCGAATGATGGTGAACGGCACCGAGATCTACTTCGAAGAGTCCGGCACCGGTGACACCTGGGTGGTGTTCGAATCCGGTGGGGGCGCCGGGCGGACGCTCTGGGATCGAGTGGTGCCGTTACTGGGGAACATCGCGCACACCGTCGCCTACGACAGGGCCGGTCGCGGCCGCAGCGGCAGCGCCGCCGAACCGCAGACCATCGACGACATGGCGGCCACCCTGGTGGCGTTGGTCCAGGCGCTCACGCCGGGGCGGGTGATCCTGGTGGGCCACAGCATGGGTGGGCTGATCGTCCGTCGCGCCGCCGAAACGCTGTCGCCAGCCGGGCTCGTCCTCATCGACCCGACACCGGAAGCCGCTCCGAACTACAACAATTGGGCGCCGACCGCCAAGAAGACCGACCGCATCCTCGCCGCGCAGCAGGCACTGAGCCACTTCCCACCGCTCATGCGGATGCTGACCCGCTCCTATGGGCGCAAGTTCCCCGCCGACAGCTACGCGACCATGCTGACCGAAGACTTCACCCCCGCCGGGCTCGCCACAACCCGGCATGAAATAGCGGCCGTCGCGGGGGCGATCGACGAATTCCGCCGCCGCCCACCAGAACCACCGAAATCCGGCGTCATCGTCATCTCGGCGATCCACGCCGCCCGCTACCAGGCTCGCAATCTCGACGTCATGCGCGAATACCAGCGCCGATACGCCGAACAGGCCGGCGGGCAATACGAGGATGCCGTCTCCGAGCACATCATCCCCGCCGAGCGACCCGAGCAAGTCGCTGCCGCGGTTCGCCGACTGGTGAACGCTTAGCATCCCGGGAGCAGTTATGGAGCAATCCGGCAAAGCCGAGGACCCACGACACCGATCACCCGAGTTCGAGAGCGAAACGCCCCTTCCGAGCTACATGGCCGGTCCCTACGCACCGATTGATGACGAGATCGATTCGACCGAATTGGAAGTGGCCGGCGCGTTGCCCGCCGAGCTGGATGGACGGTACTTCCGCAACGGGCCGAATCCGTTGCCGGGTCAGATAAGCCCACACTGGTTCGTCGGCGACGGCATGCTGCACGGCGTGCGCCTGCGCAATGGACGGGCGCAGTGGTACCGCAACCGGTGGGTGCGCACGCTGAAGTTCGACGGGGGTTCGCCACTGCGCGAGGACGGCGACATCAATCGGGCCTACAGCACGGCCAACACCTCGATCATTCGCCACGGCGAACGGCTATTTGCTCTGGTGGAGGGCAGTTTTCCGATCGAAGTCACGCCAGCTCTGGACACCGTCGGCGCGTGCGACTTCGCGGGCGGATTGACCACCGCCATGACGGCGCATCCGAAGCAAGACCCGATCACCGGGGAATTGCACTTCTTCGGCTGCGACACGCGGCCACCATTCGTCACCTACCACCGGCTTTCCGCCGCTGGCGAATTGGTGTTCAGTACGCCGGTCGATGTGCCCGGGCCAACCATGATGCACGACTTCGCGATCACCGAGAACCACGTAATCTGGCTGGATCTCCCTGTCACCCTTCAGTTCTCGGGAAAGGGCCTGCCTTTCCAGTGGAGCGACGACTATGGCGCGCGCATCGGTGTGATGAGCAAGAACGGCGGCCCAGTGCGCTGGTTCGAGGTGGAACCCTGCTATGTCTTCCACGTCGGCAACGCCTATGAAGATGGCTCGGGCCGCGTCATTCTGGATGCGATTCGATACGACGCGAGGGCGTGGAACTCCACGTGGCCCGCCTTGGCGGGAGAAACGCCCTCGCCGGGTACCGGCCGCGGTCAGCAGCTCTACCGGTGGGCGCTCGACCCCGCGACCGGCCGGGTCGCCGCACAGCCGCTCGACGATCGGTCGGTGGAGTTCCCGACCGTCCACGCCCGCCACGTCGGCCGCCCGAACCGGTACCTCTACGCGGTCGACCGCGAAACCATCGTCAAGTATGACGTCGATACCGGCAAATCTACTGTGCACCAGCTCGGTTCGGGCTGGAACGCGGGTGAAGCGGTGTTCGTCCCCGCGGCCGATGCGCGCAGCGAGGACGACGGCTGGCTGATGTCCCTCGTCATCCACGACGACACGAATGTGCCCTCGCAGCTGCGGATTTTCGACGCCACCGCCGTCGAAGCCGGGCCGGTAGCCGCCGTGCGCCTGCCCCGGCGGGTGCCGATCGGATTCCACGGCAACTGGATCACCGAGGAGTAGTTGGCAGGCGGTACCGGGCTAAACAAGGAAATGTGCTGGCTCGAGCGCACGCTCTTGGACACGCTGATGTCGGCGTGGCGAGTCGATGACGAAGAGTTCAGAGTTCGGGCTGTTCGGCGGCCCATGTCGCAATCTGTGCGCGCGAGGTGAACCCCAGTTTGGTCAGGATATGTTCCACGTGTCCATCGGCGGTGCGCGGTGAAATGACCAGTCGGGCCGCGATCGCCTTGTTGGTCAGGCCGCGCGCAACGAGATCGGCGACCTGGCGCTCACGCTTGGTCAGTTTTCCTCCCGAACGGAGGGGCGGCGCGGTCGCTTCGGCTCGCTCGCCGAGTGCGAAGCCCGCTGCGGCATCGAAACTCATTGCGGCGCCTTCCTGATGGGCCGCCTCGAATGCACGCGCGCCGAGCATCTCGCGACTGCGGCGGGTGAATTCCTCGTGGTAGACGAGCATATTGGGTAGCAAGGACACGGCGCTGGCGCCGATGCGGCTCAGCGTATCGGCGGCGCCAAGCAGGGTAGCGGCGCGGCGGGCATGGCGCTGCTCGGTCGCGATCCAAGCCAGTGCCTCCAAACAGATGGTGGCGACGACCGGATCGGACACCAGTCGGGCCGCTCGAATTCCCTCCTGCAACAGAGGTGCGGCGCGGTCGGGGTCACCCGTTCGCCACACGGCGAATCCCATTGCCCACAGCACCCACGACCGAATCATTGTTTCACCGGCGGATTCGGTGATCGCGAGCGCCTTCTCGAGGTCCGCGAGTGCCCGCGTGGTATCGCCCTGTTGTGCATAAGCCCAGCCGAGCGAAATCCGCGCTTCCAGCTGCGATTTGAGGTCACCAGATGCCTCGAAGCTGTCGATGGCATCGGCCAGCAGGCTACTCGCACGAGCCAGATTGTCAGCACCGCCCGCGGAACAATAGTTTCCCTTGGCGTGGGTGAGCAGGGCTGCGACCAGTGGGTCCGCCGTCTGCTCGGCCAGGGCCTCGAGCTGCGCCACGTTCTCGGCTGCGGCGGGTAGGTCACCCTGCAGGACGGCCATCGTGGCGGCCCCGCAGCGAGCCTTTGCCCGACTCAGCGGCTGTGCATCGGTCGATTGGGCCAGCGCGCGCTCGCACCAGCGACGTCCCTCGCTGAGCCGTCCACGCGATGTCCAGAAGATGTACAGGGCGTTGACGATCCGCAACGCACTTTCGCCCGACTCGGACAGGCTGAATTCCAGCGCTTTTCGCAGATTCGGCAGCTCCCGCTCCAACCGGGCAACCCACTGCAGCTGGTGCGGACCGATCCATTCCGCTTCCGCCTGGAGTGCCAACCGCTCGTACCAATCTCGATGCCGCCGAACGTATTCCGGGTACCTCCCGCTGTTCTCGGCTTGCTCCGTGGCGTATTCCTGAACGGTCTCGAGCATCCGGAAACGGATCGTGCCCTGGGTTTCCTCGCGGATCAGGATCGACTTGTCGACCAGTGCGGACAATGCGTCGAGCAAGTGCGCCTGGGTGAGGTCGGTGCCGCATACCTGCTCGGCGGCATCGAGTTCGAAACTGCCCGCGAACACCGAGAGCTGAATCCAGAGCCGCTGCTCGGCCGGTGTGCACAAGTCATAGCTCCAGCCGATGCACCACCGCAGGGTCTGCTGGCGCATCGGGGCACCACGACTCCCGCGAGTCAGCAGGGCATAGCGGTTGTCGAGCCGAGTCAGGATCTGCTCGGGCGACATCGTGCGCAGCCGGGCCGCGGCCAGTTCGATCGCCAACGGAAGCCCGTCGAGTCGAGCGCAGATCCCGGCCACGCTGGGCAGAGAGTCATCGGTTACCTCGAAACCTGGCACGGCCGCGGCCCCCCGTTCAGCGAACAACGTCACCGCGTCGTAGCGGGCCATCCCGCGCGGCCCGGGTTTGCTGGCCAGCTCGGGAATCCCCAGTGGGGGCACCGCGAACACCGACTCCCCACCGACACCGAGGGCCTCGCGACTGGTCGCCAGAATCCGCACCTGCGGGCAGTTGCGCAGCAGTGATTCGGTCAGCGCCGCGACCGCTTCGATCATGTGCTCGCAGTTGTCCAGCACCAGCAGAAGATTGCGCGTGAACAAGAACTCCAAAAGCACCTCGAGCATCGGCCGGGCACTCTGGTTTCGCAGACCGAGGGCGGTGGCCACGACGTCGACCAATAATGTTTCATCGTGCAGATCACTCAACTCGACCAGCCGCACACCGGCGGTGAAATTTCGCTGCACCTTGTGGGCGACACGCAGCGCGAGCCGTGTTTTGCCGACCCCGCCGATACCGGTCAGCGTTACCAGACGTGACCCCGCCAGCAGGTTCTTGACCTCGGCTACCTGGATCCGCCGGTCGACAAAGCTGGTCAGCTCGAGCGGCAGGCTTCCGGTGCGATTCCCCGCCGCGGGCACCGACGTGACAACTGATGCCTGCTCGGCTTCTGGTTCGGTCGGCAGCGCCATCGCGTCGACCGCGAAACCTCGAGCGCGTTCCACCTGGCGCAGTTGCTCGCCCAACTCCGCGGCGGTGGGACGGCCGCGTGGTTCGCGTGACATGGCAGCCTCGATCACCGCGCAGACGTCGTCGGGAATTCCTTGCTCACGCAGATCCGGTACCGGTTGCTGCGTGATTCGCAGAAATTGCGTGACTACCTCCTCGCCGCTGCGGCGCTCGAAGGCCGCATGCCCGGTCAGCGCACAGAACAGCGTGGCTCCTAGCCCGTACACATCCGAGGCCCGGCTCGGGGCGTCGCCACCGAGGACCTCCGGTGCGGTGAACGCCGGGGACCCGGTGACCGTGCCGGTCGCGGTTTCGAATCCACCGGTGATGTGGGCGATCCCGAAATCGGTCAACGCGGGCTCACCGTAGTCGGTGAGCAGGATATTTCCCGGCTTGATATCGCGGTGCAGCACTTGTGCCCGATGCGCGGTTTCCAGCGCCCCGGCGATCTTCACCCCCAGGTGCAGCACCTCTGCCAGCGACAACGGACCGTCGCGGCGCACGCGCGCATCCAAGGACCCGCGAGCGTGATACGGCATGACCAGGTAGGGGTGACCGCTGCTGGTTTCGCCGACCTCGAGCATGTCGACGATATTCGGGTGTCCGGTCAGCCGTCCCATCGCACGTTGCTCGCGAAAGAAACGCTCCCGATTCTCATCCAGCTCGCCGGTCAGCACCTTCACGGCGACCGTGCGCCCCACGGCCGGCTGGGTGCAGCGGAACACCTCCCCGAAACCGCCCCGCCCGATCTCCTCGGCATCGGCGAAACCAGCAGCGCTCAACTCCGTGACGACCTCAATACCGACATCACGCTGCGTCTTGAACGGATCTCTCTC
Organism: Nocardia sp. NPDC004278; assembly: GCF_053602975.1. NCBI lineage: Bacteria > Bacillati > Actinomycetota > Actinomycetes > Mycobacteriales > Nocardiaceae > Nocardia > Nocardia sp. NPDC004278. The sequence goes on from NZ_JBSGEQ010000078.1 coordinate 7,312, forward strand.
GACCATCGGCTACTCGTGATCTACCCACCGGGCACCAGCCAGAATATCCCGACTGGTCCCTTCGAGGCACGCCGTTCGCGCTCTCCAACGCCCTGACGCGGCACTCGGACCGCAGACCACTGTTCGCAGAATGTCGACCGCCCGGATTGCGTTCGAATGCGCTGTCATCGCCAGAAAAGTTCGGCAGGCACCGCTGGGTTCGGGCGTGTGGGGCGCGACGCGAAGTCTGAACCAGTTCTTCCATCGTCTGGGCTCGTCAGCTCGGCCCCGGGATTTCGGCCGTGCTCCAGTGCCGCCATCAGCAGTTCCCTCTTGGACTGCCAGCGCCGATAGACGGTCAGCTCAACAGTCGCGCGCCATGCCGCGCGCTGATGGTGGGCACAGCACCGTCACCGCAGGGCAGGCGAGAACAGCCTTCGGACGCCTAAGTGGCCGCGGTACCGCCATCCTGGCCTGCCAGGACATACACCCACGCCTGCACCCCGGAGCGCAGCGGCACCAGTATCCGAGTGTAGTCGTCGACCTCATAGGCGTCGGCGGCGGCCAGATCGTCGTCGTCGAGGGTGAAAACCGTTCCAGGAATTCCGGTTTCGTGATCGACGGGACGCAGGACCGGATGAACGGCGCTGCCGCTGGCCTCGATCACCGCGGCATCGGTGATCACGACCTCGCCCAGCTCGTATCCGATAATCTCGTCACCACGTCCGGCCAGTTCGCGACCGAAGACGCTGCACTGCACCTCGGGTCGGCGCAGGGTGCCGTAGGAGAACAACAGATGGATGGCCACGACACGACAGCAAACCACACCACCGACACCCTCGGGAGGTGAAGTGCCTCTTGACCGTTCATGGCATCGGCCGCGAAAGAGGTCGATATCAGGTGCCATGGACTCAGGCCGGGATCGGGGCGCGCATTCACACGGACGTTCGCACGTCCAGGAGTTGTTCGAAGAAACCGCCGAAACCACGGTCACGGTCGATCAAATGGATCTCCAGGATCCAGTGACACGCGCGCCCAGCAGGATCCATACGCCGCATCGGAGTATCGGACCCTGGCGCGATATAGCTGGTTACCGCAGTGCCGGAAATCTGCTTGTGCGGGAACTCCCCGACCAGATGACCCGCAATCGGGGCACTGAACTCCCAGCCGAGCGCGGCAGCGCGGTCAACGATCCAGGCATAGAGCTGCTCGCCGGTGATATCCGGATCGGCGTCGAAAAGGTCGCGCCCCTGCCGCCACAACGGCTCCAGTGCGTCACGAACAGCCAACTTGGCTGGATCGTCACCCAACACGTACGTGCGGCCGAAGTCCGCCTCCCATTCGCCGAAGATCGGCCCGAAATCCAGAAAGCAAATGTCGTCCTCGCCGACGACACGATCCGGCGGATTCGCAGAGTACGGCTCTAGAGTATTGACACCAGCCCGGACGATACGTTTGTGCCAGAACCGACGGATTCCGAACATCTCACTGGCGAGGTCACGGACCGCATCACTGACCGCGGATTCAGTCTGCCCCGGCGCGATGAGTCCGCGCGTGATCACCTCGTCGAACAAAGCCTCGGCTTTCGCTTCGGCATCGAGTAACGCCGACACACGGGCCAACTCCGCAATCGCATCCATCAACCCGACAGTAGATCACCGGCGAACCCGCCCACGGTGTCGCATCAGGATCCATGGGGCGATCCAGTCGCGGCCGACGACCGAGCACCGCCGCGTCCGCGCCAACCTGCTCGACGTGCCGGGCCAACAACGGGATATCGCCGATAACCACCTCGCGATGGACGAAGTGTGAAGAGAGACACCGAGATCCACCGGCATAGCGATCCTTTCCAGTCACGGGCGGACCGTGGCGTGCCACGTCGGCAGAACCGGCCACCTCGAGATATGGCGAGGCCAACCTTGCTTGCTCAACCGAGGTTGAGTTCAACTGGCCCGGGCTCCTCGGCCGGGAGCAGCAGCAAGTTCAGCAGTCCCGCCGACGCCGCCATGATCAGCGCGCCGTCGAGGTAGTGGCAGGCCATGGCGCCCAGGTAGCTCGGGCCACCCCAGGCATTGACGGTGAAATTCGGGTCGAGGCCGCCGAGGATCTGATCCCCGATGCGCCAGGCGCCGTACACCAGCATGGCCGTGGGCACGAGGCCGATCAGCAGTCGCAGCGCGGCCGTCGGATGTCGCCCAGCCGACAGCAGAGTGCGCCCGAACCGCTGTGCGGCACGCGAGCCAACTGGCGCGAGTAGCAACAGGTCGTGCGAGCGGGTGCGGCGGCGCAGCACGACCACGGTGAAGGCCACCGCGAGCACGAACAGCACGAGGTGCGGCCACCAGGCGGCGGTGCCCGCGACATGCGCCTCCCGATGCGGGGATCGGTCGGCATACGAAACGCCACCGGACACGATTCCCGCCGCGAAGGACACGGCGGCGATCGTGACCAGCGGGCCCGACAACCGCGATCGGATGCCGGGCGGGCGAACACTGTGGGATCCGGACGAGATGCGCTCAGCGCCTGGTGTATTCATGCCACCACCCTCGCGCCCCGGACCCTGCCGGGTCATCAGCTCACGGACGGGAAGTGTCCGCCCGCCCCGGTCGGACACCTCGGGCGGGTGTCCGACCTCCGGATGACCCGTGGCTGGCCCCGAGGCCGATGTGCGGTCGTGGGCGGGGCAGCTACCGTCGGCCCTATGTCGATCACTGCATCACCGCCGCCGCGGACCGCGCGGTCGTCGGCGCCACCGTGGCATCAGCGGCTCACCGTCGGCCACCGGGAGAATTTCGTGGGCCCGGACGCGATCGACATCGCGATCGCCCTTGCCTGCTTCGCGGTGTTCACCGGGCCGCTGCTGGTCGGCATGACCAGCGGGATCGGGTCGATGCCGGAGATCGCCGGATTCGGTGTCGCGGCGACCGCGCCGTTGATCGTCCGCCGACGCTTGCCGCTGGCCGTGCTCGTCGCCGTCTCGGCCGTGCTGTGTGCGGCCGCGCTTGCCGATGTGCGTTTCACGCCGTGGGTGAGCAATACCGGGCCGGTCATCGGCGTCGCCGTGCTCACCGTCGCCGACATGCGGCCGCGCCGGGAATCCATCATCGCCACCGTCGTCGCGACGATCGCCATGTGTGTCGCGGGGTCGATCGCGTTCCATCTATATCCGGATCAGGATCAGGACTTCGTGCAGCCGTTGATCGCCCTGCCGGCCTGGCTGATCGGCGACATGCTCCGGACCCGGCGTGCGTATCAGTGCAGTCTCGCCGACCAGGAACGGCAGCGGGCCGCCGAAGCAGAACGCCGGATCCGGGCCGAGGAACGGCTGCGGGTATCGCGCGACGTGCACGACCTCATCTCACACACCCTGAGCATGGTGGCCGTCCGATCCGGCGTCGCCCGCCTGCTGATCGACGAGAATCCGAGCGAAACACGTCGGGCGCTGAGCGCCATCGAGACAGCCAGCCGGTCGGCGCTGACCGAACTGCGGGCCGTGCTGTCGCAGATCAGGGAACCCGGGCAGCGCGACGAACCGGCCGAGCCGGGCCTTGCCGAGGTGGCGGATCTGGTGGACGGACTGCGGCACGATGGGCTGATGGTGGAATATCAGGTGCTCGGGACGTCGGTGGACTATCCGGCGCTGCTACAGACCACGGTGTACCGCATCGTGCAGGAGGCGTTGACCAATGTGGTCAAGCACGCGCGCACCGACCGTGCATACATCGAAATCCGGCATGTGCCAGGGGAATTGGCTGTCTCGATCACCGATGACGGCCCGCGCGCCGCAATGCCCGCCGAAATCGATTCCAGCGGTTCGGGTCTGGGTCTGGAGGGCATGCGGCAGCGGGTGTCGTTGTTCGGCGGCCGGTTCGAGTCCGGGCCGCGCGCGGCGGGCGGATTCGCGGTCACCGCGAGCTTCCCGATCGACCGGGACCACCATGCCTGACACCGAGGTCCCGGTCGCGCCGGACCCGATCCGTGTCGTGATCGCCGACGATGAAGCGTTGGTGCGCGCGGGTTTCCGGGTCCTCGTCGATTCCGCGTCGGATCTCACCGTCGTCGGCGAGGCCGGCACCGGCGGCGAGGCGGTCCGGCTGACGCGGGAGCTGCGACCCGATGTCGTCCTGATGGATATCCGGATGCCGGTCATGGACGGCCTGGAAGCCATGCAGCACATCGCGGCCGACAGCGCGGACGGGCCGCATGTGCTCATCGTGACCACCTTCGATCAGGACGAACACGTCTTCCGAGCGCTGCGCAGTGGGGCGGGCGGCTTCATCCTCAAGGACTCGCCACCGGAGCAACTACTGCACGCGATCCGCGTGGTGGCCGGCGGCGACGCCCTGCTGACACCGAGCATCACCCGCAGGATGATCAGCGTGTTCGCCCGCCAGCCGGCCGCGCCCGCCCCGCCCTCGACCGCTCTCACGGCCCTCACCGACCGCGAACGAGAAGTCCTGGAGCACATCGCCGCCGGGCGCTCCAATGCCGAGATCGGCGCCGCGCTCTACATCAGCGTGGCCACCGTCAAGACCCACGTGGGCCGCCTACTCACAAAGCTGAGGGCACGCGATCGTGCCCAGCTCGTTGTCTTTGCCTACGAATCCGGCGTGGTGGTACCCGGCGCAACCGACGGATCGGCCTAGCGCTGCGTTCCTCAAAGGTTCACCTCCGGGTCCGGCCGATCTCCGAGGCGAAATACGCACTCGCGCTTCGGCTGCCCATCCAGGCACCGGGCAGCCCCATGTGGCCACGTTCAGTCGGCTGGTGTCGCCGATCATGATGCCCGCCATGCACGACGCGATCGCCGCCGACCGCCTCGCCCGCGCCGCCGGCAAGCCGCACCAGATGATCAAATCGGCCTCTGACGATCCCGCTGAACTGGTCGCAATGCCGGGCGCCGACGTCTACGCCTGGCTGATGGCGAACGGGCCGCAGGTTCCCACCTGGCGAAACGAAGTCACCCTCTCCAGCGTGGACAAATTCCAGTCCTACGCCCCGGAGGCATTCTTGCGGCGGGTATCACCGACACCGCTGCTGATGGTGGTCGCCGACAACGACACACTCACCCCGACCGCTGTCGCCCTGACCAGCTACGCCGAGGCATTGGAACCGAAACAGCTCGAACTGGTGCCCGGTGGCCATTTCGCGGTGTACGAAGAACAGTTCCACCGGGCCTCCCATGCCGCTCGTGACTTCTTGCTCACACACACCTGATCGACTGACAGAGCGCCGGAGTCACCTCGCCACACCGTCACCAACGTCCATGGGCAGTACAGTTAGCCGACCCGCCCCGGTGCCGGATCGTTCCCCGGTCCGCTCGCAGCCCTCCGGAGAGGACCTTCAGCAACGTCGATTTGCTCACCCCGTTCGCACCGACGATGCCCACCAGCGTCCCCCGCGGGCAGCACGAAGTCGACACCACGCAGCACCGACCGCCTGCCGTATGAGCGGTGGACGTTCTCCACTTCCATCATCGCCCCTTGCCTACCGCCGGTGTCATGGCCGGGCAGCGGTAGGCATGCTGGCAATCATTGGCGAAAGTCTCTGCCAGAAAAGCTGATTCGCGGCACGCACGGCTCCGGCTGCGCGAAGTCGCGCTGGGTGAATGCGGACGGCGGCGTCACATTCGGCTGAATGCCAGTCGATGGTTCTGTGAGCTTCCGTCCCGCTCCGATCGATGCTCAGGATCGGCGACCGAGTGCCTGCAACCTCTCGAGTCCGAGGAGCCATGTCGGCG
>NZ_JBSGEQ010000079.1:0-12139 GCF_053602975.1 Nocardia sp. NPDC004278
CGATCACCGGTCAGCGTCGCCACGGCGAACATGATGCACGACCTGCCCCGCTCCGCGGGGCCAATCGGTCAACACCATTAGGAGACACGACCTAGCCCGATGCGTTTGCGACCGAACACAGCACCATGCCCAAGCGTTATCCGATCGAGCAGAGTGAGCGTGCGGTGAAGATGGTGCTGGACCGACTCGACGGTTATCCGTCGGCGTATGCCGCCTGCCAGGCGCTGGCACCGAAACTCGGCGTCCATGCCGAGACACTGCGTGTCTGGGCGAAGCAAGCCCAGATCGACACTGGGGATGCTCCCGGGGTAACGAGCGCAGAGCAGACGCGGATCAAGGAGCTCGAACGAGAAGTGCGAGATCTGGAGGAGGCCAACGAGATTCTGAAAGCGGCCTCAATTTTCTTCGCGTCAATGTCAAGATCGTAAGTACCCGGTGGGGTTCGCTCCTTTCTTCGCTGCCCCGGCCGTGAACGCTGGTGGCCTGTCACGATGTGCGGCCCCACCGGGCCCGACCGGTGGGGTTCGTGGCTTGATAGGAGCGCGCTGCAAACGCCCAATTGACGCGTGCCCGTCCTCACCCGGTTTCGTGAGCATCCAGTTGCCCTGTGGAGAGGACGAAAACCGTTGAGCCAGGTCGTTATTGGTGTCGACGCCCATAAACGCACCCATACCTTGGTCGCCGCCGATCCAGTCGGCCGCCGACTGGCCGAGAAGACGATCGGAACGACCAGCGAGGACCATCTGAAGGCGGTCGAGTGCGCAGCCCAGTGGCCGGATGCGAAGTTCGCACTGGAGGACTGCCGACACGTCACGCGCCGGTTGGAACGTGATCTGCTCGCCGTCGGATTCGAGGTGGTGCGTGTGCCGACGCACTTGATGGCGGCCGCGCGCCGCGGCGGCCGTGAGAAGGGCAAGTCTGATCCGATCGACGCCCTCGCGGTTGCGCATGCCGCGCTGCGCGAACCAGACCTGCCGACTGCTCGCCTCGACGGCCCGGCGCGAGAGGTGAAGCTGCTGTCGGACTACCGTCACACCCTGGTCGTGCAGCGCACCGAGCTGATCAACCGATTGCGTTGGCACTTGCACGAACTCGACCCCGGCCTGGAGGTTCCCGCCCGCGGGCTGCGTCGTTACTGCGTGATCGACGACCTCGCCGAGCGACTCACCGCCTTCGATGGCCTGGTCGCGCAGATCGCACGCGACATGACCAGCCAGTGTCGCGCGCTGACCGAACAGATCAACAACCTCGAACGCCAGCTGCGCGATCGAGTGCGGGTGCTCGCGCCGACTCTGCTCGCCGTTCCCGGCTGCGGAGTGTTGTCAGCGGCGGTGATTGTCGGTGAAACCGCAGGGGCGCAACGATTTCGGTCCAAGGATGCGTATGCGCGATTCACCGGGACGGCGCCGATTCCGGTGTGGTCGGGCAGCACGTCGGGCAAGGTGCGTCTCAACCGCGGCGGAAACCGTTGGATCAACTGTGCCTTGCATATGATCGCGTTGACCCAGACCCGCGGTTTCGGGCCCGGCAAGGACTACCTCGACAAGCTCATCGGTCGGGGAAAGACCCGCAAGGAGGCAATACGGCTGCTGCGCCGGCGCCTGTCCGATGTGGTCTATCGTGCACTGGTTACCGACGAACGAGCCGCGAAAAGAGCTTCGGACAAGCAGGCCGAAACGGTTGTGCTGCAGGCGGCTTGACATAGGAGCATCCGGGAGATGTGCGCCACGAGGCGCTGGAGTGATCGAGAGGTGGTGAGAGACCGTCTCCCTCAGGTCGTCGCAGCGGCCTGAGTGAAGCTGGGGGCAGCCCTTGGGCGGAGGACACCGTCCCGGGGTGGCAAGCGGCCCCGATAAAGGCGGGACGTGCCGGAACTGCCAGACGGTGCGGGTTCGTCGAGCGAGGTCAGAAGGTGCAGCGTGAGCGAACCAGTGGTGGAAGCTCCGTAACCGCGAAACCGGCTCCAATCTGGTGGATATGGGCCGGGATGCAGTGCGCGGGATCCTATAGTTCCGAGGGTTCCGACTCCGTAACCGTATTTCTCCGACGCGTGCGGAGGCCGTGTCGAAGGTCTGCGGTGTAGACGCGGCGAGGCTGCCGGAGGAGAGCTGGGTGCCTCCCTGACCGATCGATCACCTGGTGAACGTGGGAACCATCCTGCGGGACCGTTCATCTCGCCCGGACAGCCGGTCCGGATGAGGTGTGGAGACTGTGTCCGGTCGAGAACCGTATGGGTGGGGTGGAGGCTTCGTAGTAGTCGCGGGCGGTGACGTGCCCGCCGCGGAGGCCGCGAGAGGCGGCCGCAGGGCGAAGTTGCGCCGTCTAACTCGGCGCTGGATCACTCTCGCAGAGAGTAGAGGTTCGGAAGGAGGAGACCTTTGGGTCGCCCGTCTTACCTGAACGGGAAACCGGGAGGGGACAACAGCATGACGGGAAAGCGGGGAGCATTGTGAAGGCGTTGATGGTGCCGTCCCCGCAAGACCCGTGCGATATGGCGAAGACCGGACTGTTTGAAGCCCAGTTCCCAGTGATGGAAATGCGCCTTCTCCGACATATAACGCCCAGAGCGGAGCCACCGGTATGTCGCCTGCCAGGCTGAAGGGTTCTGGCGCAAACAGTGTGATTGCGCTGTTCGGCGTGTTGGCGTCGGATCTGGTTCTGCATGGGTGATGGTGGCGGGCGTGCTTTGATCTGGTTCGAAAGTTGTTGCCACACTTGGGTAATTTGGTGATCGGCGATGTCTGTTCCGAGGGCGATGCTGTGGTCGTGGAGGCGGCCGTTGCCACCTCGACGGCCCGCTGTCCGGGATGTGAAACGGTTTCGGCGCGTGTGCATTCCCGGTATCGGCGCCGGTTGGCCGATGCCTCGATCGCTGGCCGCATGATGATCCTGCGATTGGTCATGCGACGGTTCTTTTGCTTGAACACCAGTTGTGCGGCCAGGACTTTCGCCGAACAAGCCGATGGACTCACGGTGAGGTGGTCGCGGCGGACGAACCAGTTGACCTCGATGCTGACCACGATCGGATTGGCCCTGGCGGGGCGGGCTGGTGCGCGGCTGGCGAGTCGGTTGGGACTCCCGGCCAGCCGGGACACCTTGTTGCGGCTGGTCCGTGGGTTGCCAGATCCGCCGGTCGGTGCCGTAAAGGTTTTGGGCGTCGACGATTTCGCCGTGAAACGTGGCCGCAGGTACGCAACGATCCTGCTGGACATGGCTACCCACCGGCCGATCGATGTCCTCGACGGCCGCGACGCCGACCCGCTGGCCGCCTGGCTGGCCGCGCATCCGGAAATCGAGGTGATTACTCGAGATCGGGCCAGTAGCAGCCCCTCCCCCGCGAGTCGCACCACCATAGGACATGAATCGGGGACGTCTAGGGCTGCATCCGCTCACCCCGTCGATATGAACACCGACACGAAATTCAACCGTGCCAGGCGCCGCGCCGCTTTCAGGCGGGGCCAAAACGTGGGGTTGGTTCAAATGAAACAGGTCAGGACCTGTGTAATACCGGTCCTGACCTGCTATTTCAACTGGACCTTGGGGGACCTTACTACAACACAAAACGCCAGGTAGAAGCCCTGGAAACACTCCTCCGCAAGCTAGCCGACGCGACATGGACCCCCGCACGGGCGCCGGGGCACAGACCCAAACGCCACGCCCTACAGAGACGCATCACCACCGCCGACCGCACCGCAATAGTCGCCGCCTACCACTCCGGAGCCCCCATCGCTCAGCTCGCCACCGACTGGCAACTCGCCAAAGGAAGCATCCTGGAAATTCTCCGAGACGCCGGCGCCACCATCCGCCACCAACGACACCTCACCCCCACCGAAATCAACCACGCCATCACCAGCTACCAACACGGCGAATCCCTCGCCCACATCGGCCAACGCCTCGGCGTCGCCCACACCACCATCCGCGCCGCACTCCAACAACGAGGCATCCCCCGCCGCGACACCCACGGCCGACCACAATGAACCCAAGTGCCGGCCGAGCCGCCGGCTCGATACGGACAGCATCGCCGATTACGTCGTCTCCACCAGCGGCATGGACATCGCTCGAACCAAGAACGGCGTACACTCTCGTCACCGAGTTCCGTCAACCGCCCCATCCGCGCCAGGTCCGTCAAGCACAGATGCCTGGTGATGTGGGTCGAGAACTGCGGAACCTCGGCAGCAATTGCGATGCGCCGCACTACTTTCGACCACGTCCACAAAGTCAGCAGGCGACCGTGGTTGCGGCGCGATTCCGACAAGAACAGCGGCCCGCGCGCCCGGCTGATCCCGGACCGGTGAAGCATGTACTGCGACAACAACACCCCGGTCGACGCCGAATACGGCACCACCCGCTCCAACCTGTTCTTCGTCGTCTCCGCCCGCACCCGCGGCGTCCGGTGAGCCGGATCGACATCGTCGGTCCGCAGCGAGCACAACTCCTCCCGCCGCATCGTAGGCCAACGCCAACATCACACGATTGCGGATCGGCTCGCGCTGGGCCACCTCCGGCAACAACAGCCACTGCTCCTCGCTGGGAATCCACGGCAGCTTCACCAGCCGCGGCACCAGCCCCGCCGCGCGCCACCAGCACGCCGACCGGGCGTATAGCGGCCGCGACCCACGGGATTCGAATCCCGTAGCCCCTCTTCCATCAAGAAGTCGTAGAACAAACGCACCGGCACCAGCCGCTGCTGAATCGTGGCGTTGGCCTACCCCGAGCCGGAGTCGATCGACGCCACGTTCCCGACGTGGCGCCCGACCCAGATCAACCCAAACACCCAGCCATACCGCCGCCTGCTCATGCTGACCCAACACAGGCCACTTTCTCCCGCAACACCGCCGCACCCCGCAGCGACGGTTCTCCAGCGCTAACCAACGCCCTTACAAGGCAGAGGAACCGGGTTTCTCAGGCAGCTAACCAGGCCAACCGTTCGCAGACTCGGCACCCAGTTGGGTAGTCCTGCCGATCCCAGCTGGCCTGGGCTGATGCAGAAGTCGCCGTCCGGTTTCGAGCACACTCACATCCACGACTTTTCAACTCAGTTAGTTTCACAGCGGCAGATTCCGAAACCCGGTCACCTCAATGCATGCGCGAGAAGTCTTCACCAACCTCTCGAATCCCAGCGTTATCACTCTTCGCAGCCCTTTCGGTCAACGCGCGAAGTGCTGGCATGTCGTTCAGATTTAATAACAATTCGGCGAGCCTTCGGTAATCATCTGCATCTGCAGCATGAAGCCGTGTATCAACGAGTTGTCGGACAGCATGGACAACCGCATCTGACTTGTTTCCCGCAATCGCCCGCCTCGCAGATAACGCCCATCGCGGCGACATTGCGAGGTCGATCAACTGATCAAGCAGTCGGGGAACATCTTCCGGGATCATTTGAAGGAAGAGCAGGGCTGCGTCGCGCTCTCGATAATCGCGCAGCGCTGCTGAGACAATATCGACTCGCGAACCAGCATTTCGATAGAATTCGGCACGAACATTGTTCGCTTGCTGTTCGGCTACAACGACAGCCGACCATAGATCTTTGTCAGTTTTAGAAGTCTCCATAATTTCTCCTAAAGTCTAATCCAATATCTGTCACTTATCAATCTTGGCGACTTTCTCCCAATCCATACTGTTAATCAGTGCCATGTACTCATCGTATGACATGTCCCTCGTTGGGTAGACGGTCATGTGGCCTGCTGGCGCAGGGCCGCCAACTTCCTTGCCGTCCCGGATAATGCCGAGGCCTTCGGGCAGTGTGTGATTCGGAGACTTCACGTTGCCGGTCAAACCGGCATTCTTGAGGTTTTCAACAGAATTGAATACTGATAGCCCCTGCACATGCAGGTTCTGCAAATCGTGAGCGGACGGCGGATGAACCATTCCCTCAGCATCGACGTCGATGTCATGATTCGGACGGACGCGTGGGTTGCCAGCAACATAAATGTCGCAGGTGCCGCACTCAGGACCTCTGGATCCGTGTGGCGAGGATGGTTGGGTAGGTGCCTGCGCGGTCTCGGGTTTGCTGGGATGGTCGTCCTCAGTAGCCCTCTCGATGATTGCCTCCGCACCCTCGATGATCTCGATGACGCACTCCAAGCATTTGCCGGTGAGGTCGAGATTGTTGATGGGATCGGCTTTGACGTAGTCGTAGTCATTGGCCGAACCACCCGCGACCGGGTCGGTTTGCAGGAACCGTCCGAGTATCGGCAGGTAGGTGCGTGCCCCCATCTCCAGGGCTTGCTGGCTGGCGAGGTGTTCGATCGGCACCGTGTGTTGGCCCAGGAAACCCAGATCCATGCCGCCCTGCATGGTCGCAGGGATCGCAATGTCACCGATCGCACCGGTAACCGGGTCAATGTCCTGGCCGTACGGGTCGTAGAGGTGGATGTTCCCGGTGCGGACGGCGTTGCTGTCGGCGGTGAACAGGATGCTGCCGTGCACATCCGGATAGGACCAGTTAGTGCCCGGAGTCTGCCCGTAAGTCTTTGTCAACAACGCGCCACCGGGCAGCTGAACCACCCGCTGCAGTAGCGTCCCGCCACCGTCGAGCACCAGCTCCGGGTTGGTTGCGGAAGGGTTTGTATAGCCGTAGCGGGTGGTACTGTTTCCGGCCGGCGTAGGCGCACCCTGCACCGACCGAACCATCAATCGGTCATTTACGTCACGGGTGTAGACAACCTTCGTCCCCGAGGTAGTCGTCGTGGATACGTGCCGACGAGTCGAGTCATATCCCAACGTGTCGGTCCCGACCGTGGTCGCGTTGCCGTAGACGTCATAGCTGAATGACAAGGCGTTCGTGCCGCTCGTCGACAGCAGACGATCGGTGTTGTCATAGCAGTAGGTGGTGGTCACTGCGGCCGATCCGTCACGAACGTCGGTAAGCCCGGTGCGGTTGGTATCCATCCCGGCCGCCGAATTCGGACCACAACCATCGGCAGCGTCAAAGTTGTAGGTCAGCTGATGGTGCGGCACCGTCGCCGACACCAGCCGCCCAACGCCGTCATAGGCGTATGAATCCGCGAAGCTTGTGTTGGGATCGGCTGAGTCGGTGAGATTTTCGTCGGTAATGCGGCCGTGTGGCGATCGTGTGACCGAATCGGTGACCATCGTGCTGGCTGTTTTCCAGGTCAGCTTGGTTATGGCACCAGCATCGTTGCGGGTGATCGCATCGAGACGAGATTGGTTACCGTAGCCGACGTTCTGAATCTGACCGAAGTTGTCATAGCCTGGTGTCGCGACAGTGGTCCCGTCCAGACTTACCCGCAGCAGCCGGGATGCATTGTCCCAGCTGTAGTTCAGCGTACTGGCGACACCCTTGACCGTGGATGTGGTACCGGTGACGCGATCATCCCGATCGTAGGTTGTGGTCGTTACCACACCGTTGGCGTCGGTGTATGACGCGGGCCGCCCCAGCAGATCGGTAACGATCGTGATCGTGCCGCTGGCGTCGGTCACCGATGCCGCCCGCGGATCACCGTTGACGGCGTAGTTGTAAGTGACCTTCCGCGCGGGTTGGCGCATAGCGAGGAACTCCCGTCAGGACCGAACTGCACGGCCTCCCCATCGGGCTACCCGAACGCACCCCCACAACGAATACTCAACCCTCAATGACCCACTCGTCAGAACGTCAAGTCGACCGGCGGCAACGCAGCCTCCCGGCCCACGGCGCCCGAGACGGTCCGTGACGCCCGAGCAGACAACTGAGCAGGGAAAGAAACGACGCGACCGACGATGCCCCTTCGGCTCCGCGAGCAGTCCTCCCCGGTAGGCACCCGTCGCCGACATCACATCGACGACGAAAGCGCGGGGCAACCGTGGGGCCAGCTCGAGTCTGCACCCACACCGGCGAACCACCACCGAACGATACTCAACCTGCGCCACAAGAGTTACCTGGAACGCGCGCTAATGCCGATGAGCGTGCCTTCGTGCGGCTCAGCGAGCGTTCTGCTGCGGTGGCCGCCACATCAACCACACTGGTGGGCCGCCGAAGTGCATCGTCGTCTGATCGCGAACCGTGAATCCGAAGCGCTCGTAGTAGGCGAGATTTCCCGGATTGCTGGTTTTCTCGCCAGGATTGGACGACGCCGCCGGGCTGAACACCTCGCTCGCATGTCGCGCTCTCGACGTGATCGGGGTAACAGGTTATGCTGACCGACTTACGAGTCAGTCTGCTTGTTTCGGATGGCGGAGACGAGCGAAAACCCAGGAAGGAATCTCATGCCTGAATCAGATCGGCTCAGCGGCCGGACCGCCGTGGTCACCGGCGCGGCCGGCGGGATAGGCGCGGCGCTCGCGGCGGAGCTGGGCGCGCGCGGAATGTCGGTCGTGCTCGCCGACATCGACGAGATCGGTGTCCGGCGGACCGCCGCGGAGCTGCAGGACCGTGGCGTGCGGGCGCTGGGCTACGGGGTCGATGTGGCGGACCCTGGGTCGGTGGCGGAACTGGCCGCGGCGAGCTATGAGGAGTTCGGATCGGTCGAGCTGCTGTGCAACAACGCGGGGGTGCTGCTGTTCGGACCGGTCGCCGACGCGACGATCGGCGACTGGCGGTGGCTGTCGTCGGTGAATGTGGAGGGGATGCTGAACTGCCTGCACGCCTTTCTCCCCCGCATGAGCCGGGCCAGTGGGTGGCGGCATGTCATGAATACCGCGTCCACGCACGCGTTCCTGCCGGATACCGCCACCAGCGCGCTGTACAGCGCCACCAAGCACGCGGTCGTCGGCGTCACCCTCGGACTGCGGAGCGAGCTGGCCGATGACGGCATCGGCGTCACCCTGCTGTGCCCGGGACAGGCGGCGACCCGCATCCTCGACGCGCAGCGCAATCGGCCCGACAGTTTCGGGCGTCGGGCGCGGGAACCGTTCGGCACCGGAGTGATTCCGCTGGCGATCGAACCGCACGATGTGGCCCGTGCCGCCGTCGACGGGATCCTGCGCAACGAACCCCTGGTCTTCGCGCTGCCCGAGTTCACCCGCGACACCTTCCGCAACCAGGTCGAGGAGATGTGGCGGCTGGCCGATGACGCGCTCGGCGCTCGGGCCGAAACACCATACCCCGCCGGCGATTAGGGGGAGCACGAGATGGACGAAAAGCTCGCCGCCACCACCGCGATGCGCACCCCCGACAACGCTCCCCCGGCCGACCGCGCGCTGAAACGATTGCTGGCCTCGGTGCCCTTCGCCAGCGCGAGCTCCGCATTGGGCTTCGCGGTGTCGGGATACTTTCTGGCACTTCAGGTTCAGGCCGTCGACGCCGACGCCAAGGTCGGCAATCTGGCACTGGTGCAGGCGGCCGGCGCGGTGGCCGCCATGGTCGCCCAGCCGCTGATCGGCGTGCTGTCCGATCGCACCCGCACCCGGGCGGGGGCCCGCTCCCCGTGGATTCTGCTCGGCGCGCTGATCGGTGCGGCCGGGCTGATCACCGCGGGACTGTCGACCACCATCGCCTGGCTGGTGGTGGCCGCCATGACCATCCAATTCGGTTTCAACGCCCTGGCGGGACCACTGTCGGCCATCCTTCCCGACCGGATTCCAATTCCGTTGCGCGGCCGGTATTCCACGCTGTCCGGATTGGGATCGATCGCCTCGGCCATTGTCGGACCGGTTCTCGCCTCGCTGTTCGCCGATCGCATTCCGCTGGGTTACTTCAGCGCGACCGGCGTAATCCTGGTGATCGTCGTGGCCTTTCTCGCGGTGAATCCGGAGGCTGACAATCGCGGCATCCCGCGACCCGGATTCTCGGTGCGGGACTTCCTCACCGCCCTGTGGGTCGATCCTCGCGAACATCCCGATTTCGGCTGGGCCTTCCTCGGGCGCCTGTTCATTTTCGGCGGCTATTTCATGGTGCTCACCTATCAGCTGTACCTCGCGCAGGGCTATATCGGACTCAGCACCGGCGAAGCCGCCAAGGTGGTGCCGCTGGTCGGCGTGGTGGGCCTGCCCGGGTTCCTGGTGGCCATCGTGGTCGCGGGGCCGCACTCCGATCGCATCGGCCGCCGCAAACCCCTGGTGCTTGCGGGCGGGCTGATCGTCGCGGTCTCGACGCTGATCCCGCTGGCCGCCCCGACGGTGGCCGGACTGTTCGCCTCCGGCGCGGTGGCGACCATCGGCTTCGGCATTTTCACCGCGGTCGATCTCGCACTAGTCTCCGAGGTCCTGCCCGCCAAGGACGACTTCGCCAAGGACCTCGGCATTCTCAATATCGCCACCACACTGCCCAGCGTGCTGGCCCCGGCCATCGCCGCCGCCATCGTGCACCTGTCCGGCAGCTACGGCGCGGTCTATCCGACCGCGGCCATCGTCTCCGCCCTCGGCGCGCTCGCGGTGCTGCCGATCAAGAGCGTCCGCTGAGGACGCGGGGAACCCCTCCGAACGCCGAAAACCCTTTCAGGGCAACGGCTTCACCCTTCTCTACTCACAATCCCTCGAAAGGACTCCCTGTCGTGACCTCCCCTGCCTCCTTCGACGGCACCGAACCCGCCCAGCAGGTCGAACTACCGGGGATACCGCAGCCCGGCTGGAATTGGCGCGCGGTCTGCTCGCTGGCCGCGCTGGTCGCCGTCGTCGAGACGCTCGCCCTCAGTTACCCGCTGGTGCCGATGGCGGAACCCGCCATCACGGCGCACTTCGACACCACCCAGGCGGGTTGGGTGATGACGTCGTTCCTGCTGGTCGGCGCCGCCACGGCGCCCTTGCTCGGCAAGCTGGCCGATCTACACGGCAAGCGCCGAATCCTGCTGAGCTGCCTGGCATTGTCGGCGGCCGGTGCGTTGATGTCGGCCCTCGCGCCCAGCTTCGCGATGCTCCTGGCCGGCCGCTGCCTGTTCGGGCTGCTGGTGCCCTGCCTGTTCCTGAGCTACTCGCTGGTCCGGGATGTGTTCCCGCCCAGAACCATTGCGCTGGCGGTGTCGATCGTGACCTCGGCGGTGGGTCTGGCCGCCATTCCCGCACCGTATCTCACCGAACGACTGCTCGACGATCACGGCTATCGCACCGTCTTCGGGTTCTTCTTCCTCGTCACCGCGCTCGCGGCGGTCGCGGTCGCGGTCACCACGCGGGAATCGACTGTGCGGCTGCCGGTCCGGGTGGGCGTGCGCGGCGCGGCGCTGCTCGGTCTCGGACTGGTGATCGTGCTCGTCGGGGTGTCGCAGGGACCGGCGTGGGGTTGGGTCACGCCGTCCACCCTCGCCTGCCTCGGCGCCGGCGTCGCGCTGATCGTCGCCTGGCTCGCGACCGCGGCCCGGACCGGGGATGCCATGATCGATATCCGGCTGTGGCGTCGCCGCCCGGTGCTGCTCACCGTCCTCGCCGCCGGATGCGTCTATGCCGCAACGGGTTTGTACGCCATGGTGCTGCCGATGCTGATCCGGACGCCGGCCATGCTCGGGCTGGGCTACGGATTCGGCGTGACGCCGAAGGGCGTCGCCGAATATCTGGTGCCGATCGGACTGCTGAGCGTGGTCGGCGGTATCGCGGTCGGTGTTCTCGCCGGTCGCCGGCTGATCCGGCCCGGTCTGCTGCTGGCGCTCGGAATGCTCTCGACCGCACTGGGTTCCGTCCTCACGGCGTATTCCCACGACAGTAAGGACCTGCTGCTGCTCTTCGCCGGGCTCGTCGGCCTCGGCGCCGGCCTGGCGTACGCCGCGACGCCGAATCTGCTGATCGCGGCGGTGCCACCCGGCGTCCAGGCGTCAACGGCGGCGCTGGTCAGCGTGTGCCAGATCGTGATTCCGGCGATCGCGCCGATCATCGCGTTCTCCATCATGAACGGCTCCCATGTCGCCCAGTTGCCGCCGATGATCACGCGGATGCTCAATGGCGCGGTCGTCTACACCGAAGGGGGGTTGAAGATCGGATTCCTGATCGCGGCCGCGATTGCCCTCGCCGGGCTGCTGTTCGCACTGCTGCTGCCTCGCACTATCGAGCAGGTGAGCATCGGGGCAATCGCGCCCGAAGCCGCCGCGCCTGAGCCCGCCACACCGGAATCAGCGGCGGCCGGAGCTGCCACGCCCGAACCTGCGGCGGTCGAACCTGCCACACCCGAACCTGCGGGCTGACCTCCCTCGAAAAGCCGCTGGCCGGAACGGATTCCGTTCCGGCCAGCGGGGGGGTTTTTAAATTTGTCAGCGTTGAATAAGCGATGGTGGGGTCG
>NZ_JBSGEQ010000080.1:0-11193 GCF_053602975.1 Nocardia sp. NPDC004278
GGGCCGGGCGGCATCGGGAAAACACGACTCGCCACCGAGACCGTCCGCCGGCTCCGCAAGACACGACAGACACCGGTGTACTGGGTGCGGCTGGCACGGCTGGTCAAGGACTCAGACGCGGCCGCGGTCGAGGACGAGGCCGCGCACGCGGTGGTCGATGCCGACTTCTCGGGACGATCCGCGTGGGAGGCACTCGTCAACACGCTGACCATAACCGATGATGCGGGCCGGACTCTGCAGTCGGTGCTGGTGATGGACAACTGTGAACATGTGCTCGCCGGCGCCGGTCAGGTGATCGCGCGGTTGCTGGAGGCAGTGCCGGGGCTGACCGTCTTGGCGACCAGCCGCGAAGCGGTGGGCTGGGTCGACGAGTACGTGGTGGAGGTGCCCTCCCTGTCGCGGCAGCAAGCGTTGACCTTGTTCCGTCAACGTGCCACCTTCACCGGCCATCACATCGTCGACCGGGACGACGTCGCCAACGCCAACCGGATCTGTCGTCACATGAACAACCATCCGCTGTATGTCCGGTTGGCGGCGGCGAGGCTGTCCCGGCAGCCGTTGGCGATGATCGTGCAAGAACTCAGTGGCGAGGAAACCGACAAACGCATGCGCTGGTCGCATGGACCCCGGGTCGGGGCAGACCCGCGGCATCGAGGCATCAGTGATGCCATCGCCTGGTCCTATAACCTGTGCCTGGATCAGGAACGGTTGCTGCTGGACCGGATGTCGGTCTTCGCTGCCGGATACGACACCAGCCCTGACGACGACACCAGCTCTGTTGCGGATGTCGGCGTCGAACTGGAAGCAATCGAGGCGGTCTGCGCGGACGACCCCGACGGGGATCGGGCCAACGGTGGAGAGTTCGTGCGGTTGCCGGCCGAGGATGTGGAAGGTGCGCTCGAGCGTCTGGTCGAGCAGTCGCTGGTAACCGCGCACATGACGCCGACCATGGTGCGGTACTCCCTGCTGGAGAGTGTTCGAGTATTCGCCGGGCAACGGCTCCAGGAACGCTCCACCCATGAGGGGGACGAACCCGCACGGCTCGCCCGGCGCCATCGCCACTACTACCGGGACAGAACCGTTGCGGCGCAGCACACTGTGCTGAGTCCCGCCGAGCAGGGACTGCTGGACTGGGTACGCGCGGCCTGGGACAACCTGGTCCGGGCGATCGAGACCAGCCTGACCTCGGACGAGCCGGCACTCGGTCTGGAAATCTCGGCAAACCTGATCGCCCTGCCGACAATCAAAGGCTCGACCCGACAAATGTGCCGGTGGGCCGAACGCACGCTGCACGCCACCCGCGCGCTGCCCTCACAACCCGCCGACCTGCAGATCAAGGCCATGGCCCTGATCGGGTGGGTCGCCTTTATGCAGGGCAACATCGACGACGCCGAACGGATGCTCGAGGACTGCGTCGCCGCATCCATCCGCGACCCGCAAACCCGGCACAACTGGCGGCAGGCACCGGAAAACGACATCGGCCTACCCGCTCCCGTCGAACAGCTCTGGGGCGGGGAACTGCTCGAGGTCCACCGAGACCCGCGGGCGATCACGGTGCTCGCCCGTGCCCGCGAAAAGTTCCGTATCCTCGGCGATCACAGAGGCGAGACCAGAAGCCTCGTTGTGGAGGCTTGGGCCGCGACCCTCCTCGGATCGGCACAGCAGGCGCTGCAGATCACCCAGCACCACCTCGACTACGCCACTGCTGCAGGCGCCGGATGGGCAAAGGCTTGGCTGGAGACGGTGCGGGCGACCGCGCTGGCCAAGCACGGTCGTCCGGCCGAGGCGTTGGCACTGGGGCGTAGCGCACTGGCGTACCAGCTGCAGGCACGTGATCGGTGGGGCGAAGTGTGGTCTGTGCAAACACGAATGTGGTCGCTGGCGCAGATGATCAGCGATGCCATTGCGGCCGGCGGCAGCGACCGTGCCGAACTCAGCGCACTGGCCACCGAAATCGCTCAACTCGCCGGCGGGGCGGACACGTTGCGCGCGGCGCTGGGGTTCGATCGGGGCGTGCTGGGGCCCTTCACTGATGAAACCAACCGAGCGATCGAGGTTGCCCGGGGCGTATTGAGGCGTAAGGCTTTCGACGCCGCGCAGCGACAGGGTTCCCTGTTGCGCCCGGAGTCGTGTGAGGTGCAGCGGCTGGCGTTGGGCACGCTGTCCACCGACAGGTTGCCGATGGATCATCCCGCCCGACGGAACAGTCCCTCACACTGGCACGAGCTGACTGCCGCCGAGGAACAGGTGGCGACACTGGCCGCGGCGGGATGGACGAACTCCGCCATCGCGACCCGCCGAGGCAATTCCTCCAAAACTGTCGACGCGCAGATGGCCGCGATCTTCCGGAAACTGGCGATCACCTCACGAGACGACATCATCAAGCTCGTCCCCGCAGACCGGATCGGTCAGGTCCGATCCGAAGCAGCCAAACAGCCACAACGCACCGGCGACAAGCGCTCCCGGCTCCGGTGACCGGCGCGGCCATAACCGAGATGCCCTTTCGCGGCGGAGACTTCGAATCCAACCTCAAGGAACTGTTCCAGGCCCGCGTGAAAGCCGCGAAAGCCGCTGCCGCAGAGGCGGAGCCGAGTGACTACGACAAGCTCGAGGAAAGCACGCCGAGCTGCTGGACACTGCGCTGAGCTGGAAGAACAAGTGAAGCTCTATGCCTCGGTGATCAACCTGCTGACACTGGAGAAGGACGCCGCCACCAGCAAGACTCCGGTCGCCGACCTCGACACCAGCCGCCGGTGCCGCGCACCGGTTCCACACATCTGTACGAGCGTCTGCTGCACCGTATCGTCGGCAGCGGCCGGATACATCGTGCAGCGCCAGGCACCCGCCTCCTGGGAGGTCAAGGACTTCACGCATTTCCGGAACGTGGCGTACGACCTCGGTGTCGGCTACGATCCCGAATCCCGGACAGGCGTTCTGATGCCGATACCCATCATCCCCGATGTCAGCAACAAGATGTTCATCTTCTGCATCGCCTACCGAGACAACGGTGAAGCCGACAAGGTCTTCGATGCGCAACGAGCACGCGGCCCGTCCGTTCTTGGCCGGGATCGCCACGCTTCTCCCCCAGCTCCTTGCTGTGGACTTCACCCACGAAGTGCTCGACCGGGACTACATCTTCTACTCCAAGCTCCCCGACGTGCCCGCCACCACCCGGTTTCGACAGTTCGATACCGACCAGGGCCAGCAATTCTTCGAACAGATCGGCACTCTAGCGCACCGAATCGCGTCGGGAGTCGGTCCCGGATTCGGATCGCTCGGTCCTATCTTTCGACACGTGGAGCGCGGCGCTGCTGCATGCCATCACGCTGCTGCGGACGGATTGTGCTGAACTGCAACTGGATACGGGGCATGTCGACCGACTCGCCCGCGTGGTGGAACTGCGGCAGGAGGCCTTCGATTCAGTGACCACACCCAGGTTCCTGCACGACGACCTGTGGACCGCCAACGTGATGGTCGACGAGTCCGCCGCCGATCCGCTTCTCACCGGTGTATTCGACTGGGACCGCGAGTGCACTCGTCGCCGAGGGCAACGCCCGGTTCGGCGCCGTCTCGCCGGACCATTTCTTCGCGCATAGTGCGCAGGAAGGCGATATCCCTTTCTTCGGCAGTGATTCAGCGGATGCCGGGCGTGCGCGGGTCCGGACCGAGGCAGGCTTGAATGACGCAGCCCGGAGCGGTATCCGCGAACGGCGGTGCCAACGGGTAGTTCAGGCAGCTGAAGACATTGCAGCCCGGATATGCCGCGGGCCCGACGCCGAAGACCGCGAGCAGCAGATTCGTATCCACGTACTGGCTCGGATCCGCGCGCAGCGGCGGTACGACATACGGACCGGGATCGGGCACCGGATGGTCTTGGAATGCCGCGAACAATCTGCGGAAGAATTCGTGCGCCAGCTCCGTGGTGTCCTCCAGGGCCTCCTCAATGCCCTGGTTGCTGACACTTCCGAAGAGTCCGGTCCACACCACCGTCAAATCCAGACTCGGCACGATGAAGACATTCTGCATGCCGAGTCCGACCATGAAATACACGTCGGCGGGCTGGAAGTCCTGGGACTCTTCGCATCCGAGGCCGATCCAGATCAGGTAGCCAAAGCACTTGTTCGCTGGTGACGGCTGGCGTGCCATGCGCAGATAGGTCTCGGAGACGAGTTGCTGTGTGCCCCAGCGCCCGTTATTGCTCATCAGCAGGCCGAGCTTCGCGAAATCGTTCGGCGGGATCATCAGATGGGCGTATCCGTAGGTGTGACCGGCGCGATCGCGCGCCCAGTAATAATCACCGCGTTCGATGCCGAGCGGATCGAAAAGCTCACGCTGCGCGAACTGCTGCAATGGCTCGCCGATGGCCAACTCGATGACATAGGCGAGCAGATCGACATCGCGCTCGCTGTAGCTGAATACCGCACCCGGCGGATTGTCCAACGGCACCCCGAGCGCCTGCACGGCACCATTCGGATCGATCGGAATCACCCCGGTGATGCCCTCGGTAAGTATATCCGCCGCCAGGCCGGACGATTCGGTCAGCAGATTCTCCACGGTGATCGACCGATGCTGCGCATCACCGAGTCCGGGCGGCAGATACCGATCGATCGGCGCCTCGAGATCGAGTTTCCCCTGATCCCAGGCTATTCCGGCGAGCAGGGAGACAACGCTCTTCGTCGCACTCCAGATATTCCACGCGACATTGCCGGTCTGCTCGTTCGTCGGCCCCTCACCAATCAGGCAGTTATGCCGGAACACCTGCACATTCAACCGATTACGCCCACTGGCGAACGCCACCGCGTCCGCGAGCAGTCCCGAATCCAGTCCAACCTGTTCCGGAGCCGCCCGTTCCGGCTCCCGCCCGGACGACACCCCACACGACAGCTGCTCGGTAGGCGCGGCCTGCGCACCTCCGGCGAAAACGCTCCCTACAACCAGCGATACCGCCGCGATTCCGGCTAGGAATCTGTAGATGCGTCCCATAGCTCGAGGCTATCGCCCCCGACAGCGCCAGAGCGGACAACAGGCTGAATACGGTTCAGCCGAATGCAAACCGGACGGGCCGCTCGACGTCGAATATTCCAAGATTCCTCTTGAGCGGCGTGTTCGTGCCGTGAACCCATCCTGCGCCCATGGCGAGGACCGTGAGTCCGGTCAGTACCGACGCTGTGGGCGGTGACGATCCGATGACCGCGCACCTCGCGGTGCCGCTGGGGTATCAGGGCGTGTGCGTACCGTGAATGCGAACCTCGTTGGCAAGCCGACCGGAGTCTCCGTCCGAGTCGATGCCTGACAACAAGCCGCTCCGCTAGGAATTCCGCACCAGGGCGGCTGGTGCGTCCGACGTTGACGTTGCTGTGGGTCGGCGACGGCATGCAGACCCGGCCGCTGGAACCGGCGAATTGCAGGTTTCGCCGGAGGCCAGAACACCGCGAGTGGATCGGTGATGTAGTGCGCGGGCGGTGTGGCGTCGATGCCGACGGCCGACCAGATCGCGCTGGGCTCGAAAATCGCCAGGTAGGGCGGCTGCCGTGGTCGGCCCGCCGGATGGAGGCGATGACGCGCTGGTAGTACTTGCCCAACTGATCCGGCGCGGAAATGGCAAGTCGTCGGTGCTGAATCTGGTCCAGCGAGAGATCGAGGAACAACACAACGCTGGCAGGTTCGGCGGTTCACGCCATGGGCGGCTTCCGCGGCGACGGTGGCACGATACACATCACCGTGCGCGCAGAGCGCCGCGACGGGCTCATCACCACGATCCGAATGGACCTTCGCTGACGAGCCCGACGCCGGCAGAGCCTATTTCCAGACTAGCGAGTCACCTGGTTTACAGGTGTCAGCGCCAAAATTCGGTGAGCTGCCCGGCAAGGGCTTTGCCTTGGCCGTAACCGGCTCGTGCGGCAGGTGCGCGCCTCGACAGATCCATCACGTTGTCACCGAATGCGTTGCGGGCGTTGCTATCCGGCGAGATGGTTTCGACTCTGCTGCCGCTTGTACGAAGTTCGTCGACCTGTGTGGCAAGATGGGCACCCCACTGCACCGGCGTCCGTGCTCGGCCGCCGAATGGTGACAGCACCAGCACCCGTTCGTATCCGGTTGCCAGATCCGCATTCTCGGCGTTGGTTCGGTATCCGCCGTCGATGTATCGGCTGCCGCCGATGCGGTAGGGCGGGACACCGAAGCCGTTGGTAGTACTGGCGGCCACGGCGTCCACCAGGTCGACTCCACTGTGGCGGTCGAACGTGACCGGTTCACCGGTGTGGGCATCGACCACTGTGATGACCACAGTTTGCTCGGGCCAGTGCTGGCTGGGCAGCCGAGGGCCGACCATAGCGCGCCACCGGGCTTGTACGGAGCCGTCCGAGGCCGCGTCCGTTTCCAGCGCCGCCGCACCCATCCTGCGGCGCATATCGGCCAAATTTTGTGCGGCGGCGATGATTTCGCTCGTTATCTCCATATGGTTCGCCGCCGGCCCAACGGCGCGTCGACCGGCGGGTCCACCCGGACCGGTCTGCTGTGGGGGTGTAGCCGACAAGATGGCGGCATACAGATCGGTCGGGGTCGCGCTGGTGATCTGGGCCGCAGCCGTTGAGCCAGCCGAGGTGCCGATGATCAGATCGGCCTGGGTCACATCCAACCCGGCATCGAACAGGCCGGCAACGACGCCGATCAACCAGGCATTGCCGGCCGATCCGCCACCACCGAGGACCAACGCTCGCTCACCCGCAGCAGGGATCCGTTTCGTCGCGTCGATCCGTGGCCGATTCTGGTCGGACGCCGTCGAGGTGGAATGTAGCGCTGAAAAAGGTGTTGTGTTCATGGAAGTCGCCTTTCGCGAATCGCGTTTCAGGCGCTCCCGATGGCGACTATCTCAGTCGCGTGATCGTGGACGTTGGGGAGCGCCCACTGCGGATACTGCGTACATGGGTCTCACCTCCTGTCGATTGATCACGATCGCCAGCAACGCTAGCACTCCGGCGACGCGGTGCACAAACGGTTGCGTCACACCAGGACGCGGTCTGCGACTGGCATCACACCGCTCGACTTTCGCGACTCTCGGCGAACAAGTGTTCAATGCACCTCGCGCTCAACGCCATTGAGTGCGATTCCACCCCGATCATCGATCAGATTCGGCTGACCTTTGAGCTCAGAATCAAGAGTCAGCCATCGACGTCCGATTCACTTCGAGCGATCTCGAAGCTCCCGCGCCCGCGCAAGGTTGCGACGGTATATGCCGAGTTCGGGATCGTTGGGACCGTATACCCTCTCGGCCACCGAGAAGTTGTGCTCGTGCATTTCGATTGCCTTCTGGATCTGGCCTGTCAGCCGGAAGGCCAGCGCGAGATTGTTGCGATATATCAGCGTGTCGGGGTGCTTGGCGCCGAAATCGCGTTCGGGATCGCTGCGCATTCGTTCATACAGCTCGATCACTTCGCTGGGCCGATCCGCCAGTAGATAGGCGTCGGCGAGATTGTTTCGGGTGGCCAGGCTCTCGAGGTGCGCAGCGCCCAGTGCCGCTTCGCAGGCGGTGTGGTTGTGGGCACGCAGCGCGATCATGTCCTCGAATCGGCCGACCTCCCGATAGCTCTCGGCGAGACTGTCACGCAACGTCAGGGTCGCCTCGTGCGCGAAGCCGAACACCCGCACATGGTCAACGAGATTCTTTTCATACACCGTGATCGCCTCGGCGATTCTGCCCGCGTGCCGATATGCGTCGGCGAGCGCTTCCCCCAAGGTCACAGCGTCAGGATTGTCCGGTCCGAGCACACCAGGTGCATCGGCGGCATTCTGCTCATACAACGGGATTGCTTCCGCGAGCCGCCCCGCCGCTTCATACGAGCAGGCCAAGGCGTGGCGGGCGGACAGAAAAGGATTGAGAGAGCGGCTGAATACGCGTTCGACATCGATAAGGTTTTGTTCAGCCAGGGCGATCGAATCCTCGATCCGGTCTGCCCGCTGGTACATCGAGGTGAGGTCGTAGCGGATCTGCAGGGCAGTGGGGTCTTCCCGGCCCGCCACGCGTTCGGTCGCGGCCAGACGCCGCTCGTATTGCGCGATCGCATCGTCGATGCGATCGACGGATAGGTATGCGTCGCCGAGGGTCTTGTACATGGCCAGGGTGTCGGGATGGTCAGCGCCGGCACCCCGTTCGATGTGCACGAGGTTCTGCTCGTATAGCGGCAACGCGTCCTCGACGCGGCCGATCGAACCGTAGAAGTCGGCGATTCGCCGGCGCAACAGCAGCGTACGAGTGTGCCCGGCGCCCAGGAACCGTACGTGGTCGTCGAGGTTCTGTGCGTAGTGCGCCGAGGCGTCCTCGATGCGGCCGGCGGAAACATATGCGTCGGAGAGACTTTCACTGATGGCAAGGGTGTCCGGATGATCGGGGCCGAGCAAGCGTCGTGCGTCGGAGCTGTTGCGCTCGTGCAACACGACAGCCTCGGCAAACCGGCCTGCTACCTCGTAGGCGCTGGCCAGGGTGTGGCGTGCGGCCAAGAATCGCGGGTGATCGCGGCCGAACGCCGCCTCGATGTCGGTCAGATTGCGCTCACCCAGCGCAATCGCCTGGCCGATTCGGTTCGCCGTCGCATAGGCAAACGTCAGTGTATGACGGGCCTCGAGCGTTTCGCTGTGGTCGTTGCCCAGCACACGCTCATGGTCGGTCAGAGTCTGCTCGAGTAGCGCGATTCCGTCATCGACCCGGCCGGCCCGGCCATAGGCGCGGGCCAGGCAACGGCGAATCTGCAAGGCATCGGGATGATCAGCGCCGACGACCCGTTCGGTGTCCGCGAGGTTCTGCTCGTGGAGCGCGATCGCCGCGGTGAACTGGCCATCCGCCGAGTAGGCATCGCCGAGCTCGGTTCGTGCGGACAGTGTGTCGGGATGATCAGCGCCTAGAAGTTGCTCGCGCACGAAGATGGCGCGATGCAGATATTCGATGCCACGGGTGTACTGGCCGTCGTAGACGAGAAAGGCTGCCGCGGCCTGCAGAACTCTCGCGATTTTCGTGGTGTCCAGAGCGGTGTTGGCGGCGAGCGCGTCGATGTGGGGAAGCAGTGCCCGCCACGTGGACCAGTTCTGCGGATCATCCACCGTGCCCGCTGGCAACGCCTTGTCCAACGCCGAGATTGCGACGGAATTGACGAACTGAATCGCATCGCTGCTACGGTCGGGATCGCCGGGATCGGGGGTTCGGGCGACCGCCTGGACCAACCGGTGCATCGAGACCGAGTCGGTGGCTGGATCCGGGGTGATCATGCTGTAAGCGGCCAGCACGCCGACCGAGTTGTCGAGCCCGGACAAGCCCACGATGTGCTCGCAGAGCAGCAGGGGGATGGCGTCGGGCCCGTACCAAGCCAAGGCGCGCAACAGGTCAGCGGCTCGCGGCTCGATGGCGGTGATGCGTTCCACGGTCACCCGCCAGATCCGTGCGATGGTGCGTTCCGGGTCGGTGCCGACAGCGGCGCGACGATGCATCTCGCCCGGCCGGTCGGCGAGCATTCGCAGGTAGGTCTGCGGCGTCGTGAACGGGTTCTGTGCCAGATACGCCCCGGCCTGCTCGATGGCCAGCGGCAAATGTCCTAGCTCACAACATAATTGGTCGGCGCCGTGGTTATCTCGTGGTCCCGCTGTTGCGAGTATCCCGAGCAGCAGCCGCAGCGATTCCTCGGGTTCCAACACTCCGAGGCGCACGATCGCGGTGCCCGGCTGCCAGCCCGAGGAACGGCGGCTGGTGATCACGACGCGACCCGTGCCCGCGCGGGCGAGCACCTGGGCCACGGTCGCGTGATCGTCGACATTGTCGAGAATCAGCAACCAGTTCCGGTGTGTAGCAAGCCATTGCAGGGCGCGCTCGGCCAATTGCTCGGCCTCGAGTACCTGCGCCAGCACGGGTTGCAATGCGGCGGCGAAACGCGCCAGTCCCTGCTGGACACTCGCAGCGGTATCTGCGCTGATCCACACGATCGGGGTATGCCCGTGCGCGCGGGTGGCGGCCCAATGCGCGACCAAGGTGCTCTTGCCGATGCCACCCAGACCGTGCACCGCCTGCACGACCACCTGACCGGGATCGCTCAGGACGACATCGAGCTGATCGAGTTCGCCTGCGCGACCGACGAATTGGCTCGGTCGCAGCGGCAGATTATCGATACCTGGCGGTGCGTCGACATCGCTCATTGGCCGCAACGCCTCCGGCGGCAGCAGCACCACTCGAGAGTTGTCGCCGGTTTGGATCACCCCGGCGTTCCCACCAACCGCCGCTGCACGATCGCCGGCGGCGCGCACGCCAGGCGCGGGGGTTTCCGAGTCCGGCGGTTCGCCTGATTGTTTGCGGCCGAAGCCGAACCATTTCACGCCGTCGTCGACCCGTCCCCGGTGCTGAGGTGACCGCGCGCGTCTCGGCCGACGGCAATCGAACGTTCGCCCCGCGCCGCCACCGATCCCGGTGCGGCATCCGGCGCGGCCGGATCCGCAGGCTGCGGCGTCGGCGGCGTGGGCACCGGATTGTCGCCGGTGCTGATCGATTGCGCGTCGCGGCCCACGGCTACACTGCGCGAACCTGATGCGGCGACCGCAGGCGGTGCCGCCGCGGCGGCGGACTGGCGGCGATACTGCCACAGCGACGTCGCGGCACCGACGACGGTCAGCGCCACGACCACCGCCCACAGCCACCAAGGCCCGCCTCCGGTCGCTAAATTCACCACCACCGCCAACGCGGTTGCCACGATCGCCGCCGCCGCGACCGGCGCCACCACCGGCACCAGCGAACCAGGTCTCGGACTCATAGCCGCCTCCCCGAACTCCGATGACCTGTGCACGAGAGCCACCGGCCGTTGTTATTCGAATCAATGACAGCACACGTTCAGATGGCGCACCGCGTTTCCGGATCGGGCGTCGCTCACCAGCGGTGGCGTCCGAGGACCTGTTCGCAGCGAGCCGCACAAGTTCCAGCTGCCGTCGGCGTCGGATGTCTTGCGTCAACCTGGTGACAGGCTGCGATGGCGAGTTTGATTGCCGGGCGGGGACCTGCGAACGCGCGGTAAGTAGCCGATGACAGGGCATTCTTCTGGCGGATTGGTCACCGCGGTCAGGAATCTGTGTTCGTCGATTCCGAGAGGTAACCTGAGGCGCGCGGTACAGCGGGAGGGATGTGGTTTGGCGCAACGCTGGGTGACGATCTGTCTGCCGCCGGAT
>NZ_JBSGEQ010000081.1:0-10983 GCF_053602975.1 Nocardia sp. NPDC004278
GTAAGACTCGCTCCGTGGTGGTCGCTGATGTGCGGATCGTTCGGCATGGGGCGTACACCGCCCAGTGGTCGAGGCTCGCGCTTGCGGCGCATGCGCTTCGACGACTCGGACGCGAGACGGGCCGCCAACGGTCGCTCGTAAGACTCGCTCCGTGGTGGTCGCTGATGTGCGGATCGTTCGGCATGGGGCGTACACCGCCCAGTGGTCGAGGCTCGCGCTTGCGGCGCATGCGTTTCGACGGCGTGGGGCGGGACGGGCTGTGAACCCTACGTTCGTAAGACTCGCTTCGTGCTGGCCGGGCATCGCGAGCTGGTGTTGCGCCGTTCCGGCGGTGCTGGGTCTTCATGGGCGGCACATGATGGTCACCTCGCCGCATGCGCTTGGCCTTATATATCTGTGGCGGCGGCGCGGGTTGCGCTGGAATATCGGTTGGGCGGGCTCGGTAAGCTGCTACTTCGTGGTTTCGCCCAAGTCCGAGGATGCAGCGTTGGATCGACGTACCCGATTGCTGGCCGCGGCCGCGATCACGCTCGGACGGCTATCCGATGTGTTGACGCCATTGGGCGAGTTGTTCGCCGCGCGCGGTCATGAGCTGTACCTGGTCGGGGGCAGTGTGCGCGACGCCGTGCTCGGGCGGCTGGGGACCGATTTGGATTTCACCACCGATGCCAGGCCGGAGCAGGTGCAGGAGTTGCTGCGCGGCTGGGCCGATCATCTGTGGGATACCGGTGGGCTGGCCTTCGGCACGGTGAGCGCGTCGAAGGCCGATCAGCAATTGGAGATCACCACCTTTCGCAGCGATACCTATGACCGAGTGTCGCGCAATCCCGAGGTGACCTTCGGTGATTCGCTCGCGGGCGATCTGGTGCGCCGCGATTTCACGGTCAACGCGATGGCGGTGAAGATCGGGGCCGAGGGGTCGCTGGAGTTCGTCGATCCGCTCAGCGGCATGGACGCGCTGCTCGCCGGAATGCTGGATACCCCGGCGGCGCCGGAGGATTCGTTCCATGACGATCCGCTGCGGATGCTGCGCGCGGCGCGCTTCGTCGCGCAACTCGGCTTCGAACTGCAGCCGCGGGTGCGGGCCGCGATCACCGCGATGGCGGGTGAGATCGAGCGGATCACCGCCGAGCGGGTGCGCACTGAACTGGATAAACTCATCGCCTCCGCACATCCGATCGACGGCATCAACGTCATGTGCGAGACCGGTCTGGCCCAGCTGGTGCTGCCCGAGGTGCCCGCGATGAAGCTGGAGATCGACGAGCACCACCAGCACAAGGATGTTTACTGGCATTCGCTCACCGTGCTGCAGCAGGCCATCGACCTGGAGGAGGGCGATCCGGACCTGGTGCTGCGCTGGGCCGCGCTGCTGCACGATATCGGCAAGCCCGATACCAAGCGCAATGAACCGGGCGGCGGCGTCAGCTTCCACCACCATGAGGTGGTCGGCGCGAAGATGGTGCGCAAGCGGATGCGAGCGCTCAAGTATCCCAAGCAGTTCACCGAGGACGTGGCGCGACTGGTGTTCCTGCACTTGCGTTTTCACGGCTATGGCAAGGGGCAGTGGACCGATTCGGCGGTGCGCCGCTATGTCACCGACGCCGATGATCTGCTGCCCCGGCTGCACAAACTGGTTCGCGCCGACTGCACCACCCGCAATAAGCGCCGGGCCGCCGCGCTGCGCGCCACCTATGACGAGCTGGAGGCGCGCATCGCCCGGCTGCAGGAGCAGGAGGATCTGGATCGGGTCCGCCCGGATCTGGACGGCAACGCGATCATGGAACTGCTCGGCATTCCCGCGGGGCCCGAGGTCGGCAAGGCGTGGCGGTACCTGAAGGAGCTGCGGCTGGACCGCGGACCGCTCAGCCGGGACGAGGCCGAGGCTGCGCTGCTGGAATGGTGGAAGTCCCAGGCCTGAATGTCCCAGGCCTGAATGTCCCAGGCCTGAATGTCCCGGGGCGGAATGTCGCAGGCCTGAATGTCCCGGGGCGGAAACGAGATTCGCTGCTCGGTCAGAAGACGATCAGCGTGGTCCCGGCCACGATCGCCGAGCGGATCTGCGCCAGCTCGAATGAGCCGGTGATCTGCGGCAGTTCGACCCGGAAGCGCACCAGATCGCCCTCGCGGGTGGCGTGCACGATGCGCGCGTCATTCGGCAGCCGATCCAGCAGGATCGCCGGGACGGCCAGGATATTTCGCGGTATCCGCATGCCCGACCAGCTCGCCCGCTGGATCTCGACGGTCACCAGGTTGTCGCGCACCTGCGCCTCCACCAATGCGGTGATGCGGCGGCGTCGATGCTTCGCCCGGATCAGTCCACTCGCGTCGATGCCGAGCTGCCAGTCCGGCTGTTGGGTATTGAGCCAGCCGACCAGCGCCTCGGCGGTGACGGTCCCGTTCAGGTCCAGCTGCTGTGCCCGCACCTTGGTCGGCACGCCGGGCACCAGGCGGACCCCGTGCGCGATCACGGTGACCTGTTCGATCGGGTGATCGTCCCAGCGCATCCTGGACAGCACGGTCTTGGTCTGGAAATGCGCGCCGCGGCGGCGCACCTTGAGCACCTGCAGCGTCGCGTGCAGGTCGTGGCCGAGCAGGGTGGCGCTGACCTCTTGGCCGCCGAACCGGCTGAGGATGCCCTCACTCAGCACGGTCATCAGCACGTCCGGCATCAACGCGGTGACCGTGCCCGCACCGAGGTCGGCCACCGGATCGACCCAGGCGGTGGTGAACGAGAGCCACTGCTCCAGCAGCGATTGGTCGAGAAGTCGCTTCCCCAAGTCGACGGCCCGCATCGGTGACCATGACGTCGGATCGAAATACGTGGCCATGATTGCTCCGAGCGTACTTGGCGTCGGCGAACACGACCATGCTCGCGGCTATGACGAAGCGGGCAATAGTGCGTATCCACGGAATGACATGGCCGAATGTGGCGGCGATTCTGTCCGTATCTACGGATCGATACGCTTATCTCATCCGTATTTGCGGAACTATGCTCACGCGGTGGCGACTCTCCGGATACATGATGCGGCCGAACTGCTCGGTGTCGGCGATGACACCGTGCGGTGCTGGATCGATTCCGGAGCACTGGCGGCGGCACAGGATGCCTCCGGCCGTCCGGTGATCGAGGGCGAGGAGTTGGCGGCCCTGGCCGTCGAACAGGCTCGGACTCGCTTCGGCGGTGCCGGTTCAGCGCGCAATCGGTTTCCCGGATTGGTTACCCATGTGGTGGCCGAAACGGTCATGGCTCGGGTGCAGATGCAATGCGGACCGTTCACAGTTGTGGCGTTGATGAGCAGCGAGGCGGTGCGCGAGCTCGGACTGGAGCCGGGCAGTGTGGCGATGGCGAGCGTGACGGCGACCACGGTCGCGGTCGAAACGTCCGCCGAATGAGACTGTCGTGACTCCATCCGGAAATCTGAAAGCCCGTGCCGGACTGCGGCCCGCTGTGCCGGGTGGTGGCCGAGGCGCCTCGATATCGGCCGCGTCATCCAGCTTCAGCTACCGTATCCCCCACCGCCGGGTGTCTCGATGACCAGCACATCACCGGAATCCAGCTGCGCCGAATCCGCGCCGCGCAACTCCTGCACCGTGCCGTCCGCACGCTCGACCCGGTTGCGGCCCATGGCCCCCGGCGCGCCGCCCGCCATGCCATAGGGCGGCACCCGCCGATGACTCGACAGCGTCGATACCGTGACCGCCTCGGTGAACCGCAGTCGGCGCACCGCACCGTCACCGCCGTGCCATCGACCCGCGCCGCCGCTGCCCGTGCGCACCGAGAATTCCTCCAGCAGTACCGGCAGCCGCCACTCCAGCACCTCCGGGTCGGTGAGCCGGGAGTTGGTCATATGGGTCTGGACCACCGGCGCGCCGTCGAATCCGTCGCCGGCGCCGGAACCGGAACCGATCGTCTCGTAGTACTGGCTGCGATCATTGCCGAAGGTGACATTGTTCATCGTGCCCGAGCCCTCGGCCTGCACTCCGAGCGCCGCGTACAGTGCACCGGTAATCGCCTGGGAGGTCTCGACATTGCCAGCGACGACCGCGGCGGGCGGTTCGGGCGCGAGCATCGAGCCGGGCGGCACGATGATCTTCAGCGGGCGCAGGCAGCCGTCGTTGAGCGGGATATCGTCTGCGACCAGTGTGCGGAAGACATAGAGAACCGCCGCGTTCGCCACGGCATAGGGTGCGTTGAAATTACCGTCCAGCTGCGCCGAGGTCCCGCTGAAATCGATGGTGGCGCTTCGGTTTTCCCGATCAACGGTGACCCGGACGTGAATGCTGGCACCGAGATCGGTCTCGTAGGCGTATTCGCCGTCGTCGAGCGCGTCGATGACGCGGCGCACCGATTCCTCCGCATTGTCCTGCACGTGACGCATATACGCCTCGACGACATCGAGCCCGAAGTGCTCGATCATCTTCCCGACCTCGTCGACACCCTTGGCATTGGCGGCGATCTGCGCACGCAGATCGGCGAGATTGGTGGCCGGATTGCGGGACGGATAGGGCGCTTCGGTGAGCAACCGGAAGGTCTGCGCCTCCCGGAACCGGCCGTTCTCCACGAGCAGCCAGTTGTCGAAGATGACCCCCTCCTCCTCGATGCGACGGCTGTTCGCCGGCATCGAGCCGGGGGCGATGCCGCCGATCTCCGCGTGATGCCCGCGCGAGGCGACATAGAAGAGGATCTGGGTGCCCGCGGTGTCGAATACCGGCGTGATCACCGTGACATCGGGCAGATGGGTGCCGCCGTGGTAGGGATCGTTGACGGCGTAGGTGTCGCCGGGGCGCATCGTCTCCCCGGATTGCCTGCGCCGGATGACCTCCTTGACGCTGGTACCCATCGATCCGAGATGTACCGGAATATGTGGCGCGTTGGCGACGAGATTGCCGTCGGGATCGAACAGCGCGCACGAGAAGTCCAGGCGCTCTTTGATGTTCACCGATTGAGCGGTCGATTCCAGGCGCGCGCCCATCTGTTCGGCGATCGACATGAACAGATTGTTGAAGACCTCCAGCAGTACCGGATCCGCCTCGGTACCGGCCTGCGGTCCGGTCGCCACCGCGACGCGTTCCATGATCAGATGCCCGAGCTCGTTCAGCACCGCCTGCCAGCCGTCGTCGACGACCGTGGTGGAGTTGTCCTCGGTAATGACGGCGGGTCCGAGTACCGCCTTACCGGGTACCAATTCCGCACGCCGGTAGAGGAATATCTCGCGCCAAGCGCCGTCGGTGTGCAGCCGCACGGACTCCGGCTCGCCGCTGGGGGCGCGTCCGGCCAGATCGGCCAGATCGGGTGGTTCGGTGAGTCCGGTCGCCTCGACCGAAAGCGCCTCGATGACGATCGGGCGGTCCAGTACGAAGGAGTAGGTCTTGCGATGGCGCTCGACGAAATCCGTTGCCATGCTCGCCGGTTCGGTGAGTGCCACGGTCAGCGTGGTGTCGGTGCCGTCATAGCGCAGCTGGGCGCGGCGCGCGGCGCGCACCCGGTGTAGGGGCACATCCTCGCCGAGTAGTTCGGCGCGGGCGAGGGCCTCCAGATCGTCGGCGATTTCGCCGACGCGCGACATGGACTCATCACGCAGCGGCAATTCCACCGATCGCTCCCGCATGGCGGTGGTATCGGCCAGACCGATGCCGAGCGCGGAGAGCACACCGGCCATCGGCGGCACCACCACGGTGCGGATGCCGAGGGAATCGGCCACCTTGCAGGCGAGTTGACCGCCCGCGCCGCCGAAGGTCGTCAACGCGTACCGGGTGACATCGTGGCCCTTCTGCACCGAGATCCGCTTGATCGCGGCGGCGATATTGGCGACCGCGATCTCGAGATAGCCCTCGGCGACCTGTTCCGGGGTGCGATCGTCACCGGTGCTTTCGGCGATTTCGCTGGCCAATTCCGCGAATCGGTCGCGGACCAACGCATCATCGAGCGATTCAGTGCCGCTCGGACCGAAAACCCTTGGAAAGTACTCGGATTGGATGCGCCCGAGCATGACGTTGGCATCGGTGACGGTCAGCGGTCCGCCGCCGCGGTAACAGGCGGGTCCCGGTACCGCGCCCGCGGAATCGGGGCCGACCCGGTAGCGGCTGCCGTCGAAGTGCAGGATCGAGCCGCCGCCCGCCGCGACCGTGTGGATATCGAGCATCGGCGCGCGCAGCCGGACCCCGGCGATCTGAGTGGTGAAGACCCGCTCGTATTCGCCAGCGAAATGCGAGACATCCGTGGAGGTTCCGCCCATATCGAATCCGATGACGCGGTCGAATCCGGCGAGTTCGGACATCCGCACCATGCCGACGATGCCGCCCGCCGGGCCCGACAGGATGGCGTCCTTACCGCGGAACTGGCCCGCCTCGGTGAGTCCGCCATTGGACTGCATGAACATCAGTCGCACGCCGGTGAGCTGGTCGGCGACCTGCTGGACGTAGCGGCGCAGCACCGGCGAGAGATAGGCGTCCACCACCGTGGTGTCTCCGCGCGGCACCAGCTTCATCAGCGGGCTGACCTCGCTGGACAGCGAGATCTGCGGAAATCCGATATCGCGGGCGACGCGCCCGATCGCCTGTTCGTGCGCGGGATAGAGGTGCGAATGCATACAGACCACGGCAATGGCGCGAATACCGCTGTCGTACAGCGGCTTCAGTGCTTCGGCCAGCGCGTCCAGGTTCGGCGGTGTCAGCACCGTGCCATCGGCCGCGACGCGTTCATCCACCTCGATCACGTGCTCGTGCAATAGTTCCGGCAGCACGATCTCCCGTGCGAAGATCTGCGGGCGATTCTGGTAGGCGATGCGCAGCGCGTCGCGGAACCCCCTGGTGATCACCAGCACGGTGCGTTCGCCCTTGCGCTCGAGCAGGGCGTTGGTGGCGACCGTGGTACCCATCCGGACGGCTTCGATATCGGCGTCGCCCTGCCCCGCGTCCGCGAGGATTTCGCGAATGCCCGCCACCGCGGAGTCGTCGTAGCGCGCCGGATTCTCCGAGAGCAGCTTGTGGGTGACGAGCCTGCCGTCGGGTCGCCTGGCCACCACATCGGTGAAGGTGCCGCCCCGATCGATCCAGAACTGCCAGCCCGGTCCGTCCGCCGGGCGCGCGGTGGCGCTGCCCGTCACCGGAGCCGCCTGTGCTGAATGCGCTGGTCGATCACATGCGCACCATACCGAACCGCGGTCGGTCCGACGATCGATCAGTGCGGCGGATCGAGTTTCGCGTGCATGAGATACACGTTGTAGGAATCCCACGCCGAGATGGTGAAGTACAGATCTTCCGCCGTGGACCACGGATGAATGAAGCCGCCGTAGGCCTTCGGATAGTCGTCGGTCGAGACCAGCGCGACGCCATCGGTCCACGCACCCTGCGGCGCCGCCGCGGTGCGCAGCACGATCGCACCGCGGGCGGAGTCGAGGTAGGCCATCTGCCACTGCTTGCTGTCCTTGTCGAACCGCACCGACAGCTCGCTGGCCATGCCGAGAACCAATGGTGTGGCCTGGTTTTCGGCGCAGGGGGCCCAGCTGCCGCCGACCCAGTACTGGTAGGCCGATTTGTTCAGCACCTCGGTCTTCGGCACCCTGGCCAGGCCGATCACACCGATCCGGCCATTGGGCGTACCGAACATGTAGACGTAATCGCCCTGCGGCACCATGGCCGCCACCTGGAAGCGGCCGAGTCCGAAGAAGTTGTCCCACTTGGCATGTTGGTCCTTGACCCAGGTGCGGCCATTGTCGTCGGAGTATGCGAGTCCGCCGTAGTTGGTCGACCACATGCCCGGGATCCGGCTCCAGTGATTCACCGACATATAGCTCATGAACTGGCGCTTTCCGATCGCGAACCCGGAGGTCGGAATGGTCGTCGTCTCCCAGTTCTTGATCTTGCGGCTGGACAGCAATTCGGCCGCGTGACAGCGGCTGTCCTGCACCATGGTGTCGATGCTGAGGCCGTCGGCAAGGTCGTGGTCGGTGCTGTAGCCGAGCACATTGCTGCGCCAATCCGGGCCGCCGACGCCGCCGCTGCGCCAGCCCTCGCCGAAGGTGTCGCCGAAGGCGACGGCGACCTCGCCGGGTTTGGTCTCCCACATGATCCCGAGATCGGTGCCGTCGACCTGCCAGCGCATATCGGTGCGATTCTGCGAACCGTGTCCGGTCACCTGACCGACCAGATCCACCGATTCCACCAGCGGCGGGGCAACAGCCGCGGCCAGCGGCCCCGGCTCGATCGGGTGCACGACCGGCGGCGGCGCGGGCTGCGGTTCGACTCCGTCACGGCCGGGCACCGGGATCGGAATGGGCTCGATCTCCGGGCGGATCTCTATGCGCGGCAGCTGGATCGATGCGGAACCGGAGCTGGACCCGGATCCGGAACCCGAACTCGAACCGGATCCGGAACCCGAGCTGGACCCGGTGTTGGGTGCGGTATTCGGTTCCGGATCGGTGGCGGGCTCCGGTGGTTTCGGGGTGTCGCGCACATCCGGGCACGGGTTGCGGCACGGGTCATCGGGCAGCGGCTCCGGATCGATCCGGGTGTTGTCCGGCGGTGGGTCGGGCACCGGCACCGGCGTGATCTCCGGAACCGGCACCGGGATATCGATCTGCGGGGGCAGCTGTGGCAGCGGCGGAGGCGGCGGTGCGTTCGGATCCGGGGCCCGGTTCAATGGATCGAATCCGATCTCGCCGCAACTGTTCACCGGCGGCGGCGCCCACGGATACTGCGCGGCCTGCGCGACGGGCGTCGGTATGGTCAGCGCCCCGGCCAGTAGTAGGCCGAACAACGCGGGTGCACAGGGGTAGGTGGCCGCCGCCGCGAATGCCCGCGTGCTGGTCGGCCGAAATCCCATGTCTTGTTGGCTCCCTGTCGATTCGGGTCGATGGAAGATCAAGTTACTCGACCGCGCTGTCGGAATGCGGTAGCGCGAGCGGGTGCGATGGTATCGAATTCGCGTTGGCTTCGCGCGATGACGGAACCGGATGGCCGGGCGCCGCGTCCAAATAGATATGAACGAGATCGAGTACGTTTTCGGGACCGGCGACGGCACGGTCCACATCTGGACCAGCCAGGCGGAGCTGGATCTATCCGGATCGGGTGTGGGTGACGCGGTCGGCCTCGACTTCGACGGCGACGGCCTGGCCGATGACGTGCTATGGGATTCGCACGGCACCGGCATCGCCGATGTGGTCGGGTTGGATCTCGACGACGACGGTGTACCCGACCACTTCTTCACCGATCCGACCGGCAATGGCACCTGGAATCACGAGATAACCGGCAATCCGGCCGATGCGGACAGCGAACACCTCGACTGGATCGTGCGCACCGAGCCGGAGCCGGATCACCTCGCCGCCAATGGGTTCGGCGCGGCACTGTCGAATCAGGATGAGCCGTTGCCGGATTCCTCATCGTCGGATCCGCATGCCGCGGCGGACGGCGTCACGCAGCGATTCGCTGCGGGATGGCGGTCGGCAGACGGGTGGGCGCAGGTGGCCGCGTTCGGGGAGCACCGCACCTGGTCCGCCGATGAACCCGGTTACCCCGCAACGCCGTTCAGTTGACGACCGGTGCGCGCCGGTTGTTCAGCGCGATGGCCGCGATTCCGGCGCAATAGATCCCGGCGCCGACCAGCACCACCCCGATCGAGCGTCCATCCGCCGGTATCACCAGCGCGGTAGTCGCGATTGCCGCCACGAATGCGATATTGAAGACGGTGTCCTGCAATGCGAATACCTGACCGCGCCTGGTGTCACCGATATCGATCTGCATCGTCGCGTCACCGGTCAGTTTGATGATCTGCCCCGCCAGCCCGAACAGGAACGCACCGACGAGCAGCAGCTGATGCGCCCGATGCGCCGCGGTACCGGCCGTTGCGATGGCGGTCGGCGTGACCAGCGTCAACTGGACCACGGTCGCGGTGCACAGACCGAGCACGACCGTGCGCGTCCGGCCCAGGCGCGGAATCAGCAGCGGTGCGACGACCGCCGCGACCAGCATCCCCGCCGCGGTTGCGCCGATGGCGAGCCCGAAACGGGTCAGCCCGGTGTTGGCCCCGCCGCCGTCGACCGGCGCCTGCCGCAGCACCAGCACCATGATCAGGGTGTTGGTGCCGAAGACGATCCGGTGCACGCCGATGCCGACCATCGCGGTGGTGACCTGAACCGCGCCCCAAACCGCCGCCGCACCATGGCGCAGGCCGGTGAGGACCGCATGTATCGCACTGTCGCGCACCGCCGTTCCCGGCTCCGGACCCAGCACCCCGGCCCCGAATCCGGCCGCGAGCACCGCACCGAAGACCGACCAGACCGCGCTGATCGCCACCGCGATCGCCGAGGCGAAATCACCGGCACCGATCAATCCGATGATCGCGACCGCGGCGGCGGCACCGACACCGGCACAGCCGGAGGCCACCGTGGCGAGCACCGAATTCGCGGGCACCAGCCAGTGCTGGTCCAGCACCCGGGGCAGGGCTGCGGACACACCGGAGAGTACGAATCTGCTGATCCCGACCACGGCCAGCGCCAGCAGCAATAGGGGCGTCGAACTGCTACCCGCCAAGAGCCCGACGCTGACCGCGCCGATCAGAATCGCCCGCGCCACATTGGCGACCAGCAGCACCGCCCGCCGGTCCCAGCGGTCCAGCAGTGCACCGGCATAGGGTCCGATCAGCGAGTACGGCAGCAGGAGCACCGCGAAGGCCGCCGCGATGGCCAGCGGATCGGTCTCGCGTTCCGGATTGAACAGGATGGCGCCCGATAGCGCCGCCTGGAACATGCCGTCGCCGAACTGACCGGTGAAGCGGACCAGGGCCAGGCGCAGCACGCCGGGACTCTCGCGCAGCGCCGTCTGTAGCGATACCGGTCGCTCGTCCGCGGGAGTAGAGCCTTCGGGGCGACCAGTGGACACGTCTGTAACTTTGGCAGCGCCTGCGGCGCTGCGTGTTCGCGGCCCCCTTTTGTCTCGCGTCCGAGCCGTCGAGACTCGCGACTTCGTCGCATGCGCTTCGACGGCTCG
>NZ_JBSGEQ010000082.1:0-10944 GCF_053602975.1 Nocardia sp. NPDC004278
GGGGGGGGGGCCTCGCCGCCGTCGGGGGGGTCCGCCCCCTACAGCCCCCCAAACCCGCACCACCCCCCCCCCCACCCCCCCCACCCCCCGCCCGGGGGGGGCCCCCCCACCCCCCCCCCCGCCACGAACCGGTCACTTGGTGAGGTCGACCACCCACTCGTGGTTGTTCACGTCGACCTTGTCCTTGCCGTCGAAGACAGCGGGCGTCGCGACCTCGCCATTCGCATCGGTCAGTGCGGCACGCGCCATCTGGGCGCGGATCTTCGCCGCGTCGAGCTTCGCGCCGGTGCTGATGCACTGCACCGCCTCCAGCGACGCGCCCGCCTCCTTCGCGACATTCGTCAGATCCTCATTGCTGAGATCCGCGCCGCCTTCCTTCGGCTGCTTCGAGGTGAACAGCAGGGCGTGGAACTTCGAGTACACCGGACCGGAGCCGGTCTCCGCGACACATTCGTTCGCCGCCACCGCGCGGGTCGAGTAGTCCTTGCTCTTGGACTTGGGATCGAGGAATGTCACCAGGTGATAGCGCACGGCGAGCTTGCCCTCGTCCATCTTCTGCGCGATCTCCTGACCGTAGAGCCGCTCCAGCGCACCGCAGGATGGACACAGCGGATCCTCGTACACGTCGATGGTCTTCGACGCATCCCCGCGACCGAGCAGAATCGCACCGCTCTTCTGGTCCAACACCACGGTCACCGCCGCATCGTGCACCGCCCCATACCCGTCATTACGAATCGAGGCATCATCACGCCCCCACCGAAGAGCAAGAATCACGATCAACACAATGACCACGAGCGCCACGCCCCCCAGCGCATACGTGGTCACATTGGACACCGGCCGCGGCGTGTACTTCGAACCCGATTCGCTCACCCCCACACTCTGCCCCACCCCACCCCGCCCCCACCCCCGAGGGGGCCTGGACCATGATCACCATGCACTGGTGCAGGTAAACGTCGAGAGCAGTCCTGCACCAGCGCATGGTGAACAAACGTCCAACTGCTTTGTGGGGTTAGGGGTGGGGGGTGGTGTTGGGGGGGTTGTCGAGTAGGAGGTGGTCGGCTTCGTCGGGGCCGCGGATGTGGTCGGGTGGGGTAGTGGTATCGGTGGCTCGGCGGTGTAGGGGGTCTGGGACGAGGGACCAGACTGCGGCGGCTACGGCGAGGAGGGCACCGGTGAGGGTGAGTGCTAGGCCGTAGGAAAAGTGTTGGGCCACCGCGCCTACCACGACCGGGCCGATGACCGTGCCGAGATCAGCGGCCATCTGGAACCCGGCGAGCACCGGGCCGCCGCGAGCCTTCGGTCCGATGACATCCGCGACGGCCGCCTGCTGGGCGGGGGTGAACATGCCCGATCCGAGTCCGGCCACGAATGAGGTCGCCAACAGCCAGGGCAGGTCAGCCGCAATACCGAGTCCTGCGGTACCGATCGCGCAGATCAGCGATCCGGCGATCAGGAACGGCTTGCGACCGAATCGGTCGGAGAGCCTGCCGGAGGCGAACAGCACCGCGACATTGCCCGCGGCGAACACCGTCAGTGTCACACCGGCCATACCCGGTTTCTGATGCAGTACTTCAACAACGAGCAGCGGCACCAACGCCATTCGCACGCCGAATACGGCAGCGCCATTGGCGAAATTCGACAGCAGTACCGCGCGGTACTCCGACCGGGACAGCCCCTCGCGAAACGACATCAACCGCAGCCCGTCAACGGGTTCGGGGGCAGCCAAGGTCGAATGTCGCAGGTTCACATAGACCACGGCGGTGGCGAGCAGCAGCGCGCCCGCGTAGATCAGGAACGGTGCCCGCAGCCCGAGCCCGGCGAGCGCACCGCCGACCAGCGGCCCGCTCACCGATCCGATCAGAAAGCTCGTCGACCACAGCCCGGACACCCGGCCGCGCTGTCCGGGCGGTGACATCCGGATGACCAGCGCCAGCGACGATACGGTGAACATGGTCGACCCGACACCGCCCACCGATCGCAGCACCAGCAGCTGCCAGTAACTCTGCGCGAACGCACTCGCCCCGGTCGACACCGCGACGATCAGCAGTCCGCCCAGATAGACCGACCGCTCCCCCAGCCGCTGTACCAATCGACCGCTGACCGGCGCGAACAGCAGCCGCATCAGGGCGAACGCACTGACGATCGCCGACGCAGCGGCGACACCGACCCCGAACCCACGTGCGAACTGCGGCAGCACCGGTGCCACCAGACCGAATCCGACGGCGATAACAAACGATGCGCCGATCAACACCCAGATCTCGACCGGCAAGGCCCTGGACGCCGCCCCGCTCGATCCAGCAGCAGCCCCACCCGGCCCCCCGATCGAACCCGACGCCACCGTCGGTCCCAACCCCCTCGCCGATCCCCCTGTCTCCGCCGACCCAAGTGCCCTCGCTGAACCCTTTGACACCACTGGACCGGGCGCACCCGCTTCCCCTGACGAACCGGGCGAACCCACCAAATCCGCCGAACCCGACGCCCCGGCCGTCTCCGCCGCCCCCCGTGCCCTCGCCGAACCCTCCGGCACCACCGAACCGGGCGCACCCACTACCCCCGACGAACCGAGCGAACCCACCAAATCCGACGAACCCGACGCCCCGGCCGTCTCTGCCGAACCCCATGCCCGCGCCGAACCCCCTGTCTCCGCCGAACCTCGTGCCCTCGCCGAACCCCCCGACACCACCGAACCCGGCGCACCCACTGCCCCCGACGAACCGAGCGAACCCACCAAATCCGCCGAACCCGACGCCCCGGCCGAACCCGTAACCGATCTATCACTCAC
The DNA here is from genome assembly GCF_053602975.1 of Nocardia sp. NPDC004278. Lineage (NCBI taxonomy): Bacteria > Bacillati > Actinomycetota > Actinomycetes > Mycobacteriales > Nocardiaceae > Nocardia > Nocardia sp. NPDC004278. Next base: position 2,783 of record NZ_JBSGEQ010000082.1, read on the forward strand.
CGGACAGCGCCTGCCCCACCACTTCCTCCGCGGCCGCCTGCACCTGTGCCAAATGCTCGGGCCCTTGGAACGACTCCGCGTAGATCTTGTACTTGTCCTCGGTCCCCGACGGCCGCGCCGCGAACCACGCATTCTCCGTGGTGACCTTCAATCCGCCCAGCGGCGCGCCATTGCCGCGCGCTCGAGTGAGCACCGCCGTGATCGGCTCACCGGCGATCTCCTTTGTGGTGATCATGTCCGGTGTCAACTTCGCGAGCAACGCTTTCTGTTCCGGGGTCGCGGCGGCATCGATCCGCGCATAGGCGGGACTGCCGTAGCGCTTCTCGAGTTCGACGTAGCGCGCCGACGGACTCTGACCGGTGACCGCGGCCACCTCGGTCGCCAGCAGGGCGAGCAGGATGCCGTCCTTATCGGTGGTCCACACGGTGCCGTCCATCCGCAGGAACGATGCGCCCGCACTCTCCTCACCGCCGAAAGCCAGACTGCCGCTGAACAATCCGGGTACGAAGAATTTGAAGCCGACCGGCACCTCGTACACATCACGCCCGAGCACGCTGACCACCCGGTCGATCATCGACGAACTCACCGCCGTCTTGCCGATCTTGGTCAGCGCGTCCCAGCCCATCCGGTTCGCGACGAGATATTCGATCGCGACCGCGAGGAAATGGTTCGGATTCATCAGACCACCGTCGGGGGTGACAATGCCGTGCCGGTCCGCGTCGGCGTCATTGCCGGTGGAGATGTCGTAGTCGTCTTTGATGGCGATCAGCGAGGCCATCGCATAGCGCGAGGATGGATCCATCCGGATCTTGCCGTCGGAATCCAGGGTCATGAACCGCCAGGTCGGATCGACGAACGGGTTGACGACCTCGAGCTCGAGGTCGTAGCGCTGCCCGATCTCCTCCCAGTAGTCGACACTGGCCCCGCCCATCGGATCCGCGCCGAGCCGGATCCCGGCACCACGAATGGCGTCCAGGTTCAACACATTCGGCAGATCGGCGATGTAGTGGTCGAGGTAGTCGTAGCGCTCGACGCCGTTTTCCAGCGCATGCCGCAGCGTGGTCCGCCGCACACCGGCCAGTCCGCCGCGCAACAGTTCGTTGGCGCGGGTGGCGATGGCGTCGGTGGCCCTGGTATCGGCCGGACCACCGTGCGGCGGATTGTATTTGAAGCCGCCGTCGCGCGGCGGATTGTGTGAGGGCGTGACGACGATGCCATCGGCCTGATGTTTGGCGCCGCCACGATTGTGGCGCAGCACCGCATGGCTCAGGGCGGGTGTCGGGGTGTAGCGGTCGCGGGCATCGATCATCGCGGTCACATCGTTGGCGGCGAGCACCTCGAGCGCGGTGGTCCACGCGGGCTCGGAGAGTGCGTGGGTGTCGCGGGCCAGATAGACCGGACCGGTAATGCCGCGCATGGCACGGTATTCCACGATCGACTGGGTGATCGCCAGAATGTGCGCCTCGTTGAACGCGCAGTCCAGACTCGAACCCCGATGCCCCGAAGTACCGAAGGCCACCTGCTGTGCGGGATCGGCCGGATCCGGGATGCGGCTGTAGTAGGCCGTCACCAGACGCGCGATGTCCTCGAGGTCGGAGGGACGCGCGGGTCGCCCGGCTCGATCATGGGCCATGCTCGGGTCTCCCTTCCGTGTCGGCTGCGCCCGGCTCGTCATCAAAATCATGGCCACAACCACCGGGTCGTGGCCGCGGCGGCGTACACCGCGGTCAGGCTGGTGACGACGCTGAGCACCACATTGCCCGACGCATACGCGTAGGCGCCCTCGACGGCGAGGCGGATCGTCTCGTAGCCGAAGGTGCTGAATGTGGTGAGCGCACCACAGAAGCCTGTTCCCGCGGTGGCCAACAGCCAGCTGTTCGCACTGGCGCCGATCAGTCCACCGAGCAACGCCGAACCGACAATGTTAACGGTCAATGTGCCCAGCGGCAGCAGAGATTCGAATCGCGCGGCAACCGCACGGTCGATGAGGTACCTGGCGGGCGCGCCGACCATGCCACCCACGACGACGAGCAGGACGATCATCGGGCGACCCCCAGTGTCGGATGCCAGATCTCGACGTCGGACAGCACGACGTTCACCCCGGCGAGCACCTCGGAATTCTGCTGCACGAAGGTCCGCAGCCGCTGCACCTCGTCGACGACCATCACCAGGACGGGTAGGTGTTCGGCCAGATCCAGGATCCGGCTGGTGTGGATGCGCGAGGAGGCGCCGTAGCCCTCTACTCCGCGCCACACGCTGGCTCCGGCCAGTCCGGCGTCGCGGGCACGTCGCACGATCTCGTGATGCAGGGGGCCGTGCCGCCACTTGTCGTCCTCGTCGAGCAGGATCGTCAGTCGCGCCGCAGACTGCCACTGTCCCGCGGCCGGACCAGTGCCCGCCGGTGAATCACTCATCGCCTGACCCCCTTCCGTCGTGCTCTCCACTGTTCAACTCGTTCGTCGTGCCGTACCAGCCGCCCACCGTGCCACAGTCATGCCGAGCACGACCGCCCCCAATGCCGCCACCATCGTCCCCCCGAGATAGCCGAGCGCCTCGACCGTGGCACCCGATTGGAGCAGTCTACGAACCTCGACGCCGTAGGTGGAAAAAGTGGTGAAGCCGCCGAGGAATCCGATACCGAGGAAGGGGCGCAGCAGTCTGTGGGCTACCCAGACTTCGGTGATCAGAACCATCAGAATTCCGATCGCAAAGCATCCCATGACGTTGATCGTGAACGTCGACCAGGGGACCTGATGCGGTTGCCCCGGCCACCACGCGCCGATGGCATAGCGCAGCAGCGCACCGAGACCACCGCCGAGGCAGATCACCACGAGCACCACCGGCGCAATGCTAACGGTCACCGGATGATCCACATATCCGGGACGACGGCGCACGCCATGAACAGCGCCGTTCGTTGACATGGCACCCCGGAGCACGTACGAATGCCTGGAAGGTTTGGCCGAAGTTCCCACCTACCCCTACGGAGACAGGTCGGGAGCGATGATGGCGGCACGACGGGCTGTACCCAACGCACATCGGAATACGGTGGCAGGCCGCCGAACCGGGTGCCAGCAACTGTTCGGCAGATCGATTCGTCGGACATGGCGACCGTCGTTCCGGCGACTCGGTGTCGCGATCTTGGCGACCGCGCTGGCCGGACTCGGTTACGCACCGCCCGCCATGGCGCAGCCGACCTATCCCATTCCGGATCCGGACGGTTTCTATTGGGCGCCACCGGATGTGGGCAACTTCCAGCCCGGCGATGTGATCCGCAGCAGGCCGGTGGCCGCGACGGGCTTCCCCGGCGCGACGGCCTGGCAGTTGCTCTACCGGTCGACCAATTCGGCGGGCGATCCCATTGCGGCCGTCACCACGGTGCTGCTACCGGTGGGCGGCGGACTCGATCGGCCGCTGGTGTCGTATCAATCGGCCATCAATTCGCTCGGCCTGCAGTGCGCGCCCTCGCACAGCCTTTTCGACGGCGGAATGCAGGAGGCGCCCTTGCTCAATGTGCTGCTGGCCCGCGGCTGGGCGGTGGCCGTTCCGGATCATCTCGGCCCGACGAGCGCCTACGGCACGGGCCGCCTCGGCGGCATGCTGACACTCGACGGCATCAGGGCGGTAAAACGTTTCCCACCAGCCGATCTCGCGGGCAGCCCGGTCGGCATGACCGGATACTCCGGCGGCGGCACGGCGACCGGATTCGCGGCGGCGCTCGCCCCCGAGTACGCGCCGGAACTGCCGATCGTCGGGGTGGCGCAGGGCGGCGTGCCGGTGAATATCGGCAAACTCGCCCGCGAGGTCGGCCAGGCACCGAACCGATTGTTCGGCCTCGGTTTCGCCGCCGGGATGGGGCTGGAGCGCGAATACCCGACCCAGCTGGCGATGGAACGGTTCCTCAATCCGACGGGATGGGCACTGCGCGATCAGGTCGCCAACGCCTGCACCAGCGAGATCATCGCGGCGGGCGCGAATATGGATTTCGACGATGTCTTCAATGGCTCGCCGTTCGACGCGGACGCGAGCGCGATCGGGGTCATGGACGACAACAGTCTGGAGACCTATTCCGGCGTACCGCGCGCGCCGATATACGAATGGCACGGCACCAACGACGAGGTCGACCCCTGGCTGGCCCGCGACGTGATGGGCCGCTATTGCGCGGCGGGCACCCCGGTGCTGCTCGACCTGATCCCGGGCGCCGACCACAACTCGGCGATCTTCATCGGCGCGCCACGGGCATTCGCCTATCTGTCCGATCGTTTCGCCGGACTTCCGGCCCCGAGCAACTGCTGATACCGGATTACCGGTGCACCGAAAACACAACGCCCGCGTCATCATTGACGCGGGCGCTGTGCTGTTCGAGCGGAACAGTTCAGTGCACGATGACCGGCTCACCCTCGGATGGCGCTGGCACCGTATTCGGCATCAGCAATCCGGTGATGACCGCACCGGCCACGAATATCGCGGTGGCCCACCAGAAACTGGTCGTGTAGCTCTCGATCTGCGCCTGTGCCATCGCCAGCGGACCGGGCTGGTGCATGGACAGGTAATCCGTCGCGGCAGAGGCAGCGATGGTGCTCAGCAGCGCCGTGCCGATCGAACCGCCGACCTGCTGGCTGGTGTTGATCATCGCCGAGGCCACACCCGCGTCCTCGTGGTGCACACCGGCCGTCGCGCCTTGGAAGGCGGTCGACATCGCGCCACCGAGGCCCAGACCCATCAGGATCAGCGCGGGCAGGATATTCCCGACATAGCTGCTGTCCAGGCCGATCTGGGTCAGCCATGCCATACCGAGTGCGGCCACCAGGAAGCCACCGGCGACCACCATCTTCGGACCGACCTTGGGCATCAGCAGCGAGGGCACCGTAGTCGAGGAGGCAATCATGCCCGCCACCATCGGCAGGAAGGCCAGACCGGTCTTGATCGGCGAGTAGCCCATGCTCAGCTGCATGTAGTAGGTCAGGAACAGGAAGATCGCGAACATCCCGATGCCCATGACGAATACCGTCAGGAACGAACCGCCGCGGGTGCGATCCAAGACGATGCGCAGCGGCAGCAGTGGATGCGCCACCCGGGTCTCGATCGCCACGAACGCCGCGAGCAGCGCCGCGCCACCGATCAGGAAGCCGAGGGTGACCGGATTGGTCCAGCTGGTGGATTCGGCGTGCGAGAAACCGTAGACGATGCCGAACAGCGCGGCGGTCACCACGACGGTGCCGGGGACGTCGAGCTTGGGCCGCTCGGTCACCACATGTCGTGCCAGCAGCAGCACCGCGCCGACCAGCGCGACCGCGGCGAAGCCGAGGTTGACGAACATCACCCAGCGCCACGACGCCCATTCGGTGAGCATGCCGCCGAGCAGCAGGCCGATCGCGCCACCGGCACCGGCGACAGCACCGAAGGTGCCGAAGGCCTTGGCGCGCTCGGAGGGTTCGGTGAAGGTGACCGTCAGCAGCGACAACGCGGCCGGTGCCAACAATGCGCCGAAGACGCCCTGCCCGACCCGGGCTGCGACCAGCATCTCGAAGCTGGTCGCGGCGCCGCCGACCGCAGAGGCGACGGCGAATCCGACCAGGCCGATAATGAAGGTGTTGCGCCGGCCGAACAGGTCACTGAGTCGGCCACCGAGCAGCAACAGGCTGCCGAAGGCAAGGGCGTAACCGGTGACGACCCACTGCCGGTCGCCATCGCTGAAACCGAGGTCCAGTTGCGCTGCGGGCAGCGCGATATTCACGACGGTCGCGTCGAGCACCACCATGAGCTGAGCCACGCCGAGTACGGCGAGCACCCACCAGCGCAGGGCATGCGAGCCGCGGCGGCCCGAGTCAGATTTCTCGGGGGCGGGTGCCCCACGGTCCAACGTGGTAGTCATGTGTCCCCTTTGTCTCGAGTCTCAATGCGGAGGTACCTCCTCCGCTTACCGGTCTAAGCTAACACAATAACGGAGACAACACCTCCGCTTAATCCCGCTTATTGCTAGGATGTTCCTGTGAATCACGCCACTACCGTGCCTCCACCTCGGCGTCTACGTGCCGACGCCGCCCGCAATCAGCAGCGGATCGTCGAGGCAGCCCGCCAGCTCTTCGCCGATCACGGACTCGAGATCACCCTCGACGACGTGGCCGAACGTGCCGGAGTCGGCGTCGGCACCGTCTACCGACGCTTCGCCAACAAGAAGGAATTGATCGCCGAGGTCTTCGAACAGAACGTCGGCGAGTTCGCCGTCGCCGCCGAGGCCGCCGCGCAGCATCCGGACCCCTGGCTGGGCCTGGTCCAGTTCTTCGAGTACGCCTGCACCCACCTGGCTACCAATCGCGGCTTCAGCGAGGTGATGCTCGAACTCGAAGAGGATATGGACCGCTTCGCCCAGTTGCGCGACCGGATCAAGCCGACCGTCGCCGCGGTCATCGATCGCGCGCGCGACACGGGCGCACTGCAGCCCGATATCGAGCCCTCGGACTTCTTCGCGCTGATCCACATGGTCGACGCGCTCGCCGAGTTCTCCAAGCCGGTCAATCCGAACTCCTGGCAGCGTTATATGGCCATCGCGCTCAACGGTGTACGCAGCGATACGACGCCGCGCCGACCGCTTCCGGCACCCCCGTTGACGGATGAGGAAGTCGAACAGGCCAAGTCGTTCGCCTGCGCGGGCAGAAAGCGCTAGCGCAAAAATCGGACATATCTAGCGCACATATCGCCGGTCCCTTAAAGTTGGACGCATGACCAACTCGTGGGGGAACTGGGCCGGGGATCAACAGTGCGCTCCGGCTGCCATTGCGGCCCCTCGCAACCCCGAAGAACTGGCCGAGATCATCGGCCGCGCCGCCACCACCGAACAGACTGTACGGGTCGCCGGAGCGGGCCATTCCTTCACCGATGCGGTGCTAACCGACGGCATCCTGGTGAACCTTTCGAAGATGAACCGCATCCTCACCGTGGACCGGGAGACCGGCCGCGTCCGAGTCGAGGCGGGCATCACCCTCAATGCCGCGAGCACCGCACTGCATCCGCTCGGTCTGGCCTTCCCCAATCTGGGCGATATCGATGTGCAGACCGTCGCGGGTGCCACCGCCACCGGCACCCATGGCACCGGCGCAACCCTGCAAAACCTGTCGGCCGCACTGCAATCCATCGAGTTGGTACTCGCCGACGGCAGCCGGGTCGAGGTGAACGAGCAGACCGATCCGGACGGCTGGCGGGCGGCGCGGGTCAGCGTCGGCGCGCTCGGCGTGGTCAGTGCGGTCACCTTGCAGTTGGTGCCCTCGTTCGTGCTCGAAGGGATCGAGCGGCCGGTGCCGGTCGAGCAGGTCCTCGCGGATCTGGACGCCTATGTCGACGGCAACCAGCACTTCGAGTTCTACATGTTCGGGCACAGTCCGCTGGCGATGACCAAGCGCAACAACCCCGTCGACCTGCCGGAGCAGCCGCGCGGCAAGGCCGCCGACTGGTTCGCCGACATTCTGATGTCCAACTACGCGTTCGACGCGCTGTGTCGGCTGGGCAAGCGGCAGCCGCGGCTGGTGCCGTGGATCCATCGCGGTGCGGCGTACGCGGGCAGCTACCGCCGCCAGGTCGACCGCTCCTATCGAGTCTTCGCCTCGCCCCGGCTGATTCGCTTCACCGAAATGGAGTACGCGATCCCGCGCGAGCATTCCGCCGCCGCCATCCGCGAGATCAAGGAACTATCGACGAGGTTCGATACGCCTATGCCGATCGAGGTGCGCTGGGTCGCCCCCGATGACGCATTCCTTTCCCCGGCCGGTGGCCGTGACACCTGCTACATCGCCGTGCACCAATATCGCGGAATGGAATTCGAACCGTATTTCCGCGCCTGCGAAGCGGTTTTCGACAAGTACAACGGTCGCCCGCACTGGGGTAAGCGCCACTTCCAGACCGCCGAGACGCTGCGGCCGCGGTACCCGGACTGGGACCGCTTCACCGAGGTGCGCCGCCGTTTCGACCCGAAGGGCCGCTTCGCGAACCCATACATCGAACGAGTCCTCGGCTGTGTTTGATTTGCCGCGCCTGCGGCGCGGCGTGTTCGCGGCCCCCTTTTGTCTCGCGTCCGAGCCGTCGAGACTCGCGCCTGCGGCGCATGCGCTTCGACGACTCGGACCCGGGACGGGGCGCGCCCGGCGCGCCGTCTAAACGCTCCACCACGA
>NZ_JBSGEQ010000083.1:0-2847 GCF_053602975.1 Nocardia sp. NPDC004278
TGCGTGCCCTCGGCAGGATTCGAACCTGCGGCCTTCTGCTCCGGAGGCAGCCTCGGCCCGTCCACGCGAGTCCTTTGGAGGCTATCGGCGTACCGCATCCTGATGGTTTGGTCCGCCAAGGTTCGGGGTTGTCTGCCCTACTTGTGACATCGTGGTGACACTCAAAGGTAGTGCGCTGGTAGGTCTTTAGCCCCCCTGTTCTGGGTTGGGTTGCGCACGTCTGGTGACTTCCCTTCCCCTGCTTCCTCATACTGGCCATCTCTGAGCTGAGGGAGGTCGTGTCAAGGGCGCTTTTTCCCTTGACTCGGCCGAGTGAGGTCAGACAATTGGGCCATGAGGAGGCAGGGATCTAGGTAACCATAGCCAGTCACCCTGTCCGCGGATTCCGTTCAGCAATTCACTCGGCTCCTGGTGAGCGGCTTGGTGATTGGGCAGAGTGCCCTGGCTGAATCGGCTGACCAGTGACGGTTCGGTGACCCAGTACGTGGGTTCGGCAGGCTGGTCTTATGAGGCAAGCGAGCGAAGCTCGTGCGGCAGTACCGTATGGGAGTCGCCGCGGCTGGTGGCTGTCGATCGGGCAGAGTGCCGGGCCGATTCGGGTTCGGTGATCCGTTCGGCAATTCCACTTCCCCACCCAAACCCAACCCCCTCACTGCCAGCACCCCGACACCGAACCCCGCTGTCGCAACGTCTCCACCCCTGCCTTGGCCCGAGTCATACCGGGATGTCTGGGCTGTTGTGGGGCTGTGAAGCGGGGGCAACCGCGCGCTCGGCAACTTCCCTCGTTCGCCTGGGCCTGCCGCATCGCATGGGTTGCCAATGTTCGCTACGAGGTCCTCAAAAACCTCGTAGCGCATGGGTGCCGCCGACGCGCCGGTGTGCCGCCAGCGCAGCCAGGCACGCCGGTTGCGCGGCGGCGGCGCGCATGCGCCGCCGCAGGCGCCTTGATCCTATATAGCGAAATTCGGCAACAACTCGCGATAGTGACCGGCCCTCAGCGGACTGGGCACGTTCGAGACTTCGTGTTCATCCGCATCTCACAACTCCTACACTCCCGACAGTTCCGAGAGTTTCGGGGTAATCGGCGGGTGGTGGGAGACGTGACCGCCTGGGGTGCTCTGCTGACGTGGTGTTCCATTTACTGGCACCACCACCCACCTCCACCCGCCCACCCACACCCCACCCCGCCCGCTTCCGGCCAGCCTCAGACCCTCTGATGCTGGGGGGCAAGGTCGAACGATGTTGTCAGGTGCATAGACGTTGCTCGTTCCTCAATGAGGTGCATTCGCGCTTTGCGCTCGGCAGGGTCGAGGTGGGTGGGATGAGCGGTCATCTGCCCGTCCCATTTGCGGTAGAGCAAGCCGGGTTCGGCTGTAAACCATCCGTCCGTGAGGGCGTCAACAGCAAGCAGCAGGCCGACGTCTTCGGAGGCTGGAAGTGCCATCCATCCGCCTGCGGCGAGGAGAAGGTCTCGGCGGATGCACAGGGTAGCTGGATGGACCTGTGCCCGAAAGTCGTTCTTGCGCCAGTGGTCGAGAACGGTTCCGCTCGGCAGTCGTCCGTCGTCGGGGTCCTGGTCGAACCCGATCGTCGATCCGTCCGGGAGGAAATCAAGAACCCGTGAAGTGGTCCAGCCGACTCCTGGCTGTGCGAGTGCTTCGATGTCGCGTGCGAGTGTGCCAGGCGTGAGCTGGTCGTCGGAATCAAGCACCTTGACGTACGTACCAACCGATCGGGCAAGGGCCAATGAACGACACACGCCGGGGCCTCCATGGCGACCTACCCCGGGCATGATGCGCGAATCATCGGGAAGCATCGGAGCCGCTGCGCCCGTCGTTCCATCCTCTTGGACGATCCACTCCCAGTCCCAGTCTTCCGGAAGTTGCTGCGCCACAAGCGATTTGTATGCGGCATCCAAGTACTCTGCAATCGGCCGGTAAGTCGCCGTAATGACAGAAATTGTGTGGTTCATCAGACGTCCCAGCGATCGAGCTTGGTTGAAAAGATCAATTCTGTCCGGTCACCGGGGAGGATGACGTCGGAGAACTCCACGACACGATCACTGGTGTCCTTGAGCCACTTCCGCACGACGAACACCGATACTCCGGTCGAGAGGTCAAGCTCATCCGTCTCGGCCGCAGTTGGGGGGCGAGTACTGATCGCCTCATCTACCCGGTCGACCTCGATTCCGATAGTGAAAAGCTGGTGCTGGGTACCACCGGGCCATGGCTCGTTGCTGTCCTCCAGCAATTCAGGGTTCGCCGAAGCGATGTCATACGCGATGTAGGACGTGCTGAGGTTGAGCGGCACACCTTCGTGGTCAAGCATTGTCCGGTAGTTGCGTTGAAGCACCTGGTCGCCGACAGATATTCCGAGTACTTCAGCGATGCGCTCGTCGGCGTCGATCACTTTGTAACGTGCCGAGAACCGAAGGGCGTTGACCGTTACGCCGGTGTCCCGTTCTGTCGCGCCGGTTGATCGGCGTTCCGACTCCGGCTGATGGACTCGATCTTTCTCCCACTGGTATCGGGCAGCATCACGACGAACCTTCTGCCGAGGCCGTCGGACGAATGTTCCGATGCCGTGTCGGGCCTCCAGCAGCCCTTCGGTTCGCAAGACCGATAGGGCCTGTCGCAGTGTGGGCGGGCTGACCTTGTATCGCTCGACTAGCGCGGCTTCACCGGGAATGCGGTCGCCAGGGATTAGCTCACCCGCCTCGATCTGCCGACGGATGTCGTCTGCAATTAGCTCGTACTTCGCTGGCACGGCGCTACCTCTCCCTGTCGAAGATCTCTTCATCTTATGTCCTCTGTAGGTCTTGACTCACCCCAGGCTCCCATGGTTATG
>NZ_JBSGEQ010000083.1:2942-10651 GCF_053602975.1 Nocardia sp. NPDC004278
ATATGTGGCTTTCCACCGATTTCCGTACCGCGTTCCCGATGGGGGTGTTCCTGCTCGGCGGCATCGAGGCCGTCACCGAGTTCAACCAGGACCGCAGCGCGCCGAAGCGTCACCAGCTCGATTTCGATCGTGACGGTAACGGCACCGGTAAGCGCTTGTGGAAGGCCACGATCATGGACCCGACGGGCGGGAAGGCGGCGCAGGCCAGCTTCGATGTCGTGTTCGTCTCTGATCATCAGCCGGTTCCGTCGACTCCGGAGATCTCGCCGGGTATCCGGCCGATCGAGCTGGAGGGGTTGATGCTCAAGCCGCGAGTCGTCGGTAACGGTGAGTTCAAGTCGATCGGCTGGAACATTCGGGCGACCGGCATCGTTGGCGACAACTCCGGTGCGAAGGTCAACCAGCCCGCCGCGTCGAAGGCTGCGTGATCGCCATGTCCCACATGAGCATGCATGTCGGCCTCTGTGCCTCGATGAAGGTGCAGTATCACCCGGCCCGTGACAGTGAGCACGGTTTCAAGGTTCCGGCTTCGGTGTGGATCTCGCTGGACAACGAACACTCTGGCGGATCGACGGTGTATCTCGACATCGAGCACATTCGTCAACTCGCTGAGGAGCTGCCAGGGCTGCTGATGGCCCATGATGCCGCAGAGCACGCTGCCGCTGAACGGGCTGCGGTCCAGGCTGAGGCGGCCTGAGATGGACACGGCGGATCAGCAGTCCAAGGGGATGGCGTGGGCTCGCTGGTCCGCCGTTCTCGTTGTCGTGGTCATCGGCGTTGCCGCGTTCGTGTTGTCGTTCGCGGCGCTGCGTGACCTCGCGGTCAAGGCTCATACGCCAGAGGGATTGGCGTGGCTGTTCCCGGTCATCGTGGACGGCACCATCATTCAGGCCACGATCGCCGTGTTGGCGTTGGCTGAGAGCGACGACCGCAAATGGTTCGAACGTGTCCTGATTGCTGGGGCTGCGGTCTCGATCGGCGGCAACATCGCTCACGCTCTGGTGTCGGGTCACGGGGTCGGTGCCGCGGTGCTGGCGGTGATCGCCCCGGCTGCGTTGTTGATCGACACGCATGGCCTGGCGGTGCTGTTGCGCACTCGGAAACCCTCACCGGTCGAATCAGACACTCCTGCAACGGATTCAGTTCCGGTAGTTGCTTTGCCTGCGCAACTTCCGGATGCCGTGCCTGAGCCCGTCGAAGTCCCTGCGCCTGTCGAAGTTCCTGCGCCCGTTGTGGTGGCCGAGGTCCCGGTTGCGCCGGTGGTCTCCGCGCCGGTGCGAACCATCCAACCCATTCCCGCCCGTCCGGCTGCTCCGCTGCTGCCTGCTGCGGCTCCGCTCACAATTTTCTGAAAGGTGTTGATTAGCAATGAATTTGATGTTCCTGCGTGAGATGTTCGGCTTCCCACCGCCGCCAGTGCGGATGGAAACCGGTTACGACCCGGATCAAGACGTGGTCTTCCTGAAGCTGGGGCGCAAAGGGGTTGCGCTGTCACCGCGCGAGGTGTTCTGGCTGATCGAGGATCTGCGCGATTCGGTGGATGAGCAGGTCCGCAGCGTCGGGGCCGACCAACAGTCGCCCGTCCCCGCCGCGTCGTTTCCCGGTGAGGTGGAAGCGTTCTGCCACCGATTCCCCAACGGGGAGCTGGCCGTGGTGATGGAGATCGGGAGTGAGACGACCGTTCACGTCTCGGTGCGGATGGACTACGACCAGGCCGAAGCGCTCGCGGCTGATTTGGTCGCGGCCTTGACCGAGTTCGGTATCGCTCGCGGGTCGGCGGTGGCGTGATGTCGACATTGTTGCTGCTGCCCGTAGGTGTGGTGTTCGCCGCTGTGATCGTGTCGGCGGCTCCGGCGGCCGTGGCTGATCCGTCCGGGTGCGTGATGTTCTGCCAAAACCAGCCCTCGCGCCCGTCTCCGGACAAGTGCGCGATGTTCTGCGAACCACCGGCACCACCGCGTGATGAGAGCGCGTGCGGCCAGTTCTGCGTGCTGAACAACAGCTGGGATCGCGGGCCGCACTGATTCGTAGACGGACTCTCCCTATTTCTGAAAGGTGTTGACTAACAATGAGTTTGATAACGACGTTGCCTCCGCTGGCCGCGATTGCCGGTGGTGTGGGCATGGCGGCGCGGATGGCGTACTGGTCGCGCAAGCCCGCGGCTCGTGTGGAGACAGTCGCCGATTGGGTGGCTGCGGCACCGATGCCGTTGAAAGCCTCGATCCTGGTGTTCTGTGATCGTCAACAAGAATTCATGTTGTGGCGTGAGCTGGGTGTCGGCTCGAAAGATGACGGTTTCCCCACGGTCCTGGATGTCGAGTACACCGCCTACGGGCTGGATGTTGACGTGCAGATGCGCGGCGGGCACAAGCTCTCGGACTGGACCGATCAAGACACCCTGGATGCCTTGGCCCAGTACCTCGGTGTTGCGGAAGTGACTGCGCTGTCGTCGTTTCCTGGCTTCATCCGCCTGCAGATCCGAGTGCATGACACCCTCGCCAACCCGGTCCCGCTGCCGCTGGAAGTCCCTGATCACGTGGATTTGGAGGCGGTTGCCTCGGGCGTGTTCGAAGACGGCGCGAGCTGGCGTGTTCCGATCCAGGGCCGTCACGTCCTGATCGCGGGCGGTATGGGTTCGGGCAAGTCGAGTGTGTTGTATTCGCTGGTCAACGGTATGGGGCCTGCGATCCGCTCGGGGCGGGTGGAGTTGCGGGCAGTGGACCCGAAAGGCGGTCAGGAACTGGGGTTTCTGGAGCCGTTGTGCTCCCGGTTCGAATGCACCACCCCCGAAGGCATGGTCGGGCTGTTGGAAGAAACCGCCGATGACATGCAGTCCGCGGCTCAGAAGTATCGCGCTGACAGGGTCCGTAAACCCGTTCCTACACCGAACAACCCCCTTGTTGTCACGATCATCGACGAGGCGGCCACGTTGAGCGCGTTCACCGAACCGAAATGGCAACAGCGGTTCGCACGTGCTCACGGCCTGCTGCTGTCCCAAGGGCGTGCACCACTGTTCTCGGTGATCGAAACGGTCATCGATCCGTCGAAAGAGAATGTGCCGCAACGGCAATTGCTTCCGTACCGGGTCGGCATGCGCATGGACGAAGCCGCCCAGGTCGCCATGATCCACGGACAGGGCGCACGTAACCGCGGCTCCTACTGCGACCGTATCCCGCACACGACACCGGGCGTGTGCTACGTGCAGGAAGACGGCACAGCGGGGTTCCGGCGGGCTCGCGCGTTCATGGTCACCGACACCGATGTCGACCGGATCGTCGACCAGTACACCCCGGTCCCCCGCCCGGTCGATTTGGCCGACTTCGCCGAGGGGCGTGCGGCATGAAAACCGGGTTCGTCACCGAGGTACACGTGGTCATCTACTGCGACGTCTGCGGCGACACCTACACCGACAACACCGGTGAAGGCATCTGCTTCGAGACGGTCAACCAGGCTGTCGGCTACCTCAACGCCCGCTCCGCTGGTGTCGGCTGGATCTACGACGGCGACAAGGTCATCTGCGACGGCTGCCAAGCCCTGGCCCGCTGCACCGAAGCCGGCCACACCTTCCCCGACCGCCGTATCGCCGTGCGGCTCAGCAAAACCACCCATTCCCGCACCTGCACCGTGTGCGGCATCTCCGAAACCGAGGCCCTGTCATGAACACCAACCACAGCTACGACGACAACGTTATCGACCTGCACGCCCGTCGCCGCTGCCAGCTGCAAGCCCGGGGCCTGGATCCGGTCTCGGTCGCGGTTCACCTGCTCGCCGAAACCGGGACGCTTCCGGCCTGGGGCGCCGATGACTACGACGGTGGGGACTGGGCGGCATGACCAGCAACAAACCGGCAGCGCAGCGAACGAACCCGATCGTCGCCAAGGCAGCCGCCTCGGTCCGGAAACCACGTCCGAAGCGCAAGGACCTGCACGAAACCTGCCGGAACCAACTCGCCTTGTTCGAACTCGCATCCGAAGGGAGAGCATCGAAATGATTTGGTGGACAGCAGCTTTCGCAGGTGAAGCGATGTTCGCGGGGATGGTGTTGTGGCGGGTTCGCAGCCCGCGGACCTTCCGACGGTGGATTAGCGCCCCGCTCCGTGCCCGCTATCTGACCTGGTACCGCTACCGGCTGCGTTGGTCCCGCCGCATGACTGCCGCCCGCCTCGCCCTCACCACCGCCGATGGTGTGACTCGTGTTCCGCGTCTGTTGTCGGTCCGTATCGGAGACACGGCGGATCGGGTTCGGGTGCGGATGCTCGACGGGCATTGCCCCGCCGACTACGAGAACCGCACCACCCACCTCGCCACCGCTTTCGGTGTCCCGGGTTGCGACGCCGCGATCGTCGGCCCCGGAACAGTGGAAATCGTTCTCTACCAACAAGTTTCACCCGATTCTGCCGTGCTACTGGATGACCTGAAGGACGTGGCATGACCGAGATGATCGACGGAGGCCGGACCGGGGACACCACTCCCGCTCCGGCCTCCGGGCCATCCACCCCACAAACCACACCCATCGCCGGTGTCGCCCCCAACCGGGTTACCGCCGCCGAGCGACGCGCGATGCCCGACATCACCGACATCGCCGAAGCGGCCGCCGAGAAAGAAGGCGTCTGCGCACGCGTCATCCCCATGCGGGCCTTCGACCCGATCACCTCCCACACCTCCTACGTCGGCGCCCCCTGCAAATCCACCAACGCCACCACCTGCCCCGCCTGCGCCAAAGCCAACCGGTACCTGCGCATGACTCAACTGCGCGAAGGCTGGTGCGCCGAACATGAACCCGTCGACCCCGAAACCGTGGTCACCGAAGCGCAGCAAGACGTATTGGGCTCTCGCGCAATCCTTTTCACCGACTACCACGACGCTCGCCGTACCGGTGATCACGAACTGGCGGACGCGATCAAAGCATTGGTGGCCGACCTCGATGTCGAGCTGCGTGAACTCGGCGTGCGGGGCCGCCTCCCAGCGCTGGATGAGAAACCACGCCGCAAAGCCAAGTCCACCCGCCGCCGTGACGACCTGCCCGACCTGCCACGCCAGAAGGTCAACAAAGCCCTCACCGTGGGCACCGCCTACGCGAGCGGCAAATACCGGCCCTCAACGTTCTTCACCCTCACCCTCGACTCCTACGGGCACATCAACCGCGTCCGCGACCCCGAAACCGGAAAGATGGTCTCCGACGGTTCCCCGCGTGACCCCGAGTCCTACGACTACACCCGCCAAGCCCGCGACACCATCCACCTCGCCCGCCTGTTCGACCGGTGGATGCAGAACCTACGCCGCGCGGTCGGCTGGAACGTCCAATATTTCGCGACCGTGGAACCACAGAAACGCGGCGCCCCGCACCTGCACATCGCTATCCGCGGCTCGATCCCCTCCAAGCTGCTGTACCAGGTCACCGCGGCAACCTTCCGCAACATCTGGTGGCCGCACTTCGACACCCCCGTCTACAGCGACGCCAACATGCCGGTCTGGGACTACACCGCAGGCACTTTCGTCGACCCGCGCACCCGCAAGCCGCTCACCTATTGGGATGACGCGTTGGCGGTGATGGACACCGTGGACGATCTCGAACCGGCCCACACGCTGAAGTTCGGTGGCCAGTCCAAAGCGGTGCAGATCCTCGGCGGCAGTGAGGAAATGCACACCAAGGTTCGGTATCTGACCAAGTACCTGACCAAGTCGATCGCCGAAGTCCTCGACACCGACTCGACCCGCGTCGCGGTGCACTACGACCGGCTCCACGCGGAGTTGCAGCAGACTCCGTGCTCGCCTCGGTGTGGTGTGTGGCTGCGCTACGGCATCGTCCCCAAGGGCGCCAACGAGAAAACCCAACCGGGCAAATGCAAGGGCAACGCCCACCGCCGTGACACCCTCGGTCTGCCCGGACGGCGCTGCTTGAACTCGGGTAAGTGGTCGGGCAAAACGGTCCCCGACCATAAGGCCGATCGACTCGATTTCGTCCGCCAGGAGCTCGCCCGCGTCGGCATCCTCACCCCCGATACCTCGCACCTGCGGATCACCCCGGTGGGTCCTGGCGACAAAGACGCGCCACCTCGTTCGCATCTGGTCATGGCGCTCGTTGCTGCCCGGATCAACCAACGCGCCCAATACACCAACGCCCGCCTCGCCATGACCGAAGGACCACCAGGTGAAAACCAGGGAACCAGTGCACCGCAAGACCTTTCGATCGTTCAGCAATCCACAGCAGCATAGGGAGGGACCGTCATGTCCAAGCTTCTCAATGAGTCCGAAGTTCGCAAGTTGATCCCGATTGGTCGTAGCAAGTATTACGAGCTGATCGGGTCCGGCGAACTGCGCTCGGTCAAGATCGGCCGCCGCCGCTTCGTCACCGAACAGGCTATCGCTGACTACATTGCCCGGCTCGACCATGCGTCGGCAGCATGAGCAGGCAGCAACTCCCTCCGCAGATCTCCAAGATTGACGTCACGGAGCGGCGAACGGGTAAGCCAGGTATTCGCTACGAGGTTGTTGCCGATGCTGGCCGTGACCCTGAGACTGGCAAACGGCACCAGGTCCGGCGTCGTTACCGCACGGAGAAGGAAGCGCGGTCGGCCCTGGCTAAGTTCTTGACTGATGCGGCATCGGGGAGCTTCGTGCCTCGCAAGGACGTATCGGTAGAGGAGGTGTGCGCGGATTGGCTTGAGAGTATGCACTGGGCTCGCCCGACGACACTCGCGGGCTATGAGTACAACCTCGCTCCGCTGCGCGAGAAGTACGGGGCCGTCCCGGTGCAGAAGTTGACCCGCAAGCACCTGGACGACTTGGTGGCCTCGTTGAAGAAGGGCGGCAGCAAGACTGAGAAGGGCAACGTTCGGCGGCCCTGGGCGGCGCGGTCGCTCAAGCGCACGGTTGAAACGATCTCGTGGGTTCTGGACTACGGGATTGAGCGAAAGTTCTTGTCGCACAACATCGCTCGTGCGATCAAACCGAAGCCGGGCCGGAAGCGGAAGCCTCAGACCTACACCCCGGCTGAAGTTTCGACGTTCCTGACTAGCCTGGACGGAGACCGGAACGGACACCTGTGGTTCCTGGCCCTGTGTGGTCTGCGGCGTGGAGAGATCGGCGGCCTGCGGTGGTCCGGTGTGGACTTCAAGGCGAAGACGATCACTGTGAACATCGGTCGGGCCGCTGCTGGGGGCAAGGCGGTGGAGGACGACCCGAAGACCGAGGCGTCGGAGCGGACATTGCCGATGGACGACGAGATGGTCTCGGTGCTGCGGAAGGCGCGTCGTCGGCAAGCGGCGGACAAGTTGCAATTGGGGAAGGCGTACCAAGATCTCGGCTACGTCGCGTGCAATGAGGACGGCTCTCCCTTCCATCCGGACACGCTGACGCACAAGTGGGCCAAAGCGGCCAAGGCTGCGGGGGTTCGTCACATCCGCTTGCATGATGCTCGTCACACTTGCGGTACCACGATGCACCTGCGGAAGGTGCCGATGGCGGTTATCGCTGCTTGGCTCGGCCACGCGGATGCCAGTGTGACAGCGAGGATCTACGCCCATTCTCAAGTTGATGCGCTCGCCGCGGCTTCGAAGACTTTGAGTGAGGTTGTGACAACTCGTGACATCGAGGCTGGCTGAGGTTGCGAACGAAACAGGCCCCTGATCGCTTGAATGCTGGTCAGGGGCCTTTTTCGTGCGTGCCCTCGGCAGGATTCGAACCTGCGGCCTTCTGCTCCGGAGGCAG
>NZ_JBSGEQ010000084.1:0-10391 GCF_053602975.1 Nocardia sp. NPDC004278
AGTCCGGGACCGGCCGTGTGCAACCGACCACCCGCACCCAGGAACAGTCCGGTTCCGATCGCGCCGCCGATCGCGATCATCTGCAGCTGGCGCGGGCGCAACGCCTTGTGATAGCCCGCATCCTCAGCATGCAGAGCGTCCGCGGGCGCCGACACTTCCGCGGAGGGTTGAACGGTTGTCATGGTGAAGCCTTTCACGTGACGGCGATCATATCGCTGCTTAATGTAACGCTATTCAACGGCACGTTCAACAGGAATCGCAAAGTTGTAACAGCGCGGAAACGAGGCATCGCGCTCCCACCCGCCCTGACCTCGCGTTTGCTTGATCGTGCCGCTGAATATCGGTACGCTAGATACGTTTTCGGCTGATGGAGCGCGCACATGGCATGGTTCGAACGGGAGTTCATCGCGGTCCCCGAAGACCGTAAGAACCAACTGGTCTACAAGTGGCCGGACGTCAACATCCGGCGCTACAGCCGGGCTATCGTCAATGCCGATGAGATCGCACTGTTCGTCAAGTCCGGGCAGGTCGTGGCCGCGATGGGGCCCGGTCGGCACCGGATCGATGCCGATGAGCTGCCGGTCCTCGGCGCACTCGTGGATACGCTGACCGGCAACAACTTCTACCGCGCCGAACTGTATTTCGTCTCCACCCGCGAGTTTCCCGGCATCAAGTTCGGTGGCCGCCTGGCCGATATCGCCGATCCGGTCAGCGAGCAGGTCGTGACGCTGCGGGTCTTCGGGGAATTCGCGCTGTCGGTGCGGGATCCGGCCGAACTGGTCACCACCTTGGCGGGCACCACCGACCTGAGCGTCCCGGCGACGGTGGAATCCTGGAGTTCGGACCTGCTGCTGAAGGCCATGAAAGTCGCTGTCACACAGGGTATTTCCCGGGGCGACTGGCCCGTGCTCGGCCTGTCCGGACAGTTGGAGCCGATCGAGGCCGCCGTCGTGCGGCAGACCAATCTGACGCTCTACGAGTACGGCCTGCGCATCCCACGCCTGGGCAACTTCGACATCACCCTGGCACCAGAGGATGCCGAGCGCATCAAACGACTCGCCAAAGATGTCACCTACATTCGACTGGCCGGAGACTTCCAGCGCTATGCGGCAGGCGAATTGGCGCTCGGCGCGGGCCAGGGCTTCGCCCACGGCCACGGCGGCGGCGACGGATTCCTCGGCGCGGCACTGGGTTTGAATGCCATCCAGCAGCAGGCACCGAGCAATCCGTGGCAGCGGCAGGCGATTCCGGCTGCCGCACAGTCGGTTCCGGCTAATGCGCAGCCTGCATGCGCTGGGTGCGGAACCAGCAATCCGACGGACGCCCGGTTCTGCATGAACTGCGGTGACCCGCTGGCACCCCGCCCACGCCACTGCACCGAATGCGGAGCGGATCTGACCGCGGCAGCCAAGTTCTGCGGCAGCTGCGGCACCGCCGCCGCGGGCTGACCCGGCTCCAGTACATCTTGCGTCGACCAAGCCCACATCAGCCGCTGATGCCCGTCTTCCGAGCTCACGCAGACCTTCGACACCGTCGCGCATCAACTCGCCGCGCGACACACCGGTCCTGAAACCCGAAGCTCTGCGCGAGTTCGGATTTGGCGCCGTTGTCGGTTCGGAAGTGCTACGACGGGGTACCGGTCAGAGGGGACAGGGCGCGTAGCGGATCGCTCAGGTAGTCCTCTTGGCTATTCTCGAGTAACGGTCAGGTGAGCTCGCTCGGCTTGTGCGCTGACACCCATTGCGAGTTCGACTGTGCGACAATGCCATCCAGCCGCTCGGCGAGAACTTGCTGTGCGTCCGGCCCGTCATACGGCGCGAGAGTGGCAAGGTAGCGAACCTTCTCCTGCTTCAACGCTTCCGTGGTGGCGCGGTAGGTGAGCCAACTGGCATGCCATTGGAACAGCTGTTGGACGCCCTCGGCCACGACGACGATCGCGGACAGCGTGGCCGTGATCGCCGCAGGAGCCGACAGGGCCGCGACGACGGGCACAGCGCCGCCGACGACGAGCTGGCCGAGCTTGACAAGCTTGTAGGCGCGTTGGGCTGATGCGCTCTTCTTGCTGTACCAGTTCAGTTGATCGACAAACCGCGCCCACACCGGATCGGTGTCATCGGGTTGTCGTGCGATGGTTGTATCCGGCAAATCTTGCCCCCGTATGCTCGCGATCAGCGCTGTTCGGCGAAGAATTGCTTCAAGGCCACCCGGTCCGGGATACCGATGTTTCCGAAGGTCGAGCACTTCTGCGCCGCTGCCCAGGACGCGATGTCCAGGGCCTCGTCCGCAGGAGCGTTCGCGGCAATCGCCCAAGCCAGCGCCCCATGGAAGGTGTCACCCGCACCGCAGGTGTCCGCCACCGTGACCTGGAATGCCCGATAGCGGTGTTCACCGCTATCGTCGAGGTAGACGCCGCCCCGCTCGCCCTGTGTGGCCACGAGGACTTTCGGTGCGAAGTCGGCAAAAACCCGCGCCATGCTGCGGTCGAGCGGCTCGCCTGGATGCCTGCCGGTGAAGAACTTCTCCGGTGCCGCGATGTAGTCGACGCCACGCAGGAATTCCTCGCTCGATTCTTTGTACCCACCGGTGTCGATCACGATGGGAACCCGCAGTTTTCGGCATGAGGCGATGGCGGCTTTGCTCAGTTCGGGGTCGGTGCAGTCCAGCAGTGCGGCGTCCGCTCCGGTGAACCCCTCGTCCAAGCTGTCGAGCATCGCCAGGTCGGCGCGCGGCTGGGCCCTCCAGATCGTGGTGCGGGTACCGTGATCGGCCGCGATGATCACCGCAGAGTGCTGGCTCTCTTCGGCTCGCTCGAAGAGGATGAGTTCGAGGGGTTCGCTCGTCAGCTCGCGTCGCAGCACTTCCGCGTGAATGCCGGTGCCGCACATCGCATACAGGCTGACGCCGCCCCCGCCGAGTCGTGCGGCGGTTATGGATCCACGACCGGCCGGTCCGCCCACCACGACGGTGTGCCTGCGGACCGGGTTCTCGCTGTCCTCCGCCGGATGGCTGTCCAGAACGTAGAGGTAGTCGATGGTGGCCATGCCGACGACCACGACCTTCGGCGTCTCCTTCATGCGAACCTGTTGACTATCCACTCGCTGCCTGCCTCCGCTGTCTTCGCAAAATGAGTGTTGTCGAGTTCGGCCGCTTCGGCGATGGGGCGAGTGGTGACTATGACCGCCCTGGGATTGCGGCGCAACAAGGTGGCCGGGACCCCGGCCGTCTCGGGGAAGTGTGTCATCTGGTGGATGATCCGGGCCTTGGTCTTGTCGAAGGCCAACACCATCAGCCCGGAACATTCCAGTGCCGAGGCCAGGCCGATGGTGATCACTGAGCGTGACGGCTGATTCGGATCGATGTAGCGGCGGCCGTGCTCACTCAACTCCACGATTCGGCAGCCGTCGCTGACGATCTCGTCAGGATCGGTGTACGCGCCGACCTCGTACCCCAACACCTCACCGGCCGGAGAAATCGAAATCCCGTGCACTGCCGGAGGGTACAGGCGAAGGATGCGCTGGGTCTGCAACAGCGGGTCCTCGCCGTCGGATATCTGGCCGGACAGCAGATGCAACTGCCCTGGGGTAGGGCCGAGTCCGCGCTCGGTCAATGGTTCGATCAACGTCTCGGCCACATGTCTGGTGCGCGAGGTGTGGTGACGCGAGTGGACGCCGAAAGTCTCTGTGTCCGACAGGATGTGCGCCTCACCGAACGGCGTGGGTGCGTAGCGATGCGCGATCCGTAGCATCGCGCGGAAGACCTGCGTCGCCGCGCGTCCGGTGGGAAGGACCACGCTCCGGTCGGAAGCCTCGCGTGCGATCCGGAAGTAGGTGTGCGCCGCCGCCTCGGCTGCGATGCGTTCATTCTCGAAGACGGCGACACCCGCAGGCCAACCGGTGACCGGCACGGGTTCAGCAGGGCGCGGTGTTACATCGGTGTCGAGCGCATGACCACTCAGGCCGGGCCGCTTCAGATCTTTGACGAGGGAGTCCAGCGTGCTGTCGCGCCGGTCCAACCAGTCCACCCACTGTGTCGGTGACAGGTAATAGCCGAGCCGCTCTGGCTGGACCTGCTCCAGCCGAACCCAGTAGATCGGGATCTTGGCCTTGTCCGCGAGATGGACCTCCCGCTTGACGTGGACGCTCGAATCCGCCGACGCGCAGAACAGCAGCACCAGTGCCTTCGAACTCTTGATCGCGCGCGAGATCGCCTCGTCCCAGTCCGACCCCGGCGGTACGTCGCGCGGCGCCCACCACGTCGAAATATCATGGCGGGCAAAGTATGTGGCGAGATGTTCGACGACGGGCCGCTTGCTGCTGTGATAGCTGATGAAGACGGCCACACTCCTCCTCCCCTCGAGCCAGTCGATACTTCTATCGTATCGACTCCTGGGGCCTGAATACGATCCCCAGACATCGCGGGTCGCGGACGGCGGCTCGTGCAACCCACCGGAGGAGCCGAGTCGGCGCGCGGCTAAAGCTTGCCGCCGGGCCGACCCGCCGGTACGGCCGTTTCAACTGAACAGGCGGCAGGGAGCCGGTCCCCGAGATGTTGACGGTAGGCGCTGGTGTCCCCCCATCGCCCACGACCGGAATGCTACTGACGCCAGCCAACGGTGTTGAACCGAGCAGGACCGCGGTCTCGAGCGCGAAATGCGGTCTGGGAGAACGCTCATCCACTACGCGGCTGGCAGCTACCGGCCGCAGAGGACAACGAAAGCGACGACTTCGATACCGCCGGATCGCTGTTCATCGCGGCGCACTTACTTTGCGAGCCGGTACCTCAGTGCCTTACTCGGTAGCACATCACGCCACAGGTAATCGACCGCGCAAGACAGGACCAGCAGCCGGTTCACACGTTTGTCGTGGATGTCGACATGGCAATAGTGGAACGATCCGCGGTGCCGAATTTCGAATCCGGCGGACTCCGCGCTGCGATACTGCAGTCGGTCGCCGACCAACTGAAATGGCCACCACAGAGCTTCTAGGCTGCCCTCTTGCGCGACCCCCCGAAGGAGTTTCCTGTTGTGCAATCCCGCCGCACCGACACGTTGTCCCGGCAACTCCCCCAAGCCGAACTGATCGAAAATGCGATACTTTCGCATCCCTGCGCGCTCATCCCGGACTTCCCCGATGCGATTCCCGTCACGGACCTGCGCAAAGCCGCGAGAGACAACCCCTACGGGGATGCGCGGATTCTTACCGACCGTCACTTCGAAAACGATGTGACCATCGGCCTCGCCAATGGCGCGCAACAAAGCGATCTGAGTCGGGCGCTTCCGCCGGACCACGCTACCGAGACCGAAGGGTTCATACACACCGAATATCGTCGCCATGCCTCGCTCCAGATGAGCCCACAGCGTGAAACTTGTCAGCTCGTCGAGCATGCGCCCCTCCTGCCCCATTCCTCAACGACCTCCGGGACGTAGGGCTGTAACTTCGACAGCAGTGCGGTCAGCCCGTCGGTCTCCGAGCACTCCTTGCCGGTCCAGGTGACCATTGCGGCGAAATGGTCGGTTTGGGCGGATACCAGCTTGTTGTATGCCTCGAAGTCGGTACTGGGCGGCACGACCAGCACATCGGCCACAGGTCCCCCTCGGAGTCGAAATACGGTCCGGCACAGGCTATCCGACGATGATGTGGTCCGCGCGCGGGCCTGCATTACGATCGGTCGGACGGGCGACGCGCTGGGAGTTTCGTGGAACAGTTCAATATGGACGCCGTACTTGCCACCATTGACTGGAAAGAGGCGAAGCTCGCCGCTGCGAGCCGATAGATATCGTCGATTTCGGCGACAGCGCGATCCGACGACGGCCTGGTCGAGGTCACCGTCGGCGGCACCGGAACCGTGAAAGCGGTTCACCTGGCTCCGGAAACATTCCGCCGGAGCAGTCCGCACTACCTTGGTGGATCCGTTGTCGAGGCCACACGGCGGGCTGCCGAGCAGGCAAATCGGGCCAGGCAGCAGGCTATGGCGCCGATCACCGCCGCGCAACGGGAATTGACCGAAGGATTGGCTCCGGCGCCGGCATCCAGGCCGCCTGCTGCCACCCAACCCATCGATTCGACTGTCGACGCGGCATCGACGGACCGGCTCGTCCGAATCAGCGTAAATCCCATGGGATTCGTGACCGCCGTTGATATCTCGCCGAACGCATTCCGCTCCAGCCCCCCAGCCCGCTTGGCCGCCGCAATCACGGAGGCCGCCCAACGGGCCGCCCACCAACTGTTCGAATCACGTTCTGCCGCAATCGAACCCTATATCGATCAAAGCATGGACGCTCTGGAAGCACCGGATCTGAAAGCGCTCTATCCGATCCCCGCAGCACTGGAAACCCAGCCGCCGGCCGCAGCCGAACCGCCCACACCGGCTGCTCCAGCCAAGCCGCCACAGCCGGGACCGTCGGATTCCACACCCGGACATGTCATCCCGGGAACCCGCAAACCCAATCGCGACCAGGTGTTCATACCCGACGAACCTGATGATGACGACCTGTACTTCCAACAGCACTGTCAAAACGGATGGCTTCGGTAAACCCTGACGGATCCAAGATCAGCCCGATCCGCAGTACACCTGCTACACCTACCGACAATAGGCGGCTCCGCTCTACACCGGCCCTGTCGACAAGCTCGACAAACCCATCGCGACCGTCCAATGGCACGACATCATCGATGACGGCCGCTACACCGAACTCCACGACCAACACCGGACCGTCCACTCCACCAACCAAGCGAATCAACCCATGCCCCAACACCATTCATGCAAAGGAGCCGAGAATGCGCTGGTGCACACGCACTCTCGACGTTTACCTGCATGAGCGCATGGTGATCGCTCGTCCAAGACGCAGACGCGACCGTTCACCGACAGATTTGGGGGGGTTGTGTGGTCGATGTGTTGAACGTCCCACTTCACCGCCTATGTCGGCCTGGTATCCAAGCAGGGTGATCATCTCGGTCCCATGGTCGCGTGGACCGGCAAAGAATGCTCGGACACCGCGGAGGTGTATGGGCTGGGCTTCGCCGCCCCGGGCCAGGGGATTGAAACCGGCTTGCAGGCTAGGCTTCCGGCATGAGCACGGCGCAGTCCGACGACCTTCCCGGTCGACAGGAGAAGCGACGACTAAGGTCACAACTCGCCTGGTACCTGTTGCTCGCCTGCACGGGTGCGTCTTGCGTGGGCGCACTCCTGCGGGCGAGTGCCCCGGACAGCGCCGAGTCCTTGCTGTTGTGGTTCTTCTTGATCAGCGCGTCGTTCGGGTTGTTCTGCGTAATCATCGGCTACCTGACCCGGGTAGTCGTAACCCGGCGGCTTCGGGTACCCGAACTCAGTCCCCTGCTTGCGCCTGCGCTGGTGGTGGCGTTCACTGTGACGGCGTGGAGCGTAGACCTACCGATCGCTGTGCGCTGGCAGTTCTCGGCGCACAGCTTCGATGAAGCCGCACAGCAAGTGCGCGACGGTGTCGATCCGCGGACGTTCGAAGGTCACCGGCTCGGGCTCTACCGCATCGACAGTGCGGACCGCTACGCATGGGGTATCTACTTCAGAACCAGCCCCATGACGGGCAACTGCTCGAGCGGGGGCGGAGGATTTGCCCAGCTTATCGGCGCTTCTCACGCGTCAGACGCATTCCATCACCTGAATGGTGACTGGCATTGGTTCTGCTTCGACAGCGCTGGGGAACTGACAGTGCCAGACCACCCCATCGGGGGATCGCGCTAGCCAACAAGAACACCGTCGATCCACGCCACCAGCACCGAATCAGTCTCCGCAGCTTGACAGTTAGCGAAATCGGAGGTCTGCACCTACCGATCTCAACGGGCACCTCCGCCAATAACGAGGCAGGTCTTTGGCGTAGGCGTCCCAGTCACCGAACCTGTTGCACAAGAGGTCTTTTCGGGCTTGCCTCTAACGCATGTGCGGCAGGCCGATACGGCAGCTGTCGCGACGCGGCGAGCGGTTCTCGGCGAGTTGGGCTGGGTGCCCCGCGAATTGCGCCTCGGGCTAGGTTGCGGGGAAGCGGCGCACCCACGGTGGGCACAGTGGGGCGGGAGGGGGCGAATTGATGTTTCGGCAGTAGGCTCAGGTCGCGGCGCTGATGGTGACGGCGGTCGCCTGCCAGGATGGCGGATCGCTCCAATCGGTGTCGACGGGCGGGCCGCAGGCGGAGATGTTGGACAGGTTGCGCGACACCGATGTATGAGCACTGTTGCCGCGTGCCGAACTGGCCGAGTTCAGTGCTGATACGGCGGTGGGCACCGAACAGCTGTACGAGTGCGACGCGAAGCGCTCGACATGCGTCGCCCATCGACTCTCCCCATGACTCGCCGGTTCGAAAACCAGAAGCTATGCGCGAGTGTGGATTTGAACCGAGGGGGAGATAGCAGACGGCCCCATCGCGACATTGGGGTCGTCGGGATGGGGCCGCTATGGTGGTCGGTATTGCCGGAGGATCAGGGGCGGAGGTCGAATTCTCCGGCTGCGACGCCTGCGGTGAAGGCGTCCCATTCGCCTGGGGCGAAGACCAGCGCCGGACCGCTCGGGTTCTTGGAGTCCCGGACGCCAACCCCGCCCCCATCGAGCCACGCCACTTCGACGCACTCGGTTTGGCCGCTGCTGTGGCTGCTCTTGAACCAGTTCACCTCGGACAGGTCAATACTCACGCTGCATAACTCCTTGCTGCCCGTCTGAGCAGTTCTCGCGATCTCGTTTCATCCATGCAGGTACTCCGGATGGCCGTAGCAAGCTCAGCATAACGCCGTACATCGTCGACGTTCTCGAGATACAGATCCGCTTTACCAGCACCTTCGAAGTAGACCAGCGGCGGTTCGACTGGGTTGCCCTTGGTATCGGTTCCGAAGTCGAGGATCACGAACGGACCATGCAACAGACCTCGCAGGCACCCACTCGTAAACGGATGTACATGTATCGAGGCGTTTGGCAGTTTGCTGATCTCAGCCAAATGCCGCAGCTGTGCGGCCATGACCCGAGGGCTGCCAACGACGCGGTGTAGAGCTGATTCGTGAAGCAGCAGCTGGAGTTTCAGCGGTTCGGACCTGCGGGTGATGATCGCTTGCCGTTTCAGCCGCAGCTCCACCCGGCGGGCGACGTCCTCCGGACTGCTATCTGTGTAGAACGAGTTGATCAGAGCTCGCGCGTAGTCGGCCGTCTGCAACAGGCCCGGGATGATCTCGTGGTACGAAATCAACTGGCGCGCAGACGCTTCGAGCCCGACATACATATTGAATGTGGAATCGCTGTAGAGCCCGTCGAACGCTGTGTGCCAACTCCTTACCTGTGCCTTTTCTGCGAGTTTGAGCACGCGGCTCGTTTCGTCCGCCAACACCCCATAGGTCTCGCACAGGGCTCTGATCTCGCGGATCTTGACCTTCGCCACCTGCGCGGTTTCGATGCGGTGTAGCCCGCTCTTGCTCAGTTCTGCCAGCCTCGCAGCCTGGTCGAGGGACAGTCCCTGTCCCTCACGGGCTTCGCGCCGCCGAAGCTGAGCCCGCGCGAACGTGCCCGACTGCGCGGGATCGACTTCCCTATCGATACCAGCGACCGGCCGCTCCCCGAGGGCACACCCGAACTCCGGACATTGCACCAGGTGCTCGACGGGCTCGCCCAACTCGCACTACCGCCGACCTCCCCCGGCAACGGCGGCGAGCGGTGAACGGCCATGGGCCCGTGGCAGATAGTGCACTGCATCCTCGCGGTCGTCGGGCGGTGCCTTCGCCATGGTCGGGGTGGCGTGCGTGTGGCCGATAAACCGGCCGCGCCACGACCGGCCCGCCGAACGTCGCTGCCGATTACGCCGGGTCGAATGGCCGAAGGCGTGGACGTGCGGCCCACCCGATCAGCCACTCACGCTCGCCGATGCCCATGTGGCGATGCAACTGCACTGTGAGCACGACTGCGCCCGAAAGCACGCCGCGTTCGATGCGCTGGTCGCAGCCGGACGCATCCACCCCGATTCAGCACGACAACATCGACTTTGGGGTGGTGAGGCACCACGAACGGCGCGGATGACCTGTGACGCCCAAGCCGATCCGACTGCCCGACAATTGGGTTTTCACTAGGCGCGAACCGAGCATTAAAAAGATCCGCCGCCCCGGCGAAAAGCCGAGGCGGCGGATCTTTTGTGCTGCAACATGGCTGCGGCAAGCTCAGCCCGAAACGCTCGCCGCCGCAGCGGATTCCCCGCTGCTCACCATGCTGCGCACCTGCCGGGCGGCCACCGACCGGGTGGCCAGATCATGGGTGCCCGCGGCATAGATTTCCTCGAGCACACCGTCGTCCCCGCGAATGCCGGGATCCGGACTCCGCAGCGGATCCCGGCAACCTGACCCAGGCCGCCCTCGAGGGCAAGCTCGACCCGGTCATCGGCCGCTCGAAGG
>NZ_JBSGEQ010000085.1:0-10373 GCF_053602975.1 Nocardia sp. NPDC004278
GTCCGGTATGTTTACGATGCACTGTGGATCGACAGCCATTATTAGGAGTGGAGTTTCGATGGACAGGATCGCAGCGACACCCGACGCGATTCGTGGAATGGACCGACTTACCGCCAAGTGGTTGCCGCCCGCTCGCGTGAAGCGCGAGTTTCCCGAAGTGCGCTTCGACGCCAAAATCCGAGGCGGGAGCCCAGTGCGGTAGTTCCGCACGCTGGGATCTGTGTGGGGGGCCGCCCGTGAGGGCGGTCCCTACCGCGATCTGTCGGTGATGTGCGCCCGAGCAAACTCCCACCCCGCCGGGGCACGTTGATCACGCGCACCCGTGGTGAGGAGATGGTCCAGATCGCCCATCTTCCTCCGCTGTGAACCGCGTTGGGTCATGAAAGTATGTTGGGTCACGAAAGATGTTGGGCGGGTAAGTTGGCTGTCACTAAACGGTTCGGCCCGACCGGGACGATAAGAAGCGGTGCCATCGATGAGTTGTTTTCATTGCTGGGCCGTCGCCCAGAGGTCATATCCTTTGCCGCGGGAGCGCCGGAGACGACATTATTGCCGGGCGAACTCGTACCGGGTCTGGTCGACACCGTGATGACCAAATACGGAAATCGGGCACTGCAATACAGCATGCCCCAGGGATTCGGGCCGTTAGTGGAACAGGCTGCCCACCTGTTGTCGGAGCGTTGGATTCGATGTCCCGCGGACAATATTCACATTGCAACGGGTAGATCCGGAGCACTGCACAACGTGTGTAGGGCAGTACTCGGCGCCGGCGACGTGGTTCTTGTGGAAACCCCCACCCACGGTCCCGCCCTCGAGATATTTCAGAGCCATGGGGCAACCGTGACAAGCGTCGAATCCGACGAGGCAGGTCTCCTTCCGGAGGCGCTCGACGAGGCTCTCGCACGCACCTCGGCGGCCCTCGTCTATCTGCTTCCCACATTCCAGAATCCCACGGGCCGGACGATGCCCACGACACGAAGGGCGGAGGTGGCCGAGGTAATTGTTCGCCGAAATGCCCTGGCGGTTGAAGACGACGTCTATGCCGATCTTCGCTACCGCGGCAGACCGATACCGGCGTTCTGGGCCTTCGCGCCGAACAACACCGTGTACATCACGTCCTTGTCCAAGACACTGGCACCCGCGATCCGAATAGGAATCGCGGTGTTGCCCCCGGACGTACTGAGCACGGTATCGGCACTCGAGCACGGCATCGGCATGCAGACGTCGACCCTCTGCCAAGCCATTGCGGCCGAATTCCTGGCGAGCCCGTTCATGGCCGAGCACTTGCAGACGATCACGGAGGCGTATTCGGCCAAGCTCCAGCTGTTGTGCACGGCGCTCGGCAAGTATTTTCCCGGCGGGTTCCGGTGGACCGAACCCGACGGAGGATTGTTCGTATGGGTGGACGGCCCGCCGGGTTTCGATGCCGACGCGGCCTTGGATCGTGCGTTGCTGCGAGATGTCGCCTTCAGGCCGGGCAGCGCCTTCTATGCTGATGATGCGTTACTGCACCGCAATACGATGCGTTTGAGCTTCGCGGGTGTTCGATCGGAACAAGTACTGCCCGGGATTGATGCCTTGGCAGCAGTATGCGAGAACTATCGGGAATCCCGAGAAGGCGAATGATCGACGATTCCAGCCCATCAGCGCACCCGCTGCCGCTGCGGGCGCCCGATGCCGCCGATGCGGCGGATCCATCGGCGACTCGGCGGGCGGATGTCACCCGCACGCCTCGGTGGACGCCGGACAACTCCGAACCGTTGCCCGAGGACGGCGCGGATCCGGAGACGCGGTCTCGCCCGAGTGTGCGGCGGCTCGGTGCAGGGCTGGTCACGATGCCGCGGGTTGCGCTGGTCGATCCACCTTCTGCGATCCTGTCGGATCCCGAGGTGCCCGAGGACAAACGGTACTGCTGGAAATGCCGGCAGCCGGTCGGGCGTTCCGGCTCCGGCGAGCACGGCGTCCCGCGCGGCAGCTGCGTGCACTGCGGATCACCATTCCATTTCCGGCCGCAACTCGAGCCCGGTGACCTGGTCGCGGGTCAATACGAGGTATGCGGCTGCCTGGCCTACGGCGGAATGGGGTGGATCTTCCTGGCCCGCGATCGCAATGTCAGCGGCCGCTGGGTGGTGTTGAAGGGGTTGCAGAATCCGCTCGACATAGAGGCCAACGTGGTCGCCCTGGCCGAACGTCAATTCCTTTCGGAGATGGCACATCCGGCGATCGTGAAGATCTTCAACTTCGTGAAGCACCGTTCCGTGGACGGGACTCCGGTCGGCTATATCGTGATGGAGTATGTCGGCGGGCGTTCGCTGAAAACCGAGTTGGATCGGCGTGCCCTCGGCTACCTCCCGGTGGCCGAGGCCATCGCCTACACACTGGAAATCCTCTCGGCGCTGGACTATCTTCATTCGCTCGGCCTGGCGTACAACGATCTCAAGCCCGCCAACATCATGGTCGCTGCGGATGAGGTCAAACTCATCGACCTCGGTGCGGTCGCAGCCCTTCGGTCCGGTGGCAACCTGTACGGAACTCCCGGGTATCAGGCGCCGGAATTCACCCGGACCGGGCCCACCATGGCCTCCGACATCTACATGGTTGGCCGCACACTGGCAGCACTGACCTTTCG
This sequence comes from Nocardia sp. NPDC004278, assembly GCF_053602975.1. Taxonomy (NCBI): domain Bacteria; kingdom Bacillati; phylum Actinomycetota; class Actinomycetes; order Mycobacteriales; family Nocardiaceae; genus Nocardia; species Nocardia sp. NPDC004278. The sequence continues at coordinate 2,630 of NZ_JBSGEQ010000085.1, forward strand.
GATGCCCACCGACCGGCACGGCCACAAAATGCCCGGCCTGCCCCACCCGGACCACGAGTTGGTGCTGCGCCGTTATCCATCGTTCGCGCGCCTGCTGGCGGTAGCCACCGACAACGACCCGGTACAACGCTTTCCGTCCGCCTACGCCATGCACCGTCAACTCCTCGGCGTACTGCGCGCCGTCCTGGCCGAGGACACCGGCCGGGACTATCCACAGGTGTCGGCGGTATTCGGCACTCTGCGAGGCGATTTCGGGATCGATACGCTCATCCGGCCTTCCGATGGCGTTCTCGACGGCGTGCACCACAGGGCAACTCTCGACGCGCCGAGTGTTGTTTCCGCACTGCCGGTACCGCTGATCGACAGCGAGGACCCCAACGCGGACCTGCTGTCACCTCTGCTGCACGGCGATCCGCACCGGGCCGTCGATACGCTGCGCGAGGCGCGTGGGAACATGCTGGCCGGGAAGATCGCCACACACGAATCCTTCGAACTCGAAGGGACTTTGGCGGAGGTGCGGGCCCACCTCGATCTGGGTGAGGTGGAGAATGTCCGCGCCAAGCTCGCCGAACTGCGTCCGGGGCACCGCACGGACTGGCGTATCGGGTGGTATGCGGGGCTCGCCGAACTCACGATGGGTGATTACGAGAAGGCATACGAGCAATTCGATCTCGTTCATTCCGCGGTTCCCGGTGAGATCGCGCCGCAACTGGCGCTGGCGGCGACCGCCGAACTGGTGCTCGAAACTCGCTGTGGATCAGCGGATCTCGCTCGCTGGGGCCACGCGGCGAGAGAGTACTACCGGGCCGTTTGGCATACCGACCGTAGCGTGGCGAGCGCGGCATTCGGCCTCGCGCGCCGACTGGCCGCCGGCGGCGACACCGCCGCGGCCGTCGCCACGCTGCAACAGGTTTCCGAGATATCGCGTCACCACAACGTGGCCCGGATGACCGGATGCGTGCTGCTCGTCTCACGTCCGGTCACCGAACTCACCCAATCGGATCTGGATGCCGCCGCGCGGCTGGCAGAGCTTCCCGGTGAGCCGCGTGTACTGCAGATGCGCGCCCTCGTCCTGGGTGTCGCCCTGGCCTGGCTACGGCACGGTGGGCGTCCGCAGGACCCGAACGCCGCCATCCTCGGCGTGCGGTACCTCGAGAAGGAACTACGCGGAGGGATCGAACGGACGCTGCGCCGAATCGCCCGCGAGGCCCCGCATCCGTCGCAACGGTACGCGCTGGTCGACTTGGCCAACGAGTTGCGGCCCCAGTCGTGGTGGTGAAGCTCCCTGGCCGGTGATTCATACCGCCTCGGCGGGCTCGGCGCAGAGCCCTACGTGGGTTGGTCATGCTGTAGGTCGGCAAGTTCCCGCTCGGTCAGGTAGTCCAGATGGCGGGCGACGAACCGGTCGACCAAGCCGGACACCACCCGCCTGGGTTGTTTCCGGGCGGCGGTCAGATGCTCGGCCAGTTCCCGCGCATCCTGCGCTGTACGGGCGGAACGCCGGAACGAACGCACGATGGTGCGCTCGTACATATCCGCGAATTGCCTTGCGATATGGTCGCAATCGGCGCGTAGCCGGTCGATGTCGTCGAGCGCGCGTGCCGGTGGGATTCCGGCGTCGATCAGCTGATCGAGGACGTCGACGAGTTCGGGATCGGTGATCCGATAGCTGTCCGCGTCGAGCGGTTCGTACAGCCCGGCCGCGACCACCCGGGCCAGGCCGCCGGGGATCTCGCGGTAGTACTCGGCGAGATCGGTGGCGGCGACCCGCTCCCCGGCCGGGGCGCGGGAAGGTTGCTGTGGCTGCGCAGCGGTGCTCGCCGAGACGCCGAGCACGTCCGCCAGATCGTCCCCGCGGTCCCATGCCTCCAGCAGTCCGCGGACCCCGTTGAGGGTGATGCCACGTTCCAGCAGTCGGCCGATGATGCGGATCCGGTTGAGGTGTTCCTCGCTGTAGAACCCGATGCGGCCCTTCATCTGCGGCGGCGGGAGCAGGCCGCGCTCGTTGTAGTCGCGCAGGGTCCGGACTGTCATCCCGGTCTCGTGCGCCAACGCGCTGATCGTGAACTCCGCATCCACCGCCATGTCCTCCAGGAAACCACAACGCAACAGCGGGTTGGACAGCAACCCTTGCTGTGTGCCGTCAATCACTGGTACGTTCCATCAGTCAATGGCATGGTCCGTATCACAGGAAGGCACGATCATGACCACCGTTCAATCACCGGGAACCACCGGAGCTGCGGGGAACGCGCATGCTCATGAGGACGCCGGCTATCACAAGGCGCTACGCCCCCGGCAGCTGCAAATGATCGCCATCGGTGGCGCGATCGGCACTGGCCTGTTCCTGGGCGCGGGCTCCCGGCTGAAGGAGGCGGGCGCGAGCCTGTTCCTGGCCTATGCGGTCTGCGGGATATTTGTCTTCTTCATATTGCGGGCGCTCGGCGAACTGGTGCTGCACCGGCCGTCCTCGGGCTCCTTCGTCTCGTACGCCCGCGAGTTCTACGGGGAGAAGCTGGCATTCGGTGTGGGCTGGGCATACTTCTTCCACTGGTGTATGACCGGCATCGTCGACATTACCGCGATCGGAACATACGTCCACTACTGGGGCGCGACGAAATCTATTCCACAGTGGGCGATTGCGCTGGTCGCCCTGGTGATCGTCGTCGCGATCAACATGGTGTCGGTGAAGTGGTTCGGCGAGATGGAGTTCTGGGCAGCGCTGATCAAAGTCGTTGCTCTGGTGAGCTTCCTGGTGATCGGCATCGTCTTCCTGGTGGGGCGGTTCAAGATTGCGGGCGCGTCGACCGGACCTAGCGTGATCACGTCGAACGGCGGCCTGTTCCCGCATGGGGTGCTGCCTCTGGTACTGACCACCACCGGGGTCGTCTTCGCCTATGCCGCAGTCGAACTCGTCGGTACCGCGGCCGGTGAGGCGGAGAACCCGGAGAAGATCATGCCGCGCGCGATCAACTCCGTCATCGCCCGCATCGCGCTGTTCTATGTCGGCTCGCTGGTGCTGCTGTCGCTGCTGCTGCCGTACACCGAATTCAAGGCCGGCACCAGCCCGTTCGTGACCTTCTTCTCGAAGCTGGGTGTCGAGGGTGCGGGCTCGGTGATGAATCTGATCGTGCTGACCGCCGCGTTCTCCAGCCTGAACGCCGGGCTGTACTCGACCGGCCGCATCCTGCGGTCGATGTCGGTGAACGGCAGCGCGCCGAAGCTCGCTTCGCGGATGACCAAGGGCGGCGTGCCGTACGTGGGCATCCTCGCTACCGGCACTGTCGCGCTGCTGGGCGTCGGGCTCAACGCCATCGTGCCGGCGAAGGCGTTCGAGATCGTGCTGAACATGTCGGCGCTGGGCACCATCGCGGCGTGGGCGGCGATCCTGCTGTGCCAGCTGAAGCTGTGGCAGTGGTCCAAGCAGGGGCTGGTCGAGCGTCCGAAGTTCCGGCTGGTGGGCGCGCCCTACACCAGCATCGCGGCGCTGTCGTTCCTGGTGGTGGTGCTCGGGCTGATGCTGTTCGGTCGCGACGCCACCCAGCGCGGCGCGCTGATCGCCGTGGTGGTCGTGGTGCTGCCGCTGATGGTGGCCGGCTGGTTCGTCGCCCGGCGCCGGGTGGCGGCCCTGGCCGCCGAGCGCGAGGGCTACACCGGGCAGTTCCCGGTGCTGGCCGAGCGTCCGCTGGAGCACCGCGACCAGTAGCCCAACAATCGTCGGCGGGAGTCGGGCGGTGTCGCCCACGATGAGGGAGAATCCCGCCGATACCGGTCGGTCTCGGCATCCCCTGATAACGTCGCCGAGTCCGATCGGACCGTTCCGCGGCCGCAGGTCCGGCGGCCGCGGAACGGTTTGGGCTATTGGGGGTCCGCAAGTAGTGCACATCGGCTCCACTGACGCACTGGTCGCCGCGGTTAACCGGGTCCATAGTCGGCGTCTTGGGTGAGGTCATCCTAGGGTTCGATACCTGGATCGGGTGGGGAGCGGCGACGATCGCTTGGTCGGCCAGCGCCGGAGGTTGTCCACCACGGGGGTCGTCTTCGCCTATGCCTCAGTCGAACTCGTCGGAAAGGCGGCCGGTGGGGCCGAGAATCCGGAGAAGGTCATGCTCTGCGCGATCAACTCGGTCATCGCCCGGATCGCGCTGTTCTACGTGGGGTCGTTGGTGTTGCTGTCGCTGCTGCTGCCGTACACCGCATTCAAAGGCAGGAACCGTTCGTGACCTTCTTCGACCGCCACCGAGACCGGCTGGGACCCCTCGGCAGCCGGCGATCCCGGCTGCCGAGCGGGGCGGCGTGTAACCCGTTGGTTGTGCCATATTTTGATGGTATATTACGTCAGTCGACGGCAGATTGATTCTTGTGCCCCACTAGCACTGCGAAGGACGCCTCATGAGCTACCGCACCGAAGACGACTTGTTGGGTGAGATGAAGATCCCGGCTGATGCTTATTGGGGGATCCATACTGCCCGGGCCAGGGAGAATTTCCCGATTACCGGTACCGTGATCGGCGCGTTCCCGCAGTTGATCGTGGCGTTGGCTGCGGTGAAGGAGGCGGCGGCACGGGCGAATGCCGAGTTGGGCCTGCTGGCGTCGGATGTGGCGGAGGTGATCATCGCCGCGTGTGTCGATATTCGTTCCGGTGGGCTGCATGACCAGTTCGTCGTTGATGTGTTGCAGGGTGGTGCGGGTACCTCGACGAATATGAACGCCAATGAGGTGATTGCTAATCGTGCTCTGGAACTGTTGGGTTGCGACAAGGGTGATTACTCTCGTATCCACCCGAACGAGCATGTCAATCTCGGGCAGTCCACCAATGATGCTTATCCGAGTGCGGTGCGGTTGGCCACCATTTACGCGCTCGGGGGGTTGTCGGAGGCGATGGAGGTTCTGCGCGCCGAGTACCAGTGCAAGGCAACGGAGTTCGGTGGTTTGCTGAAGATGGGTCGTACCCAGCTGCAGGATGCGGTGCCGATGACCTTGGGGCAGGAGTTCGGTACGTACGCGGTCATGCTCGGTGAGGACCGGCAGCGTCTGGATGAGGCGGCTACCCTGTTGCATGAGATCAACCTCGGTGCTACCGCCATCGGTACCGGCCTGAACGCGGCACCTGGTTATGCGGAGGCTGCCTGTCGGCATTTGCGGGAGATCACTGGTCTGCCGGTGCAGACTTCTGTGGATCTGGTGGAGGCTACGCAGGACTGCGGGGCCTTTGTGCATCTGTCCGGTGTGCTCAAGCGGATCGCGGTGAAATTGTCCAAGGGTTGCAATGATCTTCGGTTGCTGTCGTCGGGGCCGCGGGCTGGGTTCAACGAGATCAATCTGCCGCCGGTGCAGGCGGGGTCGTCGATTATGCCCGGCAAGATCAACCCGGTGATTCCGGAGGTGGTCAACCAGATCGCGTTCCGGGTGATCGGTAACGATCTCACCGTCACGATGGCTGCGGAGGCGGGTCAGTTGCAGCTCAATGCTTTCGAGCCGGTCATCGTCGCTTCGCTTGCCGAGAGCATCACCCAGCTGCGTTCGGGTTGTCTGGTGCTGGCGCGTCGGTGCATCGCGGGGATCACCGCCAACCCGGAGGTTATGCGTGGGTATGTCGACAATTCGATCGGGCTGGTGACCGCGCTCAACCCCGTCATCGGCTACCACGCCGCGACCCGAATCGCGAAGCAGGCGTTGGTATCCGGCCGCGGCGTCGCCGAACTCGTACTCGAACAAGGGCTACTGCCGGCCGAGGAACTCGAGCGGCTACTACGGCCGGAAACCATCGCACACCCACGCGTGCTCGTGGCCGACTAGGTAAAGATTGCCGAGTCCTGGAGCTGCTTCGTGAAGGCTGAGGCGAATGGTAGGAGACCGACAATAGCTGGGCTGGCACATTCGAATCGGTGCGCCAGGAGATCGCATTGGATCCTCGTGTCTTCGCGCCCACTGCGCGGTTCTGGGCTCGCGGACTATGCCTGCCCGTGTGTGTGCGACTCTCGGGCGGCTACACGATGATTTGCTGGGATCGCCACGATGGCACGATCATCGGGTATTTCAGTCCTCGTCAGGTCCGATGGCTGCGCGAGCATGTCGGTGCCGTGCACAGGGCATTACAGATCGACTTGGATCTGTGAGAGATCCGGGGCGGTCTGGACGCCACCCGCGACACGGTGCCGTTCCTCGAGGACCGTTGGCGGCCGGCGCAGGACCTGGGGACCCCCGTGGCATGGCGTCCTGCGGATCTCCCGCGTGGACCGGAGAAACTCGGTCTGCAATTCGCACGACGCCGCGCGGCCGATGCCGCCCTGGTCCTGGCTGCCCTTCCCGAGGTCGGTGGCGTGGTGACCCTGCCCGAACGGTGCGCACAGGCTTGGGTGTGGTCTCTGGCCGAGTGCGGGACACACCTAGAGCATCGACTCGGCCTGCAGCGGCAGATACCCCGGTTCGTCGATGGCGGTGGCCATGGGGACTCCAACCGTGCGCAACGATCCCTGTCCGGCGTGCTCGCGTGGCTGGGTCGTATCACCGACGGTCTGATCGAGGTGGCCGGCCACCCGTTTCAGCCACCACCCGAAGACATGCCGACTACGAATATGAGGTGAGACGATGCCGCAAGAACACGCTCGACCCACGGTCGAGACGACGAGGAGTCCGAGCAGGCATGGCCCTCCGACACGAGCCGAGATGATAACGAGAGTCGCTCCGATAGCGGCTACGGCTCCGACCACCTCGAGGACGACATCCTCGAGGAAATCGACCACCTGATCCAGGATGCGCCGGAGTGGGAAACGTTTGTCCAGAAAGGCGGCCAATAGCACACAGACCATCGGTGGCAATGGGTATCGGCCGAAGCGGGCGCGTTGGACGCGGTCGCGAAATGCCGTGAAACGTGCTGGCAGAAGGACTGGATAATCGATTTGGACGTCAGCAAATTCTTCGATTCTGTTGACCACGAACTGATGGTCAAGGCCGTGCTTGCCAACACGACTAATGAGCAGCAGTCGCCGGCCTCCACGCGATCCGTGGACAGAGACGTCGGCGACGACGGGGTTCTCCAGGTTCCCTGGACAGTCGCACTGAGGCCGCGCATTTTCTCACCCTGACCGCATGCCGTGCCGACAGCCTGGGGTCACTGGATTGAAAGGGTCTGTGGCTTCCCAGTGTGAACAGTTCGGGGTCAAGGAGTGTACTTATGGCGTCACACTTTGAGGAAGCCTGGCAGGTTCAAGACCCTCGGGTGTTGATTGATTCGGCTGTGCTCGATCAAATACGACCGCGTGTCAGGGCGTTGGGACGCTCCGGTCAGAAATGAACGAGAATCCGGCCCTCGTTTCCCGGATCAGCCTCGACGCGCCGGTAGAACTTTTTCAAGCTTGGCTGGGCGAGCTTCGCGAGAACACGGCGCTTCAGGGTTCCGGAGCCTTTGCCTGGAATTATCTCCAACAAGCCGACCTTCTGCGCAACCGCACGGAAGATCGCGCTACGTACCGCATTGTCGATGTCGCGATCACTCCGGAAAACCGGGTGAAGATCAACTGTCAGCGTCACGGCCACATTCAACTCCTGAAATCCTGAGTAAGACACGCGATCTCATCGTTACATACCGCCCGCTCATAGTGCCATCTCGGATGGCAGATCCAGGTGATCTCAACGTTGGGAGGGGTCTTTACGAGACGATGGATGAACTCGAGGACGCGGTGCGTCGGCGGCTGTATCGGATGCGTGATCTCGGGGACGATATGGCCGCGATCCGGGTCCGGGA
>NZ_JBSGEQ010000086.1:0-8927 GCF_053602975.1 Nocardia sp. NPDC004278
TCGGCGACCACCCGCCACAAATCCCCCGGCGAACCCACACCACCCGGATACCGACAACCCATACCCACAATCGCCACCGGCTCATCCACACCAGCTTTGAGCAGGTTCAGTTCCTGGCGACTCTTGTCGAGCTCGATCGTCGCCCATCGTAGGCTGGCGAGCAGTTCGCTGTCGCTGACCATAATCAGTTGTCCCCCAGTCTCTTACAGAGTTGCTTCGATGGTGATGGAGTGAAACGAGTCGTCAGTGAAAATCAGGCGCGTTGGCGTCGCCCGCGTCCAGTGCGAGCTGGATGAGGGCCTCGGCTGACATCTGATCAATCGCTGCGTCGGAGACCTCTTCGGTGAAGTCGGCTTTGCGTTTTCCACTCAGTTGCAGCAACGTGTCCAGCACGCCGGCGTCTCGCAACCGTGACACGGGAATCTCTAGCAGCAGACGGCGTATTTCGCGTTCGTCGGACACTTGTTCTGTGCGCGGTTGCGGCCGAACGGTTTCCGTGATTTCGGAGACGAGGAACCTGGCCAGTGCGCGCGGCGTCGGATAATCGAAGATCACGGTCGGCGACAGCTGCAAACCTGTCGAACTGGCCAATCGGTTCCGGAACTTCACCGCAATCAGCGAATCGAATCCCAGGGAACCGAATTCCTGATCCGGGTCAATGGTCTCGACCGCTGCATGCCCGAGCACGTATGCAGACTGCTCGCATAAGGCGGCGGTCACGAGGCGCTCCTGTTCCTTCGGCTCGAGGGCGGCCAAACGGTACGGAGACAGAGAGGTGTTCTCGGTGGTGGAACGGCGAGCTGGTGCCAATCTCTGAAGCAATGGTGTGAGTTCTGCTCCGCCCGCGCGCACCACGGCCATGTCCACTCGAATAGGGACCACCAAACTCCGTTGCGAACGCAATCCGGCATCGAAAAGCTCCAAGCCGAGCTCAGGGGACAGTGCAGATACTCCCGTCATCCCAAGCCGTGTGGTGTCGGCCGCCTCGAGATGCCCGCCCATAGATCCTGTCTGTTCCCACAGACCCCATGCCATCGATGTCGCGGTCAGGCCCAGTGACCGGCGATAGGACGCCAGTCCATCGAGGTACGCGTTGGCGGCGGCGTAATTTCCTTGCCCGGGGCTCCCCAGAAGTCCCGCGGCAGAGGAGAACAGCACGAAGAAAGCCAGATCCGAATCGATGGTCGCCTCGTGCAGGTGTTGCGCCGCAGTTGCTTTCGGCGCGAGTACAACGTCGATCCGCTCCGGGGTCAACGACGCGATCACACCGTCGTCCAATACTCCCGCGGCATGAATGACACCCGTCAACGGGTGCTCCGTGGGAATCCCCGCCAGCACGTGGTCCAAGGCCTGCCTGTCGCCGACGTCGCACGCGACGATACGCACATGGGCGCCCATCGCAGTCAGTTCGTCCAGCAGCTCGGATGCGCCTGGCGCGGCTGTTCCTTGCCTACTGACCAATAGCAGGTGACGGGCACCGTACTCGGCGACCAGGTACCGTGAGACAAGCGCCCCGAGACCGCCGGTACCGCCGGTCACCAAAACTGTTCCGGCCGTATTCAATTGGCGTTCCGTCGAGTCGTTCACGGACATGCGTTCCAGACGCGGTGCCAGGACTTGTCCGTTCCGGACGACCAATTCCGGCTGGCGCGAATCGATGAGCGGATCGACATCGATCGGGCCGTCGGCGTCGATCAGGACGATTCGCCCCGGATTCTCCGACTGTGCCGAACGGACCAGACCCCAAACCGCCGCCGCGGCGACATCGGTTACCTCGGCGCCCGATGCCGCGACCGCGCCATCGGTCACGATCACGAGCCGCGAGTCGGTGAACCGCTCGTCGATCACCCAGCGCTGCAGGACACCGAGTGCCGCGTGTAGACACGTGCGCACCGCTGCCTGAGCGTCATCCGAAGACGAAGCCGGACGCCAGACGATCACCTCGGGGGTATCACTCGAATTCTCGACAGTGTCCCATTCCCCGACGGATCGTCTGTGGCCGTTGGCATCCAGGGTCACCGGAGACCATGCGATCCCGAACAACGAGTCGACACGTCGAGCCATACCGAGTTGATCGGGCCGCACCGGCCGCACCGACAGCGCGCCGACAGACAGCACCGGATGACCGTCGGAGTCGGCCACAGCCAGCGAGACGGTGTCCCCGATCCGAGTGACTCTGGCACGCACCAGCGATGCCCCAGCTGCGTGTAGGGTGACGTCACTCCACGCGAAGGGCAAGGCCACCATCCGGTCACTCCCTGCCTCGTCGCGCCCCTCGGCTATCGCGATCCCGTGCAGAACGGCGTCCAGCAACGCGGGGTGCAATCCGAATGAGTCGGCCGTCCCCGCCAGCTTCGGCACCAGCTCCGCTTCAACGAAGACCTCGTCGCCGCGCCGCCATACCGCCCGCAATCCTTGGAAGGCAGGACCGTAATCGTAGCCACGATCAGCCAATACCTCGTAGGCCGCGCCCGCATCGACTATCTGCGCATCCACCGGCGGCCACTGAGCTGGCTGCAGGCCCGTGATGGCATCTGGAACGAGCCTGGAATCGGTGGCCACGATGGCTTGTGCGTGCTGTATCCACACAGCGTCGCCGTCGGTCTCATTGTCGGCGACACTCGAGTACACGGAGATCGGGCGTTGCCCTGATTCATCGACCGCGTCCACGACTACCTGGATCCGAACCGCACCCTCCGCCGGAATCATCAACGGCGCCTGCAACAACAGCTCGCCCACCACCGGCCAACCGATCTCGGTGCCGGCATGCGCCACCAACTCCACGAAACCGGCACCCGGGAACAGCACCTGACCCCATACCGCGTGATCGACCAGCCACCCCTGCGTCGCCGACGACAGGCGTCCGGTGAATACCACGCGGCCGTCACCGGCGGTATCCATCACAAGCCCCAGCAAGGGATGTCCGGACGACCGCACGCCCAACCCGGCAACATCGGTGCCCGACCAGGTCGCCGGGAGCCAATACCGCTGCCGCTGGAAGGCGTAGGTCGGAAGGTCCATCCAGTGCCTGCGGTGCGCGAACGCCGCGGTCCAATCCACGCATAGACCGCGCACGGATGCCTCGCCCATCGATTGGACGAAGCACGGCCATGCCGCCTCGCCACGGCGCAACGAGCCAACCACAGCGGAACGGGCCGCACTGTCTCCGAGGGTTTCCTCGACGCCGTACACAAGAACCGGATGCGGGCTGCTCTCCACGAACATGTCAAAACCGTCCGCATGCAGTGCCCGTACTGTCTTTTCAAACAACACCGGCGATCGGCAGTTCTCGTACCAGTACTCAGCATCCATCTCCGAGCCTTCAATAGCTCGACCGAAAACCGTTGAGTAAACCGGGATCCCGCTTGCCTGAGGACGGATCGCCGATAAGGACTCCAAGAGTTGATCGTGCAGCGGCTCCACATACGGTGAGTGAGATGCCACCGTGTCGGGGATAATTCGTGCTCGGTAGCCACGCTCTACCATGCTCGAGACGAACTGCGTCAAGCTGTCGAGGCCACCTGTGACGGTGACCGCGGAGGGTCCGTTCACTCCGGAGATCCACAGATCCTCAATGTCCGACAGCTGTTGCGCGACGGTGTCCTCCGGTGCGCCAACCGAGGCGATCGCACCCTTGCCGACCAGTGCCTCCGCGAAAAGCCGGCTCCGCAGAACCACAACGCGGGCAGCATCTTCCAATGTCAACGCGCCTGCGATGTAGGCCGCGGCGATTTCACCTTGCGAGTGACCCACAACCGCGTCCGGCGACACTCCGCAGGAGCGCCACAACTCTGCCAGTGACACCATCATCGCGAACAACGCCGGCTGCACCACCTCGATCCGTTCCAGGGATGGGGCTCCTTCCCTCCCCCGAACCACTTCGAGGAGTGACCACTCCACCATCGGATCGATCACAGCGGCGCATTCTTGCATGCGATCTGCAAAAACCACTGAGGTGTCCATCAATTCGCGGCCCATGCCCAGCCATTGAGAGCCCTGCCCAGGAAAGACGAACACCGTCTTGCCACCCGCGACGGCGCGACCGTCGACCAGTCCGGCTGTCGACATTCCGTTCATTAGCGCCGTCAATCCGGTCGTCAGCTCGGCGAGATCGGCGCCCACGATCACAGCGCGGTGTTCGAACGCCGAACGCTTCGCCAACGACGCCGCAACGTCAGTCGATCGCGTCTGGGGACGCGCAGCCACGAATCGCTGTACCCGATCGGCTTGTTCCAGCAATGCAGCGCGGGTCTTGCCCGATAGCACCCATGCCACCGCCGAAGCGTGCTCGGTGTCGAGCGCTTCCTCGGAGATCGGTTCGGGCTCAGGTGCCTGTTCGAGAATCACATGCGCGTTGGTGCCGCTGATGCCGAACGATGACACCGCCGCGCGTCGAGGACGTCCGTTCTCCACGTCCCACGAGCGAGCTTCAGTCAACAGGCACACCGTTCCGGACCAGTCGACGTGTGTTGATGGCGCATCGACATGCAGTGTCTCTGGCAAGGTTTCGTGCTGCATAGCGAGCAGCATCTTGATCACCCCAGCCACACCGGCAGCGTGCTGGGTGTGACCTATATTCGATTTGATCGACCCCAGCCAGAGCGGACGATCCTGCGGACGATCCTTGCCGTAGGTCGCGATGAGGGCCTGAGCCTCGATCGGGTCGCCCAGCACGGTGCCGGTTCCGTGCGCTTCGACAACGTCCACGTCGCCTGGATGCAGCCCGGCATCAGCCAATGCCGCACGAATAACCCGCTGTTGGGAGGGTCCGCTGGGTGCAGTCAGCCCGTTGCTGGCGCCATCCTGGTTGACCGCTGAACCACGCACGACACCGAGGATTCGGCGGCCATTGCGCAGTGCATCCGAAAGACGCTCCAGTACAACAACACCCGCGCCTTCACTGAAGCCCGCACCATCTGCGGAGTCCGCGAATGATCGTGATCTGCCGCCGGGGGACAGTACCCGCTGTTGGCTCAGGTCCACGAAAGTCTCCGGTGTCGGCATCACCGCTACGCCCCCGGCCAACGCCAGCGAACTCTCCTCGCGCCGCAACGAGGCGACCGCCAAATGCAATGCCACCAGGGATGAAGAGCATGCGGTATCCACGCTCATCGCAGGGCCTTCCAACCCCAGTGCATAAGCGACCCGTCCCGAGGCGACACTCGGTGTTGTACCGGTCAGCCGGAAACCCTGTACCTCGGCCACGGCGGCGTTGCCGATCGCGTAACTGACATTGCTGACACCGGTGAATACGCCAGTATCGCTGGCCCGCAACGACAGCGGATCGATGCCCGAGTGTTCCAGTGCCTCCCAGGACAATTCGAGCAGCAATCGCTGCTGTGGATCCATCGCCAGGGCCTCGCGCGGACTGATCCCGAAGAACGCCGCGTCGAAGTCGGCGGCGTCGTAGAGGAACCCACCCTCCCGCACATACGACTTACCCGCAGCGTCGGGATCGGCGTCGAACAGCTTGTCCAGGTCCCAGCCCCGATCGGCGGGAAAGCCTCCGATGACGTCACGGCTCCCGGCGAGCACGTCCCACAGATCGTCCGGAGATCGGACGTCCCCAGGGAAGCGGCACCCCACCCCGACGATGGCCACCGGTTCGGAGTCGTTCGCCTGGAACGAGAGTGTGGTCGGGTGGTCGGATCGGAGCTCCGGTGTGCCGGCGAGTTCCGCGAGTAGGAAGTCAGCCAGCGCTCGTGGGGTGGGGTAGTCGAAGACAATCGTCGAGGGCAGCCGCAAGTCCGCCGCGTCGCCCAGCTGGTTGCGGAACTCCACTGCGGTCAGCGAATCGAATCCGAGCTCGTCGAATGCTCGGTCCGCATCGATGGCCGACGGGGACGCGTGCCCGAGAACGACGGCCGCCGTCGCGCGCACCGCATCGAGCGCAATCGGTTGTTGTCGGTCGGGACGCGAGGTTGCCAACCGGTCCCGCAGTTTCGATCGGCGCTCCGCGCCGCCCTTTTCAGCCGGTCGCGCTCCGATCAGTTCCCTGAACACCGGTGGGAGTGCTCCGCCCGACGCCAGCGCCCGCAACGCCGCGAGGTCGAGCCGCACCGGAATGGGGGCTGCCCCACCGACTTGCAGTGCGTTGTCGAAGAGAGCCATGCCTTCGTCGGTGGACAGCGGCAGCACTCCTCTGCGGCGCGCACGAGTTACGTCGGCGTGCCGCATTCCTGCGGCCATTCCGCTGGATTGCGTCCATGATCCCCAAGCCAGCGATATGGCCGGCAATCCCAGAACACGGCGATGGACGGCCAACGCATCCAGAAAGGTGTTTGCCGCGGCATAGTTGGCTTGGCCGGGGGCGCCAAGAACTCCGGACACCGAAGAGAACAGCACGAACATCGATAGGTGCGAATCCTTCGTCGCCTCGTGCAGGTTCCATGCCGCGTCCACCTTCGGTGCCAGCACAGCGTCCAGCCGATCGGGGGTCAGAGACTCGATGACGCCGTCATCCAGCACCCCGGCCGCATGCACAACACCGGACAGCCGGACCCCCGCCAGTAGGCGATCCACTGCAGCACGGTCGGAGACATCGCAGGCGGCCACCTCGACGTGGGCGCCGAGGCTCGTCAACTCCGCCGACAGTGCATCCACGCCCGCTGCGGCCGGACCCTGACGGCTGACCAGCAGTATCCGACGGACCCCATGGTTGGCCACCAGGTGACGCGCGAAGTCCGCACCCAGTCCTCCGGTGCCGCCAGTGATCAGCACTGTTTCGTCGGGATCTGTGTGCGTGTACGTAAGTACGATCTTCGCGATGTGGCGCGCGCGGTGGAAGTGTCGGTACGCCTCACTTATGCGGTCGATGCTCCACTGCATCACCGGCGGCGGTTTGAGCAGCCCGCCCTCGTACATGTTGGCAAGGTCGGCGAGGCTGTAGAAGTCAGTAGCGGACGCCACGGGAATGGCGGCCGCGGCCTGGGCGAAATTCAATCGGTGCGGGATACGGACGACACATCGGCGTTCGGTAACCGAAACAGGCTCGACCTGCCCGGTGAACGTTCCCATCACACGATCGCCGACCTGCAGGTCCGGTACTTCGGGGCCTACCTCGACGACCACACCGCTGGCTCCGATACCGGTGGTGTCGGCAGGATCTGCGGTCAAGGAGATGCGATCTCTGAAGTCGAAGCCCACTGCGTGCACCGCGACGCGGAGCTGGCCAGGTGCCAGGGACGCGATCGCCGTGCTGCCAGCACCCGATTCGACGGTATCGGTCGCGCTCCGATCGGTCTTCTCCACGCGCACCCGTTCCAGCCGTGGTACGAATACCTCGTCTCGACGTATCGCGATCTCGGCTTCCACCGTGCTCGCTACCCCTGGCAGCTGTGAAAGCGATTCACTGTCTTCGCCGGTATCCACGAGCGTGATCCGGCCGGGGTTCTCCAGCTGAGCCGAACGAACCAAACCCCATACCGCCGAGGCCGCCAGGTCGGTCACCGTCTCACCAGGCAAGGCCACGGCTCCCTGCGTGACCACTAGCAAACGGGTGTCGGCGAACCGGTCTTCGCTCAACCACTGCTGCAGCACGACCAATACCGCGGCCGCGCAGGCGTGGACGGCGGTGACAGTTTCTCCCGGTACGGGAGTGCACCGCAGCATTACGACGCCGGTTATCGCCTCGGCATCGCCGACAGCGTCCCAATCGGTCACCGCGATAGGCTCGGCCGCATCGAGAGTGGCTGGTTCCCAGACGATCTCGTACAGCGAACCTGCTACCGATCGACCGATCATGAGCTGCTCGCGCGAGACCGGTCGCGTCACTAGAGATTCCGCGGACAGGACGGGGCGGCCGTCCTCGTCGGTGGCGTACACCGTGATGCTGTCGGTTCCGACACCACTGATTCGCGCGCGAATCGCACGTGCGCCACTGCTGTGCAGAGTGACTCCGGCCCATGCGAATGGCAGCTTTATCGTACCGTCGGCGCCGGTGTCCTCCTCCACGGCGAGTACACCGTGGAGTAAGGCGTCCAGTAGCACCGGATGCAGCCCGAACCCCATGTCGGCCATCAGATCGGGCAATGCCGCCTCGACAAACAACTCCATATTCCGTTGCAACACTGCACGAATCCCACGGAAGGCGGGGCCGTATTCGAAGCCACGCGCGGCGAGACGGTCGTACATGCCGACCATGTCCGCCGCGACAGCACCGGCCGGGGGCCATTGCGTCAGGTCCTGCGCTGCGGTCGGCTCCATTGCAGCAGTGGTCGATGCCAATGCGCCCTCGGCATGCAGCGTCCAAATACTGGTTCGATCCGAGGAGTCTCCGTCACCGCATGAATAGATCGAGACAGGGCGTTGCCCGGATTCGTCGGTGCGGCCTACTACGACCTGTATTCGCACCCCGCCCTGATCCGGTATCAGCAATGGCGCTTGCACCGTAAGATCTCGCAGCCCAGCGGATTCCACGGACGCAGCCGCCTGAATCGCCAGCTCGACAAACCCTGCTGCCGGGAAGATGGTCCTGCCCCAGACCGCATGATCGGCCAACCACGGATGCGTCACCAGCGACAGTCGCCCGGTCAGCACCAACCCTTCCGTCCCCGGAAGCTCCAGCATCCCCGCAAGCAGGGGATGTTCGGGCGATCGAAGCCCCAATCCCGCCGCGTCACTGGCCTGCGAGGGTGCCAGCCAGAAGCGTTGACGCTGAAAAGCGTAGGTAGGCAGCGAGATCGGCCGACCTCGCCCATCAAGCACCTGAGCCCAGTCGACCGCCGTGCCCCGAACGAACAGCTGCCCGATAGCAGTCAGCAACGACACTGGTTCGGGTCGATCGGGCCGCATCAGCGGTATCGCGGGCCCTGCGCCATCCGATTCGGTCTGCGCGATCATTGCTGTCAACGCGGTTCCCGGCCCGAGTTCCACGAACTGGGTGCCCGCCGTTGCGCGTAGGAGATTGATGCTGTCGGAGAAGCGCA
>NZ_JBSGEQ010000087.1:0-7727 GCF_053602975.1 Nocardia sp. NPDC004278
AAGAGTCTGCGGTCCGGTGCCCACCGTGACACCAGGTCGGTCGAGGGCGCTTCACCGCCGACCACGACGGTCTCGAGGTGCTCCAGCCCGGCCGGGTCGACCGTCGCCAGGGCCGTCGGCGTGAGCGCGGCGTGGGTGACGCGCTGGCTCGACAGGATCTGCGCCAGCTCGGTCCCGCCGTAGACGGTCGGCGGCGCGATCACCAGCCGCCCACCCGATGCGAACGCCCACAGCAGTTCCAGGACCGCCGCATCGAAACTGGGCGATGCGACATGCAGGACACCCGCGTCCGGCCCGATGTCGAATCGTGAACATTGTTCGGTCACCAGGTTCGCCAGGCCCTGGTGCGTGACGATCACGCCCTTGGGCACACCTGTCGAACCGGAGGTGTAGATGACGTATGCCGCCTGGTCGAGCCTGACCGGCCGCGTTCGCTCCGCGTCGGTCACCGGTGCCGCCGACAACTCCCCCGCATCGGTCACCGGTCCCGCCGACAACTCTCCCGTGTCGGTCGCCTCGTCGAGGACCAACCACGATACTGATCCGGGGAATCGATCTCGCCACTGTGACAGGGTGATTCCCACCCTCGCACCGGAATCGGTGAGCATGTGCTCGATGCGGCCGGTCGGATACTGCGGGTCTACGGGAACGAATGCCGCCCCCGACTTCGCCACTGCCCACACCGCAAGTACCGATTCGACCGACCGCGCCAACCCCACCGCGACACTCGTCTCCGGCCCCACCCCATGATCGATCAGCAACCGCGCCAACCGATTCGACTCCGCATCGAGCTCACCGTAGCTCCACTGCCGATCCTCGAACACCACAGCGACCGCCCCCGGATCGCGCTCCACCGTCGCCGCCAATAGTTCCGCAAGCGCGCGACCCGGCACCGGGGGGTTGCCCGAGACCGGTGTCAACTCACGGTATTCCGCGGGGGTGAGCAACTGCAGCCGGGCCAGCGGCAGATCCGGGTCGGTGGCGATGACGTCGAGCACGCGCAGCACCCGCTGCAGGGTCGCCTCGACTGTGTCGTGGTCGAACAGTTCGGGCAGGTACTTGATCTTCAGGTGCAACCGCGTGTCGACGTGCGCGACCACGCCCATCGGATAATGCGCGCCATCCATACCCGCAACGTCGACGACCCGCATGCCCGCGATGTCGGTGTCGGCGGTGAGCCCGAAACGATCGACCGGATACGACTCGAACACTGTCATCGTGTCGAACACCGCTGCTGGCCCGGCGACCCGCTCGATTTCGGTGAGGCCGACGAACTGGTGATCGAGCAGAGCGGTCTGTTCGGCCTGGATTCGGTCGAGCAGCTGTCCCAGGCTTTCGGCGGCGTCCAGACGGACGCGCACCGGCAGTGTGTTGATGAACAGTCCGATCATCGATTCGATACCCGCCAGCTGCGGGGACCGCCCGGACACCGCGGCACCGAAGGTCACATCGTCGCGGGAAGTCAACGAGCCCAACACAATTGCCCATGCCAGCTGGATCACGGTGTTGAGGGTGATCCCACGGGCCCTGGCCAGCTGGTTCAGCGCCGCGGTCTGCTCCTCGGTCAACTCGGCGACCACATCGCGGGACTCGGTATAGCGGCGGCCGGGATCGGCGTGTGCCACCAGGGTCGGCTCCTCGGTGCCGTCGAACGCAGCGGCCCACACATCCAGCGCCGCAGGCAGGTCCTGCCCCGCGATCCACGCCAGGAAGTCCCGGTAGGGGCGGACTTCGGGCAGGATCGTGGCATCGCCGTCGGTGGCGTAGAGCACCAGTAGTTCCTTCAGCAGCAGCGGCGTCGACCAGCCATCGAGCAGCAGGTGATGATTGGTCAACACCAGCCGGTACTGCCCCGGCGCGGTGGTGACCAGCATCCACCGCAGCAGCGGCGCACGAGCCGGATCGAACCGGGTCGCCCGATCCGCGGCCAGCAGCAACTCCCACTCGCGCTCGCGCGCACCGTCATCGAGCCCGGACAGGTCGACCTCCGACCACGACGCCTCAACGCCTTCCTGGACCACCTGCACCGGCCCAGCGCCGGTGGCGTCGAACGCGGTGCGCAGATTCGGATGACGATCCAGCACAACCTGCCCGGCTCGGCGCAGCCGCTCCGGATCGACCTGTCCACGCAGTTCGACGACCAGCTGGGTCAGGTAGGCGTCCACAGACTCCTCCGACACCAAGGCGTGGAACAGCAGTCCCTCCTGCAACGGGGTCAACGGCCAGACATCGCTCAACGTCGGGTACCTGTCCTCGAGCCGCTCGATTTCGACCTGCCCGAGCCGAACCAGATCCAGATCCGAAGGCGTCCGCCCCCCACTCCCGGCATGGCGGGCATGCGTCACCAACGCGGTCAAAGCCCGGCACCACGAATCCGCCACCGAACGGACCTCGTCGGCGGTGAGAACCCCGGCGGGATACGACCAAGTCGCCCGCAACCGCTGCCCTTCGCCGTCGTCGCGCGTATGGGCATTGATGTCGAGCACCGCCGCGACCGGCATATCCGGATTCTGTGCACCCGAGAGCTCGCCGCCACCCAGGTCGCCGCTGCCAGCCACCGGCAGCCAGCCGACCGCCGGTAGCCCTTCGGGAACCCCCGTCGAGATGCGACCCAGGTAGTTGAATGCGATCTGCGGCCGCGGCAGCCCGGCGAGGGTCGGGCCGGTGTCCTCGTTGAGGTACCGCAGCAAGCCATAGCCGATCCCATGGTCGGGGATAGCGCGGTGCTGCTCCTTCACGGACTTGACCGCTGCGCCCATGGCGGGCCCACCCGCGTACGCATCGTCGAGATCGATGCCCGACAGATCCAAACGCACCGGGAAGCCCGTGGCGAACCAGCCGACTGTGCGGGTCAGATCAGCGCCCGGGATGACGCCTTCCTCCCTACCGTGTCCCTCGAGACCGATCAGCACATCGGTGAGCCCGGCGGTCTCCGCCTGTCCTTCGCGCCGCCACTTCGTCACCGCCACCGCCAGCGCGGCCAGCAGCCCGTCGCCCACCCCACCGTGGAATATGGCGGGCACGTTGGTCAATAGCGCCTCGGTCACCTCGGAAGACAACTCGACCTCGACGGTCCGAGCAGTGGCCGCCACATCGATAGCGGGGTCCAGAGGCCGCGACCCGATCATCGGATCGGGCCCATCGGCCATCGCTCGCCACAGTGCGAGCTCTGCCACCCGCTCCGGGCGTCGGGCCGCCTCGACCAGTCCATGCGCCCATCTGCGCATGGATGTCCCGACCGGGGCGAGCTCAGGTGGCTCGCCGGATTCGATCTGCGCCCATGCGAGCACGAGATCCGGCACCAGCACGCGCCAGGAAACCCCGTCGATCGCGGAATGATGCACCAGCACAAGGACCCTGCCCGGTTCCGCCGTGTCCACCGGATCGAACCAGACCACCTGCAGCACGATCCCGGCGTTCGGATCGAGCCGGTCCGCGGCGGCCGTCAACTCCGCCGCCGCCAACGTCCGGAACTCGCTGCTTTCCGGCGTCGCGGCCATCGGTACCCGGTGGATCAGGTCGTCGGCGCGAATCATGCCGACCGGCAACACATCCCACGTCCGGCGCCCGTCATCGTCGCGAGACAGTCGCGCGCGCAGCATGTCGTGCCGATCGAGGACCGCCTGCACCGTGCTCGCCATCCGCAGCTGGTCGATCCCGGTCGGCAGACCGAGCAGCATCGCCTGCGAGAAGCGGCCGAAACCCGACGCGGACCGCTCGAGCATCCAGTGCATGATCGGCGTCAACGGCAACGGTCCCACACCCCCGCCGGGCAGTTCCTCCGGCAAGGCGACCGCCGTGCGGTCGTGCGCGGCGACCTGGGCGAGTCCGGCGACAGTCTTGCGTTCGAACACATCCCGTGCCGAGAACGCCACACCGGCCGCCCTGGCCCGGGTGACCAACTGGATCGACATGATGCTGTCGCCGCCCAGGGCGAAGAACGAATCGTCCAAACCGATCGCTTCAGTGCCGAGAATGTCGGCGAACGCTTGCGCGATGGTGTGTTCGATCGGCGTGCGCGGTGCTCGGAATGGTTTGTCGGCAAGGAAGACCGGATCCGGTAGTGCTTTTCGGTCGAGTTTGCCGACCGGCGTGAGCGGGATACGGTCCAGCACCATGATCGAGGACGGCACCATATACGACGGCAACCGGTCGGACAGGTAGTCGGCCAGCAACGCGGTATCGATCGATTGCCCCGCAGCGGCAACAATATAGGACACCAGCGATTGGGTACCCGCGTCGTTGCGGTGACCGACAGTCACCGCGTAGGCGACGGTTTCGTGGGTAGCCAGAGCTGTATCGATCTCACCGAGTTCGATACGCAGACCACGAATCTTGACCTGGAAATCGGAACGACCCAGATGCTGGATCGTACGATCGCTGGTCCAACGCACGATATCGCCGGTGCGATACATGCGTTGGCCGGGTAGCCAGGGGCAGGCCACGAATCGTTCGGCTGTCACGTCCGCTTGGTGGTGGTATCCGCGCGCGAGCAGATCACCCGCGACATACAACTCACCCGCCACACCCGCCGGAACAGGCTGCAGCCGTTGATCCAACACCCATGCCGAGGCACCCGGAAATGGCTTACCGATGGTGACCAACTCACCCACTGCCAGCGAGGCGCTCAGGGTCGCGGCGATGGTGGTTTCGGTTGGTCCGTATTCGTTGAGCACTGTGCGGTCGCCGCCCCAGCGTTCGACCAACTCGCTGCCGTAGTCCTCACCGCCGACCATCAGATACTTCAGATCCGGTAGCGGCCAACGGGTGTGATCGATGGTGGACAACGCCGAGGGAGTGACGAGGGCGTGGCTGACGTGTTCACGGTCGAGCAGTGCGGCGAGCTCGTCGCCGCCGTAGACATCACTGGGCGCTACGACCAAGGTCGCCCCCGCGCTGAGCGCACACAGCAACTCCAGTACCGACACATCGAAGCTGGGCGAGGCCAAATGCAAGGTGCGGGAGCTGGATTCGATATCCATCGCATCCCGATGGGCCACGGCGCAGTTGCCGAGGCCGCGGTGGGTCACCGCCACACCCTTGGGCAGCCCGGTCGATCCGGAGGTGTAGATGACATAGGCGATATCGTCGATCCGCAGCGGACGAACCCGATCGCTGTCGGTGACCGGACCGCTGTCGGCCTCGTCGAACTCGTCGAGTAGCAGCCAATCGGCATCGGGTAGTTGTGCGCGTACGGATGTCACGGTCAGACCGACCGCTGCCGCTGAATCGGTCATCATGTGCATGATGCGTTCCGCGGGATGGGTCGGATCGACAGGCAGGAACGCCGCCCCCGTTTTGGCGACTGCCCAGACCGCGAGAACAGAATCCGCCGAACGCGGAATACCGATCGCGACAACATCCTCCGGCCCGATTCCACGCCGAATCAGCAACCGCGCCAACCGGTTGGAACGTTCATCCAACTCCCGATAGCTCAACCGCTCTCCGTCGAACACGATCGCGGTGCCGTCGGGATCAAACGCCGCCGCCGCACTCATCAGGCCGGGCAACGTGGCCGGTGCCGCCGCGGGAGCACCGGAACGGGCCAGCAGATCAGCTCGCTCGGCAGGCTCGAGCACATCGATGGACCCGACCGCAACAGACGGATCGGTAACGATCGACTCCAGGATCCGAATCCACCGGCGCGCAAGCGAATCGACGGTCGCAGCGTCGAACAGATCCGTGGCATAGGTGACCGCAACGGTCATATCGCCGGTGTCATGGTTTTCCGACAGGATGAATTGCAGGTCGAACCGGGAGACCTCATTGGGCAGGTCGACCACCGACAGCTCGAGATCGGGGAGTTGCAGTGTTACCGGTGCCAGGTTCTGGAATGCCAGCATCACCTGGAACAGTGGGTGTCGTGCTTGGGAGCGCTGCACACCGAGTTTGTCCACCACCTGCTCGAACGGCACGTCGGCGTGTTCGAAGGCGTCCAGATCGGCTTGTTTGACCCGGCCGAGCAGATCGGTGAACGATTCAGCGAGATCGATGTCGGTGCGCAACACCAAGGTGTTGACGAACATGCCGATCATGTCGTCGAGTGCGGCCACACCGCGCCCGGCGATCGGTGTGCCGATCGCAATGTCGGTGGTGCCGCTCAACCGGGCCAGCGCGAGCGCCAATGCGCCGTGGATCGCCATGAACAGCGACGAATTATGTTCCCGCGCAAATCTTTCCAGCGCTCGAACCAAATCGGCAGGCACCGAGTAACCAACCGTGACACCCCGGTTCGACATCACCACCGGCCTTGGCCGATCAAACGGAAGGCGCAGCTCCTCGACAACTCCGTGCAGCGTTTCGGTCCAGTAGCGGATCTGCTGGGCAGACAGCGATTCCGGATCATCGGGCGCGCCGAGGGTAGCTTGTTGCCACAGTGCGTAGTCGGCGTACTGGACCGGCAGCGGCGTCCACGCCGGGGCCGCACCGTGGATCCGTGCGGCATAGGCGGTCGCCACATCACGGGCCAACGGCGTCATGGAGAAGCCATCCGCGGCGATGTGGTGCACCACGACGGCAAGGACGTGTTCCGGTTCCTCGCTGCCGCTGACACGGAACAATCGGGCACGCGCGGGCGCCTGAGTGCTCACATCGAAGCCTTCGGTAACGAATTCGGTTACCGCCGAGACCAACTCGCCCGGTACGACCGGTACCACCGTCAGCTCGCGGTCCACGCTCTCGACGGACTCGATCTGTTGGATCAGCATGCCGTCGTGGTCCAGGTATCGCGTTCGCAGCGACTCGTGGCGCCCCAGCACGTCCAGAACCGCCGAGTGCAGGGCCTCGACGTTCAACTCGCCACGCAACCGAATCGCGATCGGCATGTTGTAGGCGCCCGATGCGGTGTCGTACTGGTTGAAAAACCACATCCGTTGCTGGGCCGGCGCCAACGGCACGAGATCGGGGCGCGGCCCGGCGACCAGCGGTGGGCGACGTCGCCGGGTCCCGGCATGCTGATCGATACGACCGGCCAGTTCCGCGACCGTGGACGCCTCGAACAACAACCGCACCGGAATCTCAGCATCCAACGCGGCCCCAAGTCGCGCAGCGACGCGGGTCGCGACCAAGCTGTCGCCGCCCAAGGCGAAGAACGAATCATCGAGACCGATCGTGTCGATACCCAATACATCGATGAACGCTCGAGCGATCGTGTGCTCGGTCGGTGTGTGGGGTGCTCGGAATGGTTTGGTGTCGGTGAATACCGGCTTGGGTAGTGCTTTTCGGTCGAGTTTGCCGACCGGTGTGAGTGGGATGCGGTCGAGCACCATGATCGAGGACGACACCATATACGACGGCAACCGGTCGGACAGGTAGTCGGCCAGCAACGCGGTATCGATCGATTGCTCCGCAGCGGCAACAACATAGGACACCAGCGATTGGGTACCCGCATCGTTGCGGTGACCGACAGTCACCGCATACGCCACGGTTTCATGGCTGGTGAGCGCGGTATCGATCTCACCGAGTTCGATACGCAGACCACGAATCTTGACCTGGAAATCGGAACGACCCAGATGCTGGATCGTACGATCGCTGGTCCAACGCACGATATCGCCGGTGCGATACATACGCTTGCCCGCAATCCACGGACACGCAACGAAACGCTCCGCCGTCGTCCCCGCCCGACGATGGTACCCACGCGCGAGCAGATCACCCGCGACATACAACTCACCCGCCACACCCGCCGGAACAGGTTGCAGCCGTTGGTCGAGGATCCAGATCGAGGCGCC
>NZ_JBSGEQ010000088.1:0-7396 GCF_053602975.1 Nocardia sp. NPDC004278
AAGAACAACGCCGACATCGACACCGATGCGCTGCTCGCTCTCTGCAGAGAAAAGCTCGGCCCGGTCAAGACACCGAAGTCGGTGCAGATCCGCCGTCTGCCGAGATCACCCGTCGGCAAGGTCCTTCGCCGTGAACTGCGCGACGAGTACTGGGCTCATGCCAGCCGGCGAATCTGATCGCGTTCATCGCGTTGATCGCAGCCGAACACCAGCAGCCGCCGACCTTTAGCCGACGAGCCGAGTCTCGAGCCAATTCCCGACGACCGTATCGAACAGCGCACTGAGACCTTGGGGCGCACCGCAAAAGACCTCGAGAAATAAAGGAACACGTATGCATTCCGACGACACAGCATGGCTCGACGCGACGGCACAAGCTGAACTCGTTCGCGACGGTCAGGCATCACCGCTCGAGTTGGTCGATGCCGCAATCTCGAGAATCGAGCAGCTCAACCCGACATTGAACGCCGTCATCTTCGAGCGCTTCGAACAGGCACGCCGGGAAGCCAAGGACGAACCGTCGCTCCCCGACGGCCCCTTGCGTGGTGTTCCGTTCCTGATGAAGGATCTGCTGCAAACGGTGGCAGGTGAACCGCAGAGCATGGGCTGGAAGATACTCAAAGACCTCGACTATCGGGCGCCGGTCACGGGCTACGTGGCCCAAAAGTTCATCAATTCCGGGTTGATCAGGCTCGGCCAGACAACTGTCCCCGAATTCGGAAACACCTATTCCGCCGAGACCCCAGCGTGGGGCATCACGCGTAACCCATGGGACGCAGAGCGAGCCGCCGGTGGTACCAGCACAGGGTCGGCGGTCGCGGTCGCATCAGGAATGGTGCCGATGGCACACGGCAATGATTCGGGCGGTTCCATTCGTATCCCCTCCGCCTATTGCGGACTCGTAGGACTCAAAGGATCTCGCGGGCGGACATCGCTCGGCCCTGTACACGGCGACCACATGAACGCATCCACCGAAGAAGGCGTGCTCGCACGCTCGGTACGAGACGTTGCGCTGGCAATGGACATCATCTCGGGCAACTTGCAGGGAGACCCGTTCCCCGCCCCGCCGCCAACTCGTCCGTACCGCGACGAAGTCGGGACCGATCCAGGCCGCCTCCGGATCGGGTTCGCCGCTTGTGCGCCGCCCGATCTGCCGGCGTACAGCCACGATGCCCGAACCGCCCTTGCCGATGCCCTCGCCCTACTCACATCCCTGGGCCACGCTGTCGAGGATTCTCACCCGGCCATATTCGACGCAGCGGGCATCACCACCCAATTCCTTCAGCTCGTCGCCTGCCATCAGGCCCGCGCAGCGCGCACGATGGAGCAACTGTTGGGACGTAGGCTCGGCCCCGAGGATTTCGGCCCCTGGACGTGGGCGCTGATCGAGCGAGGATCGCAAACGACAGCAGCGGCCTACATCGAATACGCCGAATGGCGCAACATCGCCGCACGAGGTACCGGCGAATGGTGGGCACAAGGGTACGACGTACTGGTCATGCCGACCGTGGCCAGATCCGCGCCCCTCATCGGTGAGCTTCAGCCGCACAACGGGGAGACCGTCGAAGACACGGCCAGCCGCCTCTTCGGTCACGTTCCGTTCACCCACGTTTGGAACGCGACCGGGCAACCCGCGATCACTCTTCCCCTCCACATCACGCCAGCGGGACTACCTCTCGGCGTCACGTTCGTCGCCTCCCATGGCCGAGAGGACATCCTCCTGCGCCTCGCGTCACAGCTCGAGCAAGCAGCCCCATGGCACGGCAACCGTCCCCGGATTCACGCCGGTATGAGCAGAGGCTAGTTACAACCAGGTGTGCCCCAGTACTACGCGCTGTTCGCGGCGTCCGGCTGGCACCTGACGAAAACCTACCCGTAGGCGGCGGAATGCACGTTCTGGAACTCACTCCCGCCTGATCCCATACCCTGAGGACCACTGTTGACCGCAGCAACCACTCGTGAGCTGGGCCCGGAGCGCCGCTTCGGTGAGGTACGAATTCGCCATCCCACCCGGCCGCCCCTGTCACCACCAGCCGACGCACCCAACGTGTATCCCTTGGCGGACAGGCCACCCGGCACAGCCGGTCGACGCGGTGGCGGGACGCCCGATCTTGTTGTACCTTCCCGACTCCGTCACACCGAGCCGGCAGAGCCCATACCGTTCTGCCGGGTCCTCGGGCCGATCGAAGTCGAGATTGACGGTGTTCCAGCCGATTTGGGTGGCCCGCGCACTCGTAAGGTGCTCGCGGTGCTGTCCACCGGCGTCGGCACTCCTGTCCCGGACGACGAGTTGATCGAACAGGTGTGGGGCGATCAACTGCCCGGCAATGTCGTGCAAGCGTTACGCACCACCGTCAACCGCTTGCGTGCTGGGCTCGGCCCGGCTATCGGGCCGCAGTATCTGCGGCGTTATCGTGCCGGGTACGCACTGACCATCCCGGCATCGCTGACCGACCACGGTCTCCTCCCGGAGTTGGTCGCCCGAGCACAACATCACCTCGCCGATAACGACCTTTCTGCCGCAACTGTTGATCTGGAATCGGCGGCGGCGCTGTGGCGCGGCGAACCGTGGGCAGACCTCGGCGACCAACCGGAACTGGCCGGCGCGCGGGCCCGGCTTGCCGAACTGTACGACACCGCGGTGGAAGAACTGCAGGCCGCGCGACTGGCGCTCGGCGACACCGCCGCTGCGATCGCTGCCCTCACCAACGCCGTCGACCTGACTCCGTACCGGGAACGACGGTGGGAACTGCTCGCCCTGGGCCTGTATCGCAGCGGCCGCCAAACCGAGGCGCTCGGCGCCTTGCGGCAGGCTCGTCAACTCCTTCGCACCGACACCGGCGCCGATCCTGGACCCGCCCTGCGAACCCTCGAACACCGCATCCTGCACCACGACCCGACCTTGCTCGCCCCGCGCTCCGCCGCGAACTCACCCCACCCCATATCCGCGGCACCTCCGACGTCGCATGAGCACACCGGCCATTCGGCGACCGGACCTGCCACCGCTCTCCAGATCGGACTGCGTCCCGATGCCCTGGACCCCTGCTCCCCCGGTTTCACCCGATTCCCGGCGCTTACTACAGATAGCCTGCGAAAAGCCAACGCCGACAATGCCACTCGCCTCCGCACCGCTGGCTACCAGGTCGACAACTGCCTCATCGGAATCGGCGACGCGGGTGCCGACACGGCGCGCCGAGCACTTGCCGCCAGACACTACGACACCGTATTCATCGGCGCCGGAATCCAACTCGGCGCCACCGACACCGGACTGCTCGAAGCAATCATCAATACCGCCCACACACTGCAACCACACTGCCGGTTCATGATCGATGCCGAGCCCGTTGAGGAGATGCCCAGATGACCGCATATGAACTGCCGCAGGGGTTGGACCCGTTGCCGACCGCCTACGGGATTCGCAAAAGCAACGACCGTGTCATCCAGGCGCCGCGGACCAGACCGGCGCCTAGCTCCACTGCGCCATTGCTCGCGGCATAAGCGGATCCGCCCGGAACGACCGCTCCGGTCAACGCGGTGGATAGGTTGCCCCTGACGCAGTTGCCCGACGTACGGGCCGCGGCTA
This sequence comes from Nocardia sp. NPDC004278, assembly GCF_053602975.1. Taxonomy (NCBI): domain Bacteria; kingdom Bacillati; phylum Actinomycetota; class Actinomycetes; order Mycobacteriales; family Nocardiaceae; genus Nocardia; species Nocardia sp. NPDC004278. The sequence goes on from NZ_JBSGEQ010000088.1 coordinate 3,578, forward strand.
TCGAAGAGGCTCCTCCCGCAGCAGCAGGGTGATGACCGTGTGGGCGGTGCCGGGATCCGGGTTGAGGGTGGGATCGCCACCGTTGTGCAGGTAGCGCTCACTGAGGGCGACGATCCCGTCGGCGAGGGTCGCCGGTGGCGCCGGAGGGCGGTAGTCGCCGTCTGTCACCTCACGTTCGATCGCGTGGGTCAGGAGTTCGACCAGGCGGGGGCGGATCGGGCCGTTGAGCGCGGTGAGCATTCGCACCCCGCGGTCGCCCTCGTTGGCGAGCAGAGCATGCAGGGGTTGCGCGTTCGCGCAGGCATCGAGGAACCAGGTGATGCCACGCTCGAGGCGGGCGAGTCCGCGGCCCGACGCGGCGGCGACCGCCCTCTCGACGAGTTTGCGCAATTCGAGCCACACCACATCGGCGAGTAGCCGATCACGGTCCCCGGTCCAGCGATACAACGTGGTCCGCGAAACACCGAGTTCGGCGGCGAGATCGACCATATCGAGGCGTTCGCCGGCCAGAAAGTGCCGACGCGCTACCGCAAGGGCCTCAGCAGGAGTGGCACGCGGCGGCGTCTGCCGCTGGCCGGTGGCATGCAGGTAGGCCAGGGTCGGGGAATCGCCGGTCGGGGGCTCCATGCAGGACATCGTAGACAAACTTCTCAGTGAGTTGACATGTTGACTCATCTGTCCACAGAGAGTTACATTCTCGCCAAATGTAACGAACAGGAGCCATTTGTGCGTCGGCACTTCCTCATCACGGCTGTAGCGATACTGGGCGCGGTCATGTCATCGGCAGGTCCCCACTACGCGGCGGCACACGCCGATCCGGCCGACACACCGAATTCGCAGGTTTCGCCTGTGGCCGGATCGACGATCGAGCAGTTTCGCGACGCCTTCGTCGAGCGGGACCGATCCTCGTTGACCGTGGGCGGACGGCCGTTCCGGTTCTCCGGCGCAAATGTCGAATGGCTGGGGTTGGTGAACTACGGCCCCAACCCCTCGCCGACCGTCCCGCCGGGCAGCGAGCGATACCCGAGCGAGTACGAGATCGATGATGTGTTCGCCACGGCCCGGGAGATGGGCGCGACCGTGCTCCGGTCGCAGACCTTGGGCGATACCATCGGTTGCCCGTCGTGTCTGGAACCCACACTGGGACAATTCAATCCGGACGCCTTCGCGCACATGGACACGGTCGTGGCCAAGGCGCGCGCCCACGGCGTCAAATTGATCGGCGAGTTCTCCGGCGACGCCAACGGTGCACCCGCTCCGAACCAGAACTCGCCATCCGCCGACAGTCACGACTGGTACTGCACGTGGCGTCATCGGCCGGATTGCGGGCAGGCGTTCTTCACCGACCCGGACATCATCGGCGACTACGAGCGGCATATGAAAGCCGTTCTCGAGCATGTCAATCCGCTGACCGGGCTCGCCTACAAGGACGATCCGACGTTCGCTGGCTGGGTCGACGGCAACAATCTCGATCTGCTCGACGGCACGCCGACGCCGGTGGTGGAAAGCTGGCTGCGCACCGTCTCCGACTACTTCCGCTCACTCGACTCCCGGCAGCTGTTCATCAACATCAGCCTCGGTGGCGGGGACGGGTTCGTCACTGACAGTGTGCTGCGACTACCCAACGTCGACGTCTACGCCGCGGAGTACTACCCGCACTGGCTGCCGATCATCTCCGGCGGCAACCGCATCGATGGCAACGCCGGAAATCTGCACGACAAAGCCGCCCAGGTCGCCGCGGCCGACAAAGTGTTCACCACGATCGAATTCGGCTGGGACCGAACCGACTTCCTCACCAGCGACGCCCTGCGCGATTTCCTCACCGGGCTGGAATCAGATCCACACATCGCCGGCGACAACTTCTGGGCACTGCAGGCACACGCCGACGGCCACGGCTGGCAACCCGTCCCCGCCGACACCGGCTGCTCGCCCACCTGCGAGTGGGGTGAGGACGGCAACTGGTGGGCTCTCTACTACACCGGCCGCACCACCGCCTCCCACGATGCCGTCGATATGGCAACGCGCGCACAACTATTGCGCGCGCACGCCTACGCTATGGCGGGCTATCCGGCACCACCGCCGCACCAGCCGGTGCCCGCCCCCACCATCACCTCCACCACTGATGGGACAGTGCTGTTCGAAGGGTCGGCGGGTGCACCGGACTACTCGATCCGGCGTCTGGACCACGGCGACTGGGTAACCGTCTGCGAGCACTGCGCCACCGATGCCTCCGGCGGCTGGCAGGACACCGATCCCCACGCGGCGCGCTGCTATCAGGTCATCGGCTACAACCTCGACGGTGTCGCCGGAGCACCCTCGGCCCCCGCGGGCAGCGACTGCCTCCGCGACAGGCGCCGGCGGTGATGCACGCCAGCGGCCCGGCCCGCTTCCGGGCAGGTCGCGATTCTCGGTCTCGTATCAGGCTTGGTCCGGCCCTGCATGTCCTGTTCACACCCGTTAGCGTCAGTGCCGCCAGCGCCACCGCCTCGGACACGTCCGCGTCCGACAATGCACAGGCCGACTCCACCTGCTTCATATTTCGCCGCCTACCGCCAACTCCTCGGCGACCGCTTCGACGGCCGCGTAATCCCGGCCGAGTACGCCAATCCGGAACCGCCCCCGTTCTTCAGCGACACGATCGAGACCCCGCACAGCGTGGTGACCGCCCACTTCGTGGACGAGGAAGGGCACCCGACGGTGCGGGCTCGGGACGAGATTCTTGGCGTACCTGCGCAGGAGCCTCCTCACGTCCTGAGTCGGCTGCGCGCGAGTTGCGCGATGCCGGCGACTGGCGTCCATCAAGGCCGTATCTGCCGAGGTAGATGACAAGATCCCGGTACCCGTGAGTGATGTTGGCGCGGTCACCTAGGTAGGTGCTGGCAAAAAGTTGATCGGCTCCCGATGTCTAGGGCATATCTACGAGACGAGCATCAGTGTTGTTCGGAGTGATCGGATCGCGCAGGTCGTGACCACGGATCGCGCCAGCCACAGCGTCGTGGCGGTGCGAGTCGAGTGATCGAGGCGCTGCCCATGACGGCCAGCTGCCGAGGGTCACGCGGAAGCGGTCGACGCGGTCTCGGTCACGGATGGCTTCCCGCGGCTGTGCCGGCCAACGGGATGTTCCGGGTGGCCGACGACTTGCCCCATCGGTCGCCCGTGAGAGGCCGGTGCCGGAGGGTAGCCACGCACATTCCGCTGCACTCCGGTACCGGCCGAGATGAGGCGTCACCGACGCCTGGTCCGGTGGATCCGGAGCTGGGTAGCTCTGGTGAATGCCGCAAGACGCAGGATTGGCTACCGTACGTTGAAGGTGCTGAGCATGGTCGCTGAAGCATGGCTCCCACCCACAGGTGAGGTACACCTGCGGATCTGGCTGGCCGGCGTGGTCTTCGACTACACGGCCACCGCGATGGCGGCCCGCAACTTGATCCACGACTGGCGGCGAAAGCATTGGTACACAATCGAATTGATCTGCGACACCATTGAGACCGGTCGGCTGCTGCCACGCCTACCGTGCGAACGCTTGTTCGCCGGACCCTGACCGGCAGCGCCGAGGATGGTGGCCGGTTCGGCTTCGGAACTGCCCATTGCCGGGATGCCATCGCACTCGATCTTGTAGCCCCGATACTCGTCGTCACCGGGCGACTACTCTGACAGTATGTCGGCGCAGCGCCGAACGTGGACCGAGGATTTGCCTGCGGCAACGGATCGTTTTGTCGGCCGGGATCCGGAGCTGGGCAGGATTATCGATTTGTTGCTGTCCTCGGCCCGGCTGATCACTGTGATCGGGCCGGGCGGCATCGGGAAAACACGACTCGC
>NZ_JBSGEQ010000089.1:0-7200 GCF_053602975.1 Nocardia sp. NPDC004278
ATCGTGGCTGAACTGGATCCGCTACTGGGGCAATCGGTTTCGCTGAGCGCTGCTTTGGTGAGCGATGACCTGATCGACCGGACCGTGTTCGCGCAAGCGGGGTTGTTCGCGTTCGAGGTGGCGTTGTTCCGGCTGCTCGAATCGTGGGGCGTGCGTGCGGATGTGGTGGCGGGTCATTCGATCGGTGAGGTCGCTGCCGCGCATGTGGCCGGTGTGTTGTCGTTGTCGGATGCGTGTGTGCTGGTCGCCGCGCGCGGCCGGTTGATGCAGGCGCTGCCGACGGGTGGGGCGATGGTCGCTGTCGGTGCGTCGGAAGCCGACGTGGCGGCGTTGCTGGACGGTGCGCAGGTGTCGATCGCGGCGGTCAATGGTCCGTCGTCGGTGGTTTTGTCCGGTGTCGAAGACGATGTTGTCGCTGTCGCTGATCGGTGTGCCGAGCGTGGTTGGCGCACGCACAGGTTGCGGGTGTCGCATGCGTTCCATTCAGCGTTGATGGAGCCGATGCTCACCGAATTCTCCACGGTGGTACAGGGTTTGGCGTTCGCCCGCCCGAGTATCCCGTTGGTGTCGACGGTGACCGGTGCGCGGGTCAGCGATGAGATGTGTGATCCGTTGTATTGGGTTGGCCAGGTTCGGGACACGGTGCGGTTCGCCGATGCGGTCACCGCTATGGCGGGTATGGGTGTGTCGAGGTTCGCCGAGGTCGGGCCCGATGCCGTGCTGACTCCGATGCTCGCCCAGACTCTCGAAAACGGGGATGGCGCGGACACTGCGGTGGTGGCTTTGGCTCGTCGGAACCAGACCGATCCCGCCACGCTGTTGGGCGGGTTGGCCGGATTGTTCGTCTCCGGCGCCGAGGTGGACTGGGCCGGTTTCTACGCCGGTTCCGCCGCTCGCCGAATCGACCTGCCTACCTATGCCTTTCAGCACGAGCGTTTCTGGCTCGATGCCAGGCAGATGCTGGCGCAGTCGTGGCTGGCAGCCGAGCTGGGTGGTATCAGCTCAGTCGGGCTGGACGTGGTGGATCATCCGTTGCTGGGTGCGGTTGTGCCGCATCCGGATTCGGGTGGGGTGAGTTTCACCGGCCGGTGGTCGGTGGACTCCGTCGAATGGCTGGCCGACCACAGCGTGTTCGGTACCGTGTTGCTGCCGGGAACCGGTTTTGTCGAGCTGGCCAGTTACGTCGGCGGTGTCCTGGGTTGCGCCGTGGTGGACGAGCTTGTCCTGCACACCCCGTTGACGCTGCCGGCCGAGGGCAGTGTCTCGGTGCAGGTCGTGGTGGCCGCTGCCGACGAGACTGGTCGTCGGCGGTTGAGTGTTCATTCTCGGCATGCGGGCGAGGGTCCGTGGGTGCTGCACGCCGAAGGCTGGCTCGTGCCCGGTGATGTGGTGGCCGATTTCGACCTGACCTCGTGGCCTCCTGCTGGCGCGCAGCCTTTGCCCATTGCTGGTGTGTACGACGAGCTGCTCGATGTCGGCTATGGATATGGCCCGTTCTTCCAGGGTTTGCGGGCGGCTTGGCATCGTGGCGATGAGTTGTTCGCCGAGGTCGCGCTGCCGGATCCGCAGGAAGCCAAGGGTTTCGGGATTCATCCGGCATTGTTCGACTCGGCGTTGCATGCCGGGATAGTTCATGGTCTGCGCGGTGGTGTCGAGTCTTCCCCGGCGCTGCCGTTCACCTGGAGTCGGGTGGTGGTGCACTCGGTCGGCGCTGCCGCGGTGCGGGTCCGCATCGTGCTGCAGGGCGACCGGTTGGCTGTGCAGATGGCCGACGAGCAGGGCTACCCGGTGTTGTCGGTGGGGGCCTTGGTTTCTCGGCCGGTATCGGCTGAGCGCCTGAGCGCGGATCGGGTGTCGGAGGCCCTCTTCGGCGTGGAATGGGTTACTGTCGCGCCGCTGTCGGCGGGGGCAGTCGAACCGGCCCGGGTAGCGGTACTCGGTTGGGGCCAGAGTTCTGGCGGGGTGCGAGGTTATGATGATCTCGCATCGTTGATCGCCGAATTGGACGCGACTTCCGACTCGGTTGTTCCCGACATCGTGTTGCTCGGGTGCCCCTCCCACAATGGTGCGGCGCCGGAGGCTGCGCGTCAGATTGTCACCGATGTTCTGGACACTGTTCAGGGTTGGCTGGCCGACAGTCGTTTCGCTGATTCTCGTTTGGTTGTACTCACCGAACAAGCAGTGGCTGTTGCCGATTCGGAGCAGGTGGATCTGGGGCAGGCGCCGGTGTGGGGGCTGTTGCGTGCCGCGCAGGCTGAACACCCCGGGCGATTCCAGCTTCTCGACCTGGATCACCCCGACTTGGCCCAAGACCGTGACCCGGTCGCTGTCGCGACCGCGGTGGCAGCCGCCGCTGGGGAACCGGAGGCGGCGCTGCGTGGCACGACCCTGCTCGTGCCGCGGTTGGCCCGCCGCGCACCTGGAACGTTCGTTCGGCTGTCCGAGCCGGGCACCGTGTTGGTGACCGGTGGTACGGGTGGTCTGGGTGCGGTGATCGCTCGGCATCTGGTGACCGAACATGGTGTGCGGCATCTGCTTTTGACGTCTCGGCGTGGCTCGGATGCCCCTGGCGCGGCTGAACTGCGTGCTGAGCTGCTCGAGCTCGGTGCGCAGGTGACCATCACCGCATGTGACGTGTCCGATCGGGACGCACTGGCGGCACTGCTGGAAACCATCCCGGCCCAATATCCGCTGATGGGTGTGGTGCACGCGGCCGGAACCGCCGACAACGGCGTGATCGAGTCGATCACGCCGGACCGGATCGACCATGTCTTCGGGCCCAAGCTGGATGCTGCGTGGCATCTGCACGAACTCACTCGTCAGCACTCGCTGTCCCTGTTCGTGCTGATATCTTCCGCAGGTGGGCTGGTGCTGGCCGCTGGCCAGGCCAATTACGCTGCGGCGAATGTCTTCCTGGATGCCCTCGCGGTGCATCGTCGCGGTCTGGGATTGCCTGCGATCTCTCTCGATTACGGGTTGTGGGCGCGATCGAGCGGGCTTGGTACGGAGCTGTCCGAGGACGATTTCGATCGGATGCGCAGGCAGGGCTTCCCGCCGCTGACCGAGGCCGAGGGTCTGGCGTTGTTCGATGCGGCGATAGCCACCGACACCGCCCAGCTGGTAGCGCTGCGGATCGATCCGGCGGTGCTTCGAACCCGGGGCGAGCAGATCCCGGCCCTGGTGCGCGCGATCGCACCGATTCCTGTGCGCCGCCACAGCCGAACCCCGGCAAGTCGGGCATTTGCGCAAAAGCTGGCAGGTCTCTCCGATGCCGATCGCAAGAGTGCTCTGCTCGACCTGGTCCGATCGGTCGCTGCCGAGGTCCTCGGGCACGCTTCTATCGATGCTGTTGCACCCCAGCAGGCATTCCAGCAGCTCGGGTTCGACTCGTTGAGCGCCATCGAGTTCCGCAACAAGCTCAACACCGCGACCGGCCTGCAACTACCGGCCACCCTGATCTTCGATCAGCCCAACCCGCAGATCGTCGCCGACTTCATCGATTCCCAGCTCACCGGCACAAATCAGGACATCGAGGTCACTGCCAGCAGAACTATTGGCGACGACCCGATCGCCGTGGTGGCAATGAGCTGCCGCTACCCCGGCGGTGTCACCTCGCCGGAGGATCTGTGGCGACTGGTCGTCTCGGGCATTGACACCACAGGTGAGTTGCCGGTGGATCGTGGCTGGGATATCGAGGGCATCTACGATCCGGAGCCCGGCAAGGCGGGGCGCACCTACACCCGCCAGGGTGGATTCCTCTATTCGGCGGCCGATTTCGATGCGGACTTCTTCGGGATCAGCCCCAACGAAGCCACGATGATGGATCCGCAGCAGCGATTGCTGCTGGAGGTCTCATGGGAGGCGTTGGAGCGCGCCGGTGTGGATCCGGCGGTACTGCGTGGCAGTTCGACCGGTGTCTTTACCGGTGTGATGTACCACGACTACGCCCAGGGAACCGGCACCGGTAGCAGCACTGCCGGAAGTTTGGTCTCCGGACGCATCGCCTACACGCTGGGGTTGGAAGGCCCAGCAGTATCGGTGGATACGGCGTGCTCTTCGTCATTGGTGGCCCTGCATCTGGCCGCGCAGTCGTTGCGGTCGGGTGAGTGTGATCTGGCGTTGGCCGGTGGTGTGGCGGTGATGGCGACGCCGGATATGTTCCTCGAGTTCAGTCGGCAGCGCGGTTTGGCTCCGGATGGGCGGTGTAAGTCCTTCGCCGATTCCGCCGATGGTGTGGGCTGGTCCGAGGGCGCTGGAATATTGGTGTTGGAGCGGTTGTCCGACGCCCGCCGTAATGGTCATCAGGTCCTTGCGCTGGTTGCTGGTTCGGCGGTGAATCAGGATGGTGCGTCGAATGGTTTGACCGCGCCGAATGGTCCGTCGCAGCGGCGGGTGATCCGCCAAGCGCTGGCGAATGCGAGGGTGTCGCCGGTCGAGGTGGATGTGGTGGAGGCCCACGGCACCGGTACCACGTTGGGTGATCCGATCGAAGCCCAAGCGCTGCTGGCGACGTATGGGCAGGATCGTGCTGCCGACCGTCCGTTGTGGCTGGGGTCGTTGAAGTCCAACATCGGTCACACCCAGGCCGCTGCGGGTGTGGGTGGTGTGATCAAGATGGTGATGGCGATGCGTCACGGTGTGCTGCCGCAGACCCTGCATGTCGATCAGCCCTCCACGAAGGTTGATTGGTCCGAGGGGCATCTCCGGTTGTTGACCGAGTCGGTGGCGTGGCCGGAGGTAGATCGGCCACGACGTGCCGGTGTGTCCTCATTCGGCCTCAGCGGCACCAACGCTCACCTCATCGTCGAACAGGCTCCGGCAGCGGACCCGGCTCCCGTGCCGGTGGTCAAGACCGTCCCGGCCGGTGGCGTGCTGCCATGGGTGGTCTCGGCGCGTAGTGGCGAGGCGCTTGCTGAGCAGGCCAGGCGCTTGGTATCGCATATCGACGACGACCACGACTCGATCGACATCGGCTTCTCGCTCGTGACTTCGAGAGTGTTGTTCGACCACCGAGCCGTGGTGCTGTCACCCGAAGGCGATGGCCTGCGCGCCGGTATTCAAGCGTTGGGTCGCGGCGAAACGATTCCGGGTGTGGTGTCCGGTCGTGTGGTGTCGGGTTCCACGGGTGTGGTGTTTTCCGGTCAGGGTGCGCAGTGGGCTGGTATGGCCGCTGAGCTGCATGCGGCGTTCCCGGTGTTCGCCGAGCACTTCGATGTGATCGTCGCTGAATTGGATCCGTTGCTGGAGCAATCGGTTTCGTTGGGTGTGGCGTTGGTGTCCGAGGACGTGGTCGATCGGACGGTGTTCGCGCAGGCGGGTTTGTTCGCGTTCGAGGTGGCGTTGTTCCGGTTGCTCGAGTCGTGGGGTGTGCGTGCGGATGTGGTGGCGGGTCATTCGATTGGTGAGGTTGCTGCCGCCCATGTAGCCGGAGTGATGTCCTTGGTGGATGCGTGTGTGTTGGTGGCCGCGCGTGGCCGGTTGATGCAGGCGCTCCCTACTGGTGGGGCGATGGTCGCTGTGGGTGCGTCGGAAGCCGACGTGCTGCCGCTGCTGGCAGCTGGTGACGTGTCGGCAAGTGGGGTGTCGATCGCGGCGGTCAATGGTCCGTCGTCGGTGGTGTTGTCCGGTGTCGAGAACGACGTCGTGGCTGTCGCCGAGGCGTGTGCCGAACGTGGTTGGCGCACACATCGGTTGCGGGTGTCGCATGCGTTCCATTCGGTGTTGATGGAGCCGATGCTGGCCGAGTTCGCTTCGGCGATAGAGGGTTTGGCGTTCGCGCGTCCCAGCATCCCATTGGTGTCCACGGTGACCGGTGCCCAGGTGACCGATGAGATGTCGGATCCGTTGTATTGGGTCGGTCAGGTCCGGGACACGGTGCGGTTCGCCGATGCGGTTACCGCGATGGCGGGCCTGGGTGTCGCCAGGTTCGCTGAGGTCGGGCCGGATGCCGTGCTGACTCCGATGATCGCCCAGACTCTCGACGAGCGGGCTGCTTCGGCTTCTACTGTGGTGGCCTTGGCGCGTCGAGACCATGCCGATCCATCCACGGTGTCGGGCGGGCTGGCAGGGTTGTTCGTCTCCGGCGCCGAGGTGGACTGGGCTGGTCTATATGCCGGTACCGGAGCTGAGCGAATCGACTTGCCCACCTACGCTTTCCAGCGTCGGCGTTATTGGATGGCCGAAGGGGCCGCCGGTAGTGGTGACGCTCGATCGATGGGTCTGGTGGCTACCGGACATCCCTTGGTCTCTGCGGTGGTGTCGCAACCGGATTCCGATGTGGTCGCCGTCAGTGGCAGGTTGTCGCTGCGGACGCATCCCTGGCTGGCCGATCACCGGGTCATGGACACCGTGCTGTTCCCTGGTACCGGTTTGGTCGAGCTTGCCCTGCACGCCGGGGAGCGAGTGGGCTGTCCGAGCCTGGATGAGCTGATTCTGCGGGCTCCGCTGGTGTTGCCGGAGTCGGCGGGCGTTGCGGTGCGTGTCGTCGTCGGTGGCGAGGACAGCGCGGGGCGTCGCGGGGTGCGGATCTTCTCCCGCCCCGATGTTGACGTCGATTCGGTGGCGTCGTGGATGTTGAACGCCGAGGGGGTGCTTGCGTCCGGATTCGATAGCGTGGCTGTGGATCTGGTGCAGTGGCCGCCCGCTGGTGCGGTCGCCGTGGACATCGATGGTGTTTATGACTCTCTCGATGCGCAGGGGTACCACTACGGTCCGGTGTTCCAGGCGCTGCGGTCGGTCTGGCGGGGATCCGATGGGATCTACGCTGAGATCGAATTGCCCGACCAGGCCCGGTCTGATGCGGAACGGTTCGGGCTGCATCCAGCGTTGCTGGATGCGGCGTTGCATGCCTTGCGTTTTGCCGATGACACCTCGGGAGCCGGACTGGCGTTGCCGTTCGAGTGGTCCGGTGTCACGGTGCATGCGGCGGGTGCTGATGCAGTGCGTGTTCGGCTCACTCGTGTCGGTGAGCATGGTGTTGCTCTGGATCTGGCGGACTCGACCGGTGCTGCGGTGGCGACTGTGCGGCATTTGGCATCCCGGCCGATCGATCCCGCGCAGCTCACCACCGGTACACCTATTGCCCGCACCGCTTTGTTCGACATCGGCTGGACACCGATCTCGGTGTCCGAGGGTGAAGTCGCCGCGGTTGCCTGGGCGGATCTCGGTGACGTGGTTCCGGCCGCGGTGGTGTTGGAGTGC
>NZ_JBSGEQ010000090.1:0-6501 GCF_053602975.1 Nocardia sp. NPDC004278
CGCGCGCGGCTGAGTCGGGTTGACGGTGGCGTGCGGGTGGAGGCCGCCGACGCGGCCGGTCAACCGGTGCTCACCGCCGAATCCCTCACTTCACGATCGGTTTCGCTAGAGAGTCTGCTCATGGCAGGACGCCCCTGCTCCGATGGCCTGCTGCACCTGCACTGGACACAGATACCTGTCGCCGCTCCAGCCGCCGCCCCGACCATTACTTCTTGGCGCGACGTCGGCAAGGGGACCTGCGATGAGGTCGCGTCGGTAGTCGTGGCCGACTTCGCAGGTGGAATGAGCCTGGACGCAGTACATGCCGAGACGAGTCGGGCCCTCACACTGGTGCAGAAGTGGTTGACCGAGCAACGCTTCGCCGGATCGGCTCTCGTGATCCGCACCAGCGGGGCTGTGGGGTTGGCACCAGGCGAAATCACCGACCTGGCCGGCGCGGCAGTGTGGGGCTTGATCCGATCAGCCCAGCTGGAGGATCCGGGACGGATCGTGCTGCTCGACAGCGATGCCGAGCGAGTCGATACTGACCTGGCCGCGGCGTTGGCGACATCAGAACCACAAATCGTTATCCGCGAGGGTGAGGTGTACGGTGCCCGATTGGCTCGCGTCGAGCCATCAGCGATCAACGGAAAACGGTCCGGTGAGGCATTCGGTCCGAGCGGCACAGTACTGATCACCGGCGGCACCGGTGCGCTGGGCAGTTTGCTGGCCCGCCACCTGGTGGCCGAATACGGCGTTACGCGGTTGCTGCTGACGAGTCGAAGTGGCCCAGCCGCGCCCGGAGCGGAGGAATTGGAGGCAGAGCTAGCCGCATTGGGCGTACATGCGCAAATCGTCGCCTGCGATGTGTCGGATCGGAACGCGCTGGTCGCACTGCTAGCGGAGATATCCACCGAGCATCCGTTAACGGCCGTCGTTCACACCGCCGGTGTCCTCGACGACGGCGTGATCGGATCGTTGACCCCCGAACGTATCGACACCGTGCTCGCGTCGAAGACCGATGCCGCGATGCATCTGCATGAGCTGACGGCTGGCATGGAACTTTCGGCTTTCGTGATGTTCTCCTCCGCAGCAGGGTCTCTCGGGTCGCCCGGACAGGGCAACTATGCTGCGGCAAATGCGACCCTTGATGCCTTGGCGGCCTATCGACGCGCGCAGGGAGATCCCGCGCTCTCGGTGGCGTGGGGGCTGTGGGCTCCGCCCAGCGGAATGACAGAACAGCTGAGTGAAGGTGATTTGGCCCGGATGAACCGGAGCGGACTCGCCCCGATGAGCACTGAACATGCGTTGACCTTGTTCGACAGAGCCGTCGGCAACGAGTACGCGTCTGTGCTAGCCGCGCAATTGGATACGGCCGCCCTCCTGGGCTTGGTCAGCGCTCGGCAGCTGCCAGCGCTGTTTGCAGACTTGGCACCTCTGGCCCGACCTGGCGCGACATCGCTCGGGCGGGACTCAGATCTGCGCCATCGCGTTCAGGGACTCAACGATTCCGAGCAACGACGCATGATCTTGGATGCGGTGCGCGCCCAGATCGCGACAGTACTAGGGCACGATGGTCCGGCAGCAATCGCTGCAGGCCGGCCTTTCCTGGAATTGGGGTTCGACTCACTCAGCGCGGTCGAGGTCCGCAACCGTTTGAAGTCGATAACCGGACTCACCCTGCCCGCGACACTGATCTTCGACTTTCCGACATCCACTGTCCTCGCCGAACACCTCCACAAACTTCTGTGTGGTGAATCCCGCAACACTCCAACTGATTCCGATGATAACGACCCAGTTGAAGAATTCTTCACGGAGTACTCGGACGCCAGGCGTTCGGGGACGCTCGAGAATTTCTATGAAGAAATCCGATCAGGTGCGAAAGCGCGGAGGGTGTTCGACTCCCATCTCTACATACCACTCCCGATGCCAATTGCGTTGGCGAACGGGCCTGGTGACGTACAGATTCTGTGCATAAGGCCCATTACCCCGGCAGGTGGCGTCCACCAGTACGCGCGGTTAGCGTCGGAATTCAACGGACGGAATCAAGTCACAGGAATACAATTGCCTGGTTTTGAGCAGGGTGATCAATTCCCCGCCACCTCGGATGTAGCGATGAGGATGTTGGCGGATGTGGTCGTCGACGCTTCGGGCGGGCGGCCATGCGTCCTTGTGGGCTTCTCGTCTGGTGGCGCAGTCGCACATGCAGTAGCTGCGCATTTGGAGAAAGAATCAAGGGCAGACATCGTCGGTGTCGTGCTTGTGGATTCGTACCCCTCTGATAGCGATGCGACGGCGCGTGATCCACTCAGAACCGCTGAGAACTTCTCTCTGTTCGATCGTGACCGTGTCGGCGACGTTGATAGGTACGGATGCGAAGGGATGGTCGGATGGTCGGCGTTGCTGCAGTCGATCAATTTTGGAGAGCTCGCATCCAGTGAATTGTTCATCCAGTGTCAGAAGCCCTTGCACCCTGGTCTTGCTCTGGCGGAACCGTGGTATCCGAACCAGATAGTGAGGAGGGTTCAGTCGGACCACTTGAGTGCAATTGCAGATGGTGCACCCGAGGTCGCTGGTCTGATCGAGGACTGGCTCAGATCTTTGGGATAGACGGTGAGCATGGTAGGCGGCGTCCATCTCGGCGGGCGATGTAATCGCGATTCGCATCGATCTGCGGCCACGTCGTCTGCCGCAACCTCGTATCGGCCAAGTGCGGGAACCACTCCCGCACCAACTCGCCCCACTCCTGCGGCGACCGCACCGGACCACCAGGCGCCAGACCAGCCGCCATCGCCGGGTCCACATACTTCTTTACCTTGCGGTCCAACCCCAGGCTGGACCTGATCTGGCTCTGCGAACGACCCGCATGCCAGTGGATCAAGATCTCGGCCACATCGACCACGTCGAACGTTCTCCTCGCCAATTCTGGCTCCCATCACCTTCATCAGATGGGAGCAGCCAACTTCCTGCGAGGACCACACCAGCCACAACACGCCCACCACAATGGGGAATTACGTGAACGAAACCCTACCCAATTACGTGAACGGGAATCCGGGAATTACCTGAACGAAAACCGGCTCAACCTGGGGATTTCCGTGAACGCCGACAACGTGCGAGACTGCGCGCCAGCGCAGTGGTGTGAGTACGTTCGACCGTCGCGCTCCCGAACACCGGAACCAGGCCGGTCGCGACTATTCCGACACCAGAGTAGAGGTTCGTCCCGGAGTTGGTCGACACCCCGTCTGAGTGGACAGCCGGCACACTTTGGACCCAGTCCATGCGACCACAGGCCGGGCAAGAAATGTCGATGTCCATGCCTACGTCCCCTCCCGACGGTGGCGCGCCGCGGTGACGTCTGCTGCGCAACAGCGTCTCCGGTGGTATCCGATGCTGTGGCGAATGATCCCTATATGGAACACGGCGCGCGGCCTGATGTCGAGGGGACTGATGGTTGTCGGCGTGTTTGGCGGGAACGTTGCGAGGCTTCATCGGATTCCTTTCTGGGATCGACTTATCTCCAACACCAATTCGCTGGAGAGGGCGATAGTGGGGCGGGCGAGACAGGGATTCCCTTGAGCCACAAGGACAGTGGCTAGGCAGACAGAACTTCAGTCGCCTGATGACACCGTCATCAGCTTCGCGCCGATAGGCGCGCTGACGGAGGTGATGACCGGGGCGCCGGGCGAGTGGTAGTGTCCTGTCGCGAAAGATGCTGACGTGTACTGAAATGCCTGCTGATACCTAGTATTGTCCAGCGGTTCAGAGCGTTGACCAGGTCTTTGAATATCAAGGGGTCGCGGTTTCGAATCCCCCAGCCCGGCGGTCGCCTTCTCAGCTGGGACCTGCTGCGCCGTCACGTATCTGAGCGAAACGGAAGGCATAGTGTCGGGGCGCCGACCCTCGTGTCGTGGTAGCCCAGGTCGATACCTCGGCGGGGCGGGAACGCCTGATGGCGGCGATCGAGCCGCGGAACGTGACAGCTCACCACGCGCTGCTGCGTTCGATTTTCCAGTCGGAGATAAATGATCGGCGCGCTGGCCGGCATGCGGACTATTTCGAGAATTCTGGTGCGCGTTTCTGCTCTACCTCATCGGTGCCCTCAGTGACGTGTCCATGATGTGCGGGCCAAGCATCTGGACTTCGATACCGCGTGTGGGTTCGGCGTTCAGTTCGTGGTGGGCGCCGGAGTTCAACTGACGCTCGCTTACCTGGCGGATCACGGGCATGTCGACATCGTGGCAGAGCTGTCCACCTGCCCCAGGGCTCACCGACGGCCTCGGAGACTGGGAGGCGTTCGGGCGTGAGTACTTCTATGGCAGCATCCTTGGATAGTGCCTGCCTCCTGTTCTGCCGCTCACGGTGCAGGTTTGGCCGCGTTCGCGGATCAGGGCTTCGGGTGGTGGCGAAATCGTCGTGTTTCGGCTTTCATAGATAGTGGGAGAATCGGCAGGCTTGGAGGACCCATGCCTTTCTATCTCCTCGCCCAGCCTTCTACTGGTCATCGTGACCCCAGGGCGCTTGTCCAACCTCTGTACCCAGCACTCACGCATTCCGCGACCCCGACTGTCCACCCCAGCGCACCGACTCGTGGCCGCCCGCAGGCAGAGAACTATGCCCGGCCCAGCTGGTACCGCAACCGGTACAGACTGAGGTATCGATCGTTAACCACTAGCTACGAGTTCGCCGCTGCAGCCGAGGACGTGCGCCGTGCGCCCTGACCGCAGCAAAACGCATGATGACGCTGACCGTAGCCGCACCGAAGACATCACCGTCGTCGTCCCGAACGATCCGCCGGAACTCAACGCCGCAGCCGCTAAAGTGTTGCTGGAGATTATTCTTCGACATGCCCGCGCGACTCGTGGCGAGGCTGTCGACAGTCCCCGACCGAGTCCGGCACAAACACCACCACCGACACCGCCGATCGCAGCTCCCCAGGATGGGGCAGTTCAGCCGGGGCGTCCCCGAACTCCGATGTTTTTCTTGACCAGCAGGAGGAATCGCAGCAATGATCCGGTTCGCTTTCGCCGGGCGGGTCTCCACCGAAGACCAGCAGGACCCGGAAGCGTCTCGCAATTGGCAGCTCGGACGAGCACACGCGTTGATCGGCCAGCGCGGGCAGATCGTCGCGGAGTTCTTCGACATCGGGCAGTCGCGGTCGATTCCGTGGAAGCGGCGCCCCGCAGCGGGGCGGCTGCTCGAGTTGCTCAAAGAACCCGGGCGAGGATTCGACGCGGTCGTGATCGGCGAACCGCAGCGCGCGTTCTACGGCAACCAGTTCGGGCTGACGTTTCCGGTCTTCGTTCACTACGGCGTGCAACTGTGGGTGCCGGAGGTCGGCGGGCCGGTCGACCCGGACTCCGAAGCCCACGATCTGATCATGTCGGTATTCGGCGGCATGTCCAAAGGCGAACGCAACCGCATCAAGATCCGCGTCCGCGCCGCCATGGCCGCTCAAGCGCAAGTCGAGGGCCGCTACCTCGGCGGCCGCCCACCTTACGGGTATCGTCTCGCCGACGCTGGGCCCCATCCCAATCCGGGCAAAGCCGCCGACGGTAAACGCCTTCACACACTCGAACCGGACCCAGTTACCGCACCGGTCGTACACCGAATCTTCAGCGCGTACCTCGCCGGCATCGGGATCTTCGCCATCGCGCAACGCCTCACCTGCGATGACATCTTGTGCCCTTCGGCCTACGACCGCAGGCGCAACAGCCACCGATCTGGAGCCGCGTGGTCGAAGAGCGCTGTGCGCGCGATCCTGGGCAATCCGCGCTACACCGGCTACGAAGTATGGAACAAGCAACGCAAACAGGAGTCCCTCATCGACGTCGAGGACGTCGCGCTCGGCCATCACACCAGACTGGCGTGGAATCTGAAGACGGAATGGGTCTACTCCGACCAGCCCGCTCATAGCGCGCTCATCAGCAAGGACACCTTCGAGCAGACACAACTGCGGCTCGCCGCCCGAGGGCCGCGATCGACGGGCAGGACAACGACCCGCCGCCAGCACCCGTACGCCTTCAAAGGGCTGCTGTTCCACCAGACCTGCGGACGGCGGATGCAAGGCAATTGGAACCACGGGCTGCCGCACTACCGCTGCCGGTACCCCTCCGAGTACGCCCTCGCCAACAAGATCGACCACCGATCACCGTCTACCTACGCGAGGACCAGCTCAGCGGCCCGATCGATTCATGGTTGGCCGACATCTTCCATCCCGACCGGATCGAGCATTCGCTGACCATGCTGGAAGGCTCGCAATCCGACAACACACCCGCCATCGAGAGCGCGCGACGATCGCTCGCTGAACATGACCGCAAACTGTCCCGCTATCGAGCAGCACTCGAAGCGGGCACCGACCCGGCCCTCGTCGCAGATTGGACCCAACAGGTCCAACGCGAACGCCAGGCCACAGCCGCCCAGCTCGCCGCACTAGGTCGTGTCTCCTAATGATTTGAGCCATTCCACGATGAGGGCCAGGACGAATCCGGCGCGGTAGGTGATGGCCAGCTTGTCGAAGCGGGT
>NZ_JBSGEQ010000091.1:0-5904 GCF_053602975.1 Nocardia sp. NPDC004278
TTGACCGCGCCGAACGGTCCGTCGCAGCGGCGGGTGATTCGGCAGGCGTTGGCGAATGCCGGGGTGTCGCCGGTCGAGGTGGATGTGGTCGAGGCCCACGGCACTGGTACCACGTTGGGTGATCCGATCGAAGCCCAAGCCTTGCTTGCTACCTATGGGCAGGACCGTGATGCGGATCGTCCGCTGTGGCTGGGGTCGTTGAAGTCCAACATCGGTCACACCCAGGCCGCTGCGGGTGTGGGTGGTGTGATCAAGATGGTGATGGCGATGCGGCACGGGCTGCTGCCGCGAACTCTGCATGTTGATCAGCCCTCGACGAAGGTTGATTGGTCCGAGGGTCATGTGCGGCTGCTGACCGAGCCGCGGCCATGGCCCGTGACCGATCGGCCGCGCCGCGTCGGTGTGTCCTCGTTCGGTATCAGCGGCACCAACGCCCACGTCATCCTGGAACAGGCCCCGGTGGTGGAGCCTGCCCCGGTGCCGGTTGTGCGGACTGTCCCGGCTGTGTTGCCGTGGGTGGTTTCGGCACGCAGTAGCCATGCTCTTGCCGATCAGGCCGATCGTTTGACATCGCATGTGGGCGAACACGATCCGATTGATATCGGTTTCTCGTTGGCGTCGGCGCGCAGTGTGTTCGAGCATCGCGGGGTTGTCGTGGCCGAGGGGCGTGACGATCTGCTGGCCGGTGTGCGGGCATTGGCTGCCGGTGTGCCGGCTCCCGGTGTGGTGTCCGGTCGTGTGGTGTCGGGTTCGACGGGTGTGGTGTTTTCGGGTCAGGGTGCGCAGTGGGCGGGTATGGCTACTGAGCTGCGCGGTGCGTATCCGGTGTTCGCCGAGGCTTTCGATGCGATCGTGGCTGAACTGGATCCGCTACTGGGGCAATCGGTTTCGCTGAGCGCTGCTTTGGTGAGCGATGACCTGATCGACCGGACCGTGTTCGCGCAGGCGGGTTTGTTCGCGTTCGAGGTGGCGTTGTTCCGGTTGCTGGAATCGTGGGGTGTGCGTGCTGATGTGGTGGCGGGTCATTCGATTGGTGAGGTCGCTGCCGCGCATGTGGCCGGTGTGTTGTCGTTGTCGGATGCGTGTGTGTTGGTGGCCGCGCGCGGCCGGTTGATGTGGGCGCTGCCCGCAGGCGGGGCGATGGTGGCGGTCGATGCGTCGGAGGCCGATGTACTACCGCTGCTGGCCGGTGGGGTGTCGATCGCGGCGGTCAACGGCCCGTCGTCGGTGGTGCTTTCCGGTGTCGAGAACGATGTCGTGGCTGTTGCCGATCGGTGCGTCGAACAAGGTTGGCGCATACACAGGTTGCGGGTGTCGCATGCGTTCCATTCGGCGTTGATGGAGCCGATGCTGGGCGAGTTCGCTTCGGCGATAGAGGGTTTGGCGTTCGGTCGGCCGAGCCTTCCGTTGGTGTCGACGGTGACCGGTGCCCAGGTGACCGATGAGATGTCGGATCCGTCGTATTGGGTCGGTCAGGTCCGGGACACGGTGCGGTTCGCCGATGCGGTTACCGCGATGGCGGGCCTGGGTGTCGCCAGGTTCGCCGAGGTCGGGCCCGACGCAGTCCTGACCCCGATGGTCGCCCAAACTCTCAGTGACGCAACGACAGTCGCTGTGACCAGACGTGGCCACGCAGCTGCCGCAACCGTATCGAATGCGGTGGCAGGGTTGTTCGTGGCCGGTGCCGAGGTCGACTGGGCCGGTCGCTACGCCGGTACCGGAGCCCGGCGAATCGACTTGCCCACCTATGCCTTCCAACACGAGCGGTTCTGGCTCGATGCCAAGCAGATGTTGGCCCAGTCGTGGCTCGGTGCCGAACTCGGCGGAATCACCGCCGTCGGGCTCGATACGGTGGACCACCCCTTGCTCGGTGCCGTTGTGCCGCACCCGGATTCGGGTGCAGTCAGCTTCACCGGCCGGTGGTCGGTGGACTCCGTTGAATGGCTGGCCGATCACCGCGTGCACGGAGTCGTATTGCTGCCGGGTACCGGATTCGTCGAGCTGGCTGGCTATGTCGGCGGTCTGCTGGGCTGCGCGGTGGTGGACGAGCTTGTCCTGCACACCCCGTTGACGTTGCCCGCCGAAGGCAGTGTCGCGGTACAGGTCGTGGTGGCCGCTGCCGACGAGGCCGGTCGCCGACGACTGACCGTCCATTCTCGACCGGACGCAGCGGGTGCGTGGTCGCTGCACGCCGAGGGTGTGCTCGCCCCGGGGGACGCCGTGGCTGATTTCGATCTGACTTCGTGGCCTCCGGTGGGCGCGCAGCCGTTGGACGTCGACGGAGCCTATGACGAGTTGCTCGAACTCGGTTACGGGTATGGCCCGTTCTTCCAGGGTTTGCAGGCGGCATGGCGGCGCGGCGATGAATTGTTCGCCGAGGTCGCGCTGCCGGATCCGCAGGACGCCAAGGGTTTCGGAATCCATCCCGCATTGTTCGACTCGGCCTTGCACGCCGGGATCATTCATGGTCGGCACAGCGGAAACGGTTCCGCGGTGCTGCCTTTCGCCTGGAACCGGGTGGTCGTGCACTCGGCAGGTGCCGCCGCCGTGCGGGTACGCAGCGTCCTCGAAGGCGACAACTTCGCCGTGCAGATAGCCGATGACCAGGGCCGGCCGGTGCTGTCGGTGGGCGCTCTGGTGTCTCGGCCGGTATCGGCCGAGCGCCTGGGCGCGGACCGGTTGTCGGATGCCCTCTTCGGCGTGGAATGGGTCACCGTTGCGCCGTCGTCGGCGGTGCATGTCGAGCCGGGCCGCGTGGCGGTACTCGGTTCCGGCCGGAACCGCGGTGACCGGGGTTCCGGTGCGATGCGGCGCTATCGTGATCTCGCGGCGTTGATCACCGATCTGGATGCGGCCGAGGAGCCGGTTGTTCCCGACATCGTGCTGCTCGAGTGCCCGCTGCCCGACGGTCCGCCGACAGCGGCGGCCCGGCAGGTCGTGACCGGTGTGCTCGACACCGTCCAGGGTTGGCTGGCCGAAACCCGTTTCGCCGCTTCCCGTTTGGTTGTGCTGACCAAGCAAGCAGTGGCCGTTGCCGATTCCGAGCAGGTGCGTCTGGATCAGTCGCCGGTGTGGGGGCTGCTGCGTGCTGCGCAGGCCGAGCACCCGGCTCGGTTCCAGCTCGTCGATCTGGATCAGGACGTTGACCTGTTCGCTGTCGCGACCGCGGTGGCAGCCGCCGCTGGGGAACCGGAGGCCGCGCTGCGTGGCACGACCCTGCTCGTGCCGCGGTTGGCCCGCCGCGCACCCGGCACGATCATTCGGCTGTCCGAGCCGGGCACCGTGCTGGTGACCGGTGGCACGGGTGGTCTGGGTGCGGTGATCGCTCGGCATCTGGTGACCGAACATGGTGTGCGGCATCTGCTTTTGACGTCTCGGCGTGGCCTGCACGCTCCCGGTGCCGCCGAGTTGCGTGCAGAGTTGGTCGGGCTCGGCGCTGCGGTCACCATTGCCGCGTGTGATGTGTCCGAGCGGTCTGCGCTGGCCGCGCTGCTGGACGGCGTCTCCGACGAGCATCCGCTGGTGGGCGTGGTTCATGCGGCGGGAACTGCCGATCACGGTGTGATCGAGTCGATGACGGCGGACCGGATCGAGTATGTGTTCCGGCCCAAGGTCGATGCGGCGTGGCATCTGCACGAGCTCACGCGTGATCGGTCGCTGTCGCTGTTCGTGCTGTTGTCCTCGGCGGGTGGGCTGGTGCTGGCCGCTGGTCAAGCCAATTACGCTGCGGCGAATGTCTTCCTGGATGCCCTCGCGGTGCATCGACGCGGTCTGGGATTGCCTGGGACCTCTCTCGATTACGGGTTGTGGGCGCGATCGAGCGGTCTTGGTACGGAGCTGTCCGAGGACGATTTCGATCGGATGCGCAGGCAGGGCTTCCCGCCGCTGACCGAGGCCGAGGGTCTGGCGTTGTTCGATGCGGCGATTGCCACCGATACCGCTCAGCTGGTAGCGCTGCGGGTCGATCCGGCGGTGCTTCGAACCAGGGGCGAGCAGGTCCCGGCTCTCGTGCGCGCGATCGCACCGATTCCGGTGCGCCGCCACAGCCGGACCTCGGCGGGTCAGGCGTTCCTGCAGCAGCTAGCGGGCCTGTCGGATGCCGACCGCAATAGTGCCCTGGTCGACCTTGTCCGCGCGGTTGCCGCCGAGATTCTCGGACACGCCTCCCTCGTTGCTGTTGCACCCCAGCAGGCTTTCCAGCAGCTCGGGTTCGACTCGTTGAGCGCCATCGAGTTCCGCAACAAGCTCAACACCGCGACCGGTCTGCTACTCCCGGCCACGCTCATCTTCGATTACCCCAATCCACAAGTCGTGGCCGAGTTCATCGGTACGCAAATCACCGGTACCGAAGCTCTCGAAGAGCGCGCGGTCAGTCGGGTCCGAGCCGACGACGAGCCGATCGCGGTGGTGGCGATGGCCTGTCGCTATCCCGGTGGTGTCGCTTCGCCGGAGGATCTGTGGAATCTGGTCGTCTCGGGCGTTGACACCACCGGTGCGATGCCGGTGGATCGCGGCTGGGACATCGAGGGCATCTACGATCCCGAGCCCGGTAAGGCAGGCAAGACCTATACGCGTAGTGGCGGGTTCTTGTACTCCGCAGCCGAATTCGACGCCGACTTCTTCGGGATCAGTCCGAACGAGGCCACGATGATGGATCCGCAGCAGCGGTTGCTGTTGGAGGTGTCGTGGGAGGCGCTGGAACGGGCCGGTGTCGATCCTGCGGTGCTGCGTGGCAGCTCCACCGGGGTGTTCACCGGTCTGATGTACCACGACTACGCCCGAGCAACCGGGACCGGTAGCGGTTCCGCCGGCAGTTTGGTCTCGGGTCGGGTGTCGTATGTGTTCGGCCTGGAAGGGCCGTCGGTCACCGTGGATACGGCATGTTCGTCGTCGCTGGTGGCAATGCATCTGGCCGGGCAGTCGCTGCGGTCGGGGGAGTGCGATCTGGCATTGGCCGGTGGTGTGGCCGTGATGGCGACCCCTGATATGTTCCTCGAATTCGGGCGGCAGCGGGGGTTGTCGCCGGACGGTCGGTGTAAGTCCTTCGCCGACACGGCCGATGGTGTCGGTTGGTCCGAAGGTGCCGGTGTACTGGTGTTGGAACGGTTGTCCGACGCTCGCCGCAACGGTCATCAGGTGCTGGCGGTGCTTGCCGGTTCGGCGGTGAATCAGGATGGCGCCTCGAATGGCTTCTCCGCGCCGAACGGTCCGTCGCAGCAGCGGGTGATCCGCCAAGCGCTGGCGAACGCCGGTATCTCTCCGGACGAGGTCGACGCGGTGGAGGCCCACGGCACCGGTACCACGTTGGGTGATCCGATCGAGGCGCAAGCGCTGTTGGCGACGTATGGGCAGGATCGTGCGGCGGATCGTCCGTTGTGGCTGGGGTCGTTGAAGTCCAACATCGGTCATTCCCAAGCCGCCGCGGGTGTGGGCGGTGTGATCAAGATGGTGATGGCGATGCGGCACGGGCTGCTGCCGCAGACCCTGCATGTCGATCAGCCCTCGACGAAGGTTGATTGGTCCGAGGGCCATGTGCGGTTGTTGACCGAGTCGGTGGCGTGGCCGGTGGCGGATCGGCCGCGTCGTGCTGGTGTGTCGTCGTTCGGTATCAGTGGCACGAATGCTCACGTCATCATCGAGCAGGCCCCGATGACCGAGCCGGTCGCGGAGCCAACTCCGGCGCTGGATTCGCTGCCGGCTGTATTGCCGTGGATGCTCTCGGCCCGCAGTGGTGCGGCTCTTGCCGCCCAGGCTGCCCGCCTGATATCGCAGGTGGCCGAGCACAACTCGATCGATATCGGCTTCTCGCTGGCATCGACGCGTGGTGTGTTCGAGCACCGGGCTGTTGTCGTGGCCGAGGACCGTGCTGGTCTGCTCGCGGGAGCGCGGGCGCTGGCTGCCGGT
>NZ_JBSGEQ010000092.1:0-5180 GCF_053602975.1 Nocardia sp. NPDC004278
CCCGCAGCCGCCTGCGAATGCCCGATATTCGACTTCAACGAACCGATCCGCAACGGCTCCGCACGGCCCTGCCCATACGCCGCGATCAACGCCTGCGCTTCGATCGGATCACCCAGCGGGGTGCCTGTCCCGTGGGCTTCCACCGCGTCGACATCGGTCGGATCCAGTCCGGCGGCGGCCAGCGCCGCCGCGATCACACGCTCCTGTGACGGACCGTTCGGGGCCGAGAGGCCATTCGAAGCGCCGTCCTGGTTCACCGCTGAACCCCGGATCACGGCAAGCACGTTGTGTCCCAACCGCTTCGCATCCGAGAGCCGCTCCAACACCAGCACACCGACACCCTCGGCCCAGCCCACACCATCGGCCGACGCCGAAAACGCCTTACACCGCCCATCCCGCGACAACCCACGCTGCCGGGAAAATTCCATGAACATGAACGGCGTCGCCATCAGTTGGACGCCGCTGGCGAAGGCGAGGGAGCTCTCGCCCTGACGCAGCGCCTGACAGGCCAGATGGATCGCGACCAGCGACGACGAACATGCCGTATCCACCGTCACCGCAGGGCCTTCCAGACCCAACGTGTACGACACCCGGCCCGAGACGACACTGCCCGCCGAACCAGTACCCACGTACCCCTCGGCCACCGGACCCGCCGCCTTGGCGATCTGCTCGTAGTCCTGATATGAGACGCCGACGAAGACGCCGGTATCACTGCCGCGCAGGGCGAACGGATCGATTCCCGCGTCCTCCAACGCTTCCCACGACGCCTCGAGCAGCAACCGCTGCTGCGGATCCATCGCCGACGCCTCACGCGGACCGATACCGAAGAACCCGGCATCGAAATTCCCGACACCGGAGATGAATCCGCCGTGGCGCAGGTAAGACGTGCCCGAATGGTCGGGATCGGGATGGAACAACCGGTCGAGATCCCAGCCGCGATCGGTCGGGAATTCGCCGATCGCGTCGATTCCGGATGCCACCACATCCCATAGCTGTTCCGGTGATTCGATGCCCCCCGGGTAGCGACAGCTCATCCCCACGATCGCGATCGGCTCGTCGGTGCGGATCCGGCGTGCGGGGCGTTTGGCAACGCGGTTCGCATCGACGTCCACGTCACCGACGCGCGATCGCACGAACGACGCCACGGCCGCGGCCGTGGGGTAGTCGAATACCAGCGTCGAGGGCAACGCCACCCCGGTGGCCTTGGCGAGGCGGTTGCGAAACTCCACCCCCGCCAGCGAATCGAAGCCGATCTCGTTGAACGGCGCGGCGGGATCGATCGCCTCACCCGAGATATGCCCGAGTACTCCGGCGACCTGCTCGCGCACCACGTCGAGCACGATCGTCTCGCGTTCCTGCGCGGGGGCGGCGGCCAGCCGCAGCGCCAACGTGCCGCTCGCGTCCGCGGTGCGCCGCACGGGCACCGACACGATCGAGTGCAACATCCGGGGCAGCGATCCGTCGCGGGCCTGCGCCGCCAATGTCTCGGTATCGAATTCGGCGCCGACCACGGTCGATGCGCTCGCCGCGAGCGCGCGATCGAACAGTGCCAAACCGTCCGCCGTCGCCAACGGACGCGCGCCCAGCTGACCCAACCGCGCCATCGCCGCGCTGCCGAGACCGCTGGTCATCCCGCCGGCCTGGTTCCAGGAGCCCCACGCGATCGACACGGCGGGCAGCCCCGCGACCCGCCGGTCGGCTGCCAGCGCGTCCAGGAACGCGTTGGCAGCCGCGTAGTTGCCCTGGCCCGGCGATCCGATCACCCCGGCGATCGAGGAGAACAGCACGAACGCCGACAGATCCTGCTCGCTGGTCAGCTCGTGCAGGTGCCAGGCGGCGTCGGCCTTGGCGGTGAGTACTCGGTCCACCTGTTCGGCGGACAGGGTCTCGATGGTGCCGTCGTCGAGCACGCCGGCCGAATGGATCACCGCACTCGGCGTGAATTCGCCGGACAACTCGGTCAGCAGCGCCGCCAGGGCCGCACGGTCGCCGACATCACATGCCGCGACCCGCACCTGCGCACCGGCAGCGGTCAACTCCGACACCAAATCCGTTGCGCCGTCAGCACGCTCACCGCGCCGCGACACCAAGACCAACCGCCGCACACCGTGTGTTTCGACGATATGGCGCGCCACCAGCGCGCCCAAACCACCGGTGCCACCGGTGATCAGCACCGCACCGGTACCGAATGCGTCCTCGACGGTTGCGGTCGAGCCGGACTGCCGCCGCAACCGCGGCGCCAGCAAACCGCCATCGCGGGCGGCGAGCTGTGGTTCATCCGAACGCACGGCCGCGGCGATCAGATCAGCGGTCGGATCGACGTCGGCGCGCACATCGAGGAGCACGAACCGCTCCGGGTGCTCGAACTGCGCACTGCGCACCAGGCCCCGCACCGCCGCTGCGGCCGGATCCGGCGCCTCGCCCGATACGCCGACAGCACCGCGCGTGAGCACCACCAGCCGGGAATCGTGTAACCGTTCCTGCGCCTGCCAGCTCTGCAAGAATTCCAATGCCGCACGCACCCACGCACGAGTGCGCGTTGCGGTATCGGCATCGGCGTCCCCGGCCGGTGACCATACGACGATCTCCGGAGTCTGATCGGCTTCGAGCAGTTCGGCGAGCCCGTCATACGAATGAGCCACGCCCGTAATGTGTTCGGTGCCGAGAACTGCCACCGACGTCGCCGCGATAGTTCCGGTCGACACCGGCACCCACTCGATGTCCGAGAGCGACGCACGCCGGCCGGCCCCGCTGTTCAACGCCTTGGCATCGACGGGACGGGCGGTGAGCGATTCGAGGCTCAATACCGGCTCACCCGTTTCATCGAACGCGGCGACCCGGATTCGACCGGCGCTCAACCGAGTCAGTCGAACCCGGACTGCCGTCGCACCGGCGCGGTACAACCGCACTCCGGCGAACGAGAACGGCAGCGGCAACCGCCCCGACGGCATGTCCTGCGCCAGCCCAGCGATGGCGGCATGGAAGGCGGCGTCGAGCAGTGCCGGGTGAATCCCGAACAACGCGGTGGAAGCTCCGTTTTCGTCGCCGACGACGACCTCGGCGAGGAGGTCGTCACCGTCGCGCCAGACCGAGGTGACCCCCTGGAATGCGGGACCGTAGCCCAATCCCAGATCGGCCAGGTGGGTGTAGAGCCCGTCGTGCGGCTCCGGTTCCGCCCCGGCGGGCGGCCATTCGTCCGCCGAGCCGTGCCGTCCCGCCTCGACCCACGTGGGCACGGCAGACGCAGCGGGGGCCAGTACCCCGCTGGCGTGCGAAATCCATTCGGCCGCAGCGGCATCCGGCTCGGTGATGCCGCGCGAGTAGATCACGAACCGGCGTCGGCCCGCGTCATCGGCGGGCTCGACGGCGACCTGGATATCGACGGCGGTATCGCCCTCGAGCATCAGCGGTCCTTCGAGCAGCAGTTCCTCGACGAAACCGGCATCGAGCCGCGCACCCGCGCTCAGTGCGAGTTCGACGAATCCGGCGCCCGGCAGCAGCACCGAGCCGAAAACCGTGTGATCGGCGAGCCATGGCTGCGTCCGCAGCGACACGCTGGCAGTGAACAGGCATTCGTCCTTGCCCGCCAGGGGCACGACGCCGGTCAAGATCGGATGGTCGGGCGCTCCTGCCGAAGACGAAGCACCGGCGAACGGCTCCAACCAGTACCGCTGACGCTGAAACGCGTACGTGGGCAAGGACACTCGACTCGGCGAACGGCCCGCGAACAATGCGCGCCAGTCGACGTGGATACCGGCGCTATGCGCTTGCGCCAACATCGTCAGGTACTGCATCACCTCGTCGACCGAGCGCCGAGACGCGGCGGCCACCAGCGCATCCGCCTCGAGGTCCGGGTGCCGGGCCAGGCATTGACGTGTCAGCGACGCCAGCACCGCGTCCGGGCCGACCTCGACGAACCGCCGCACCCCGTCGGCGACGAGAGTGTCGACGCCGGGTGCGAATCGCACACAGCCGCGCACCTGGGCAGCCCAATATTCCGGATCGGTCACCTCGGCGCCCGCGATGGCACCGGAGATGTTCGACACCATCGCGATCGCGGGTGTCCGATACGTCAACCCGGCGGCGACAGTGCGGAATTCGGCCAGCATGGCATCCATCCGCGCCGAATGGAACGCATGGCTCACCCGCAACCGCGAGGTCTTGACGCCAGCACCGGACAACTCGAGCTCCGCCGCCTCGACGACGTCCAGATCGCCGGACAGCACGACCGAGGCCGGACCGTTCAGCGCCGCGACCGACAGGCGATCCCCATATGTCGCGACGAGTTCGGCGGCCCGCTCCGCGGTCACAGCTGCCGCGAGCATCGCGCCGCCTTCGGGTAACGCACCCATCAGCCGACCGCGCGCGACCACCAACGCGCACGCATCCTCGAGCGACCACACCCCCGCCACATACGCCGCCACCAACTCACCGATCGAATGCCCGATCAACACATCCGGTGTCACACCGAAGGACTCGATCAACCGGAACAGCGCCACCTCGAACGCGAACAAACCAGGCTGGGTGAACTCGGTGCGATGCAACAACTCACCATCACCGCCACCGAACACAACCTCGCGCAACGAAACACCCGGCAAGGACGCACCCAGCAACCGGTCGAACTCAGCACACAACTCATCGAACACCGCAGCGAAAACCGGGAACGCCGCATACAACCCCGCCCCCATACCCACCCGCTGCGCACCCTGCCCCGTAAACAGGAAGGCGACCTTCCCCCGCATCGGCGTGCCCGGCAGCACCGAACCGGATGTCAGATCCGCCAACCCGGCCAGCAATTGCTCGCGATCGCGGCCGAGCACCACGGCGCGCCGGTCCCACTGTGCCCTGGTTTCGATCAACGAAGAGGCCACACTCCACAGGTCCGCATCGGGATTGTCGATCAGCCACTGCCGCAACCGCTTCGCCTGACCCGGTAGCGCGTCGGCGGTCTTGGCCGACACCAGCAGCGGCACCAGATCCGCCCGGATGGGAACACCATCGTCGGTGGTCTCGTCATCGGACGGTGCGACCGTCGCGGGCGCTTCCTCGAGCACGATGTGGGCGTTGGTGCCGCTGATGCCGAAGGAGGACACCCCCGCGCGCCGCACCCGGTCCACCGAGGCAGGCCACGGATGCGCCTCGGCCAGAATCCGCACCGACCCCGCAGACCAATCCACATG
>NZ_JBSGEQ010000093.1:0-3423 GCF_053602975.1 Nocardia sp. NPDC004278
AAGGATGTTCCGGCGGTGTCCTACTCTCCCACACCCTGTCGAGTGCAGTACCATCGGCGCTGGTGGCCTTAGCTTCCGGGTTCGGAATGGGACCGGGCGTTTCCCCACCGCTATAGCCGCCGTAACTCTATGAAACTATCCACACACCAGCCACAACAAGCCAGAAGGGGGAAACCCTTCTGCTTATCGAACAACCGGTGTCTGTGTGTTGTTTCAGATACCGCACAGTGGACGCGTAGCTTCTTTGTTGGTAAGTCCTCGGCCGATTAGTACCAGTCACCTACACCCGTTACCGGGCTTCCAGTTCTGGCCTATCAACCCCATGGTCTGTGGGGGGCCTTAACCACTCAAAGGTGGTGAGAAACCTCATCTTGGAACAGGCTTCCCGCTTAGATGCTTTCAGCGGTTATCCCTTCCGAACGTAGCTAACCAGCGGTGCCCTTGGCAGGACAACTGGCACACCAGAGGTTCGTCCGTCCCGGTCCTCTCGTACTAGGGACAGCCTTCCTCAAGTTTCTGACGCGCGCGGCGGATAGAGACCGAACTGTCTCACGACGTTCTAAACCCAGCTCGCGTGCCGCTTTAATGGGCGAACAGCCCAACCCTTGGGACCTACTCCAGCCCCAGGATGCGACGAGCCGACATCGAGGTGCCAAACCATCCCGTCGATATGGACTCTTGGGGAAGATCAGCCTGTTATCCCCGGGGTACCTTTTATCCGTTGAGCGACACCGCTTCCACATGCCGGTGCCGGATCACTAGTCCCGACTTTCGTCCCTGCTCGAGCTGTCACTCTCACAGTCAAGCTCCCTTGTGCACTTGCACTCGACACCTGATTGCCAACCAGGCTGAGGGAACCTTTGGGCGCCTCCGTTACATTTTAGGAGGCAACCGCCCCAGTTAAACTACCCACCAGGCACTGTCCCTGAACCAGATCATGGTCCGAGGTTAGAAGTCCAATACGACCAGAGTGGTATTTCAACGACGACTCCACAAACACTGGCGTGCCTGCTTCACAGTCTCCCACCTATCCTACACAAACCGTACCGAACACCAATACCAAGCTATAGTGAAGGTCCCGGGGTCTTTTCGTCCTGCCGCGCGTAACGAGCATCTTTACTCGTAATGCAATTTCGCCGAGTCTGTGGTTGAGACAGCAGAGAAGTCGTTACGCCATTCGTGCAGGTCGGAACTTACCCGACAAGGAATTTCGCTACCTTAGGATGGTTATAGTTACCACCGCCGTTTACCGGGGCTTAAATTCTCAGCTTCGCGCCGAAGCGCTAACCGGTCCTCTTAACCTTCCGGCACCGGGCAGGCGTCAGTCCGTATACATCGTCTTACGACTTCGCACGGACCTGTGTTTTTAGTAAACAGTCGCTTCTCTCTGGTCTCTGCGACCCAACCCAGCTCCGAGAGTAAATCTCATCACCAGACCGGGTCCCCCTTCTCCCGAAGTTACGGGGGCATTTTGCCGAGTTCCTTAACCACAGTTCTCTCGATCGCCTCAGTATTCTCTACCTGACCACCTGTGTCGGTTTGGGGTACGGGCCATGTACCAACTCACTAGAGGCTTTTCTCGGCAGCATAGGATCACTGAATTCACCTCAATCGGCTACGCATCACCTCTCAGGCTGAATGTTGTGCGGATTTGCCTACACAACGCCCTACAGGCTTACACCAGTACAACCACTGACTGGCCCAGCTACCTTCCTGCGTCACCCCATCGCTTGACTACTACACCCAGGATCCCATGCAGCCGCTTCAGGTCTCCCGAAGGAGATCCGTCCACATTTGGATGGTTAGCACAGATGATTCGCCATTGGGCGCGGATACACGGGTACGGGAATATCAACCCGTTGTCCATCGACTACGCCTGTCGGCCTCGCCTTAGGTCCCGACTCACCCTGGGCGGATTAACCTGGCCCAGGAACCCTTGGTCATTCGGCGGACGAGTTTCTCACTCGTCTTTCGCTACTCATGCCTGCATTCTCACTCCCACAGCCTCCACAACTGGATCACTCCGCTGCTTCCAAGGCTGCAGGACGCTCCCCTACCCATCCACACCACTACACACACCCCCATAGGAATGCGCGGATGTATTGTGTGAATGCCGCGGCTTCGGCGGTGTACTTGAGCCCCGCTACATTGTCGGCGCAGAATCACTTGACCAGTGAGCTATTACGCACTCTTTCAAGGATGGCTGCTTCTAAGCCAACCTCCTGGTTGTCTTCGCGACTCCACATCCTTTTCCACTTAGTACACGCTTAGGGGCCTTAGCCGGCGATCTGGGCTGTTTCCCTCTCGACTACGAAGCTTATCCCCCGCAGTCTCACTGCCACGCTCTCACACACCGGCATTCGGAGTTTGGCTGATTTCGGTAAGCTTGTAGGCCCCCTAGACCATCCAGTAGCTCTACCTCCGGCGTGAAACACGTGACGCTGCACCTAAATGCATTTCGGGGAGAACCAGCTATCACGGAGTTTGATTGGCCTTTCACCCCTACCCACAGCTCATCCCCTCAGTTTTCAACCTAAGTGGGTTCGGGCCTCCACGACGTCTTACCGTCGCTTCACCCTGGCCATGGGTAGATCACTCCGCTTCGGGTCTAGAACACGCGACTAGAACGCCCTATTCGGACTCGCTTTCGCTACGGCTACCCCACACGGGTTAACCTCGCCACATGCCACTAACTCGCAGGCTCATTCTTCAAAAGGCACGCCATCACCCACCACAACAAGTTGTGCGTAGGCCCTGACGGATTGTAAGCGCACGGTTTCAGGTACTATTTCACTCCCCTCCCGGGGTACTTTTCACCTTTCCCTCACGGTACTAGTCCGCTATCGGTCACCAGGGAGTATTCAGGCTTACCGGGTGGTCCCGGCAGATTCACAGCAGATTTCACGGGCCCGCTGCTACTCGGGCATCATCCACAACAGCCGTTGAATTTTCACTTACCGGGCTATCACCGTCTACGGCAGGCCGTTCCAGACCACTTCAACTAACCCAACGGTTTCTGACTGTCGCTCAGACCGGCAGATCTGAGAAGAATGACCCCACTACCCCGTCCAGACAACCCCTGCCGGGTATCACATCTGAACGGTTTAGCCTCATCCGCTTTCGCTCGCCACTACTCACGGAATCACAATTGTTTTCTCTTCCTGTGGGTACTGAGATGTTTCACTTCCCCACGTTCCCTCCACACACCCTATATATTCAGATGCGGGTAACACGACATAACTCGTGCTGGGTTTCCCCATTCGGAAATCCTCGGATCTCAGCTCGGTTGACAGCTCCCCGAGGCTTATCGCAGCCTCCTACGTCCTTCATCGGCTCCTGGTGCCAAGGCATCCACCGTACGCTCTTAAACACTTACTAACAAAGATGCTCGCGTCCACTGTGCAGTTCTCAAACAACACACCC
>NZ_JBSGEQ010000094.1:0-4837 GCF_053602975.1 Nocardia sp. NPDC004278
GACCGTGCTGGTCTGCTCGCGGGAGCGCGGGCGCTGGCTGCCGGTGTGCAGGCACCCGGTGTGGTGTCCGGTCGCGTCGCGGCGGGTTCGACGGGGCTGGTGTTCTCCGGTCAGGGTGCGCAGTGGGCGGGTATGGCTACTGAGCTGCGTGATGCGTATCCGGTGTTCGCCGAGGCTTTCGATGCGATCGTTGCTGAGTTGGATCCGTTGCTGGGGCAGCCGGTTTCGTTGGGTGTGGCGTTGGCCGACGGTGATCTGGTCGATCGGACGGTGTTCGCGCAGGCGGGTTTGTTCGCGTTCGAGGTGGCGTTGTTCCGGCTGCTCGAATCGTGGGGTGTGCGTGCGGATGTGGTGGCGGGTCATTCGATTGGTGAGGCTGCTGCCGCGCATGTGGCGGGTGTGTTGTCGTTGGTGGATGCGTGTGTGTTGGTGGCCGCGCGCGGCCGGTTGATGCAGGCGCTGCCTTCCGGTGGCGCGATGGTTGCTGTGGGTGCGTCGGAGACCGATGTGCTGCCGCTGCTGGTGGACGGTGAGGTGTCCGTCGCGGCGATCAACGGCCCTGCATCGGTAGTGGTTTCCGGTATCGAGGCCGATGTCGTGGCTGTCGCCGATGCGTGTGTCGAACGTGGTTGGCGCACGCACAGGTTGCGGGTTTCGCATGCGTTCCATTCGGCGTTGATGGAGCCGATGCTGGCCGAATTCGCCAAGGCAATAGCAGGTTTGGTGTTTGCCCGGCCGAGTATCCCGTTGGTGTCGTCGGTGACGGGTGCGCGGATCAGCGATGAGATGTCGGATCCGTCGTATTGGGTGGGGCAGGTTCGGGACACGGTGCGGTTCGCGGATGCGGTTGTCGCGATGGCGGGCCTGGGTGTCGCCAGGTTCGCCGAGGTCGGGCCGGACGCTGTGCTGACTCCAATGATCGCCCAGACTCTCGATGGCGTGACGACAGTCGCCGTGGCCAAACGCGACCGTGCGGATGTCACGACGGTATCGAGTGCGGTGGCCGGGTTGTTCGTCTCGGGCGCGGAGGTGGATTGGGCGAGTTTCTACGCCGAAACCGGTGCCCGGCGAATCGACTTGCCCACCTACGCTTTCCAGCGTCGGCGCTATTGGATGCCCGAGGGGACCGCCGGTAGCGGGGATGCCCGGTCGATGGGTATGGCAACCACCGGACACCCGCTGGTTTCGGCGGTGGTGTCACAACCGGACGCCGGCGCGGTGATCCTGGCCGGTCGCCTGTCGGTGCCGACGCATCCGTGGCTGGCCGATCACCGGGTGATGGGCACCGTGTTGTTCCCTGGTACCGGTCTGGTCGAACTCGCCCTGCATGCCGGGGAGCAGGTGGGGTGTTCGACCCTGGAGGACTTGGTACTGCAGGCTCCCCTGGTGCTGCCGGAATTCGGCGGGGTTGCGGTGCGCATTGTCGTTGACGCCGAGGACGAGACCGGCCGTCGCGCGGTGCGGATCTTCTCCTGCCCTGATGCGGAGGTCGATTCGGCATCGTCGTGGACGCTGAACGCCGAAGGTGCACTCGCCCAAGAGGAAGCGGCGGCTGCCATCGACCTCGCCGCGTGGCCCCCGGCCGGTGCGCGGCAGTTGGACATCGACGGGGTCTATGACCAGTTGCTCGATGCCGGGTACGGGTACGGTCCCTCCTTCCAAGGTCTGCAGGCGGCATGGCAACGCGGCGAGGACGTGTTCGCCGAAGTCGCGCTGCCGGATCCGCAGGAGGCCAAGGACTTCGGGCTGCATCCGGCCCTGCTGGATACCGCTCTGCACGCTCTGCGGTTGGCCGGTTACCTGTCGGCGGAGGACACCGGACCCGAGTTGCCGTTCGAGTGGTCCGGTGTCACGGTGCATGCGGCGGGTGCCGATGCAGTGCGTGTTCGGCTCACTCGTGTCGGTGAGCACGGTGTTGCTCTGGATCTGGCGGACTCGACCGGTGCTGCGGTGGCAACGGTCCGGCAGCTGGCTTCCCGGCCGATCGATCCCGCGCAGCTCACCGCCGGCGCGTCCACTGTCGACAACGCGTTGTTCCAGGTCGAGTGGACGCCGATCGCGGTGTCCGACACGGAGATCAGCGCAGTGTCCTGGGCGGACCTCGGTGATGAGGTTCCGGCCGCGGTGATATTGGAGTGCCCGGCAGGCAATGATCCTGTCGCCGTTCATGCCGCGACTCATGAAGTGCTGCAGGTGCTTCAGTCCTGGATTGCCGATCAGCGGTCCGCTGAGTCGGTGCTGGTGGTTCGGACCAGTGGTGCGGTATCGGTTGCCGGGGACGACATTACGAACTTGGCCGGTGCGGCTGTGGGTGGTCTGGTGCGGTCCGCGCAGGCCGAGAGCCTCGGCCGGATCGTGTTGGTGGACACCGATTCCGACATCGAGGGCCTGCTCGGCGGGATTCTGGCCGCGGCGGAACCGCAGGTGGCAGTGCGCACCGGGCAGGTACACAGAGCGCGACTCACCCGAGCGGCCGCCGCTCAGGCGACCGCTTCGGCACCGAGCTCCACTTTCGGTCCCGACGAGACGGTTCTGATCACCGGGGCGAGCGGCTTCCTCGGTCGATTGTTCGCCCGGCATCTGGTCGACGCCCTGGGGGTCCGTCACCTGCTGTTGCTGAGCCGCCGTGGGGAATCCGCTCCCGGGGCTGCCGAGCTGCGGGCGGAGTTGCGGCGTCTCGGTGCCGAAGTCGAGTTCGCCGCCTGCGATGTCGCCGACCGTGGGGCACTTGCCGAGGTGTTGGCGGACGTTCCCGCGGGCCGTCCGCTCACCGGTGTGTTCCATACGGCCGGTGTGCTCGACGATGGCGCCATTGCTTCGCTGACCGCGGATCGGATGGATGTGGTTTTGCGGCCCAAGGTCGATGCCGCGCTGCACCTGCACGAATTGACCGCCGATCTGCCGTTGCGAGAGTTCGTGCTGTTCAGTTCGGTGGCCGGTGCGTTCGGCGGCCCTGGTCAGGGCAACTATGCTGCGGCCAACGCCTGCCTGGACGCACTTGCGGTACACCGCAGGGCATCCGGGCGCTCCGGCCGGTCGCTGGCGTGGGGTCTGTGGAGCATGGATGGCGGGATGGGCGCGGAGCTCAGCGACGTCGATCGGCGCCGCATGTCTCGTTCGGGCATGCTGGCGTTGTCGGAGGAGCAGGGCTTGGCGCTGTTCCATGCCGCTGCCGAGATCGGCACGGCGGCTCCCATTCTTGCCCGTCTCGATCTGGGGAGCATCCGCAATGCGGGGTTCGCCGCGACCCTGTTGTCCGGCCTGGTGCCCGCGCGCCGCGCCACAGCCTCGGGTGCACCCTCGGCGCTTCGTGCCCGGTTGGCGAACACACCCGACAGCGAACGCCTCGGTGTGCTCGTCGAAATCGTGCGCGGCCAGGTCGCGGCGGTGCTGGGTCATCAGAATGCGAATGCGATTGCGGCAGATAGGGCCTTCAACGAATTGGGCTTCGATTCGATCACCGCTATCGAGTTCCGCAACGCCCTCAAATCCGTTACCGGTCTGCGGTTGCCCGCGACTCTGGTGTTCGACTACCCGTCACCGGAGGCCTTGGCCAAATATCTGGCCGACGAGTTCACCGACCACCACAACCCCGACCGGCCGACGGATCCGTCGGAAAACGATATTCGCAGAGCCCTGCAAACGATCCCGGTAGCCCGTCTCCGCGACGCGGGCCTGCTGGATGCACTCATGCAGCTCGCACATGGACAGGAGAGCCACAGCGCGATCGATCAGAGCATCACGGACGAATCGATCGACGAGCTCGATATCGATGACTTGATCGACATGGCCTACAACAACTCATCAGAGGACTGACGGCGATGTGCGCGGCGCGGTGGCAGAACCCGTGCCGCGATCACCCGTAAGACATCGGAATTCTGCCTCGTAGACGATATTTCGCCGACGAGTCACGGTGACCGCAGGAAGAGCTGGAACAATAATGACGAAGCCCGACGACAATACTCAGAAGCTCGCTCAGGCGCTGCGTGTCTCACTCAAAGAGACCAAGCGGTTGCGTGACCGCAATCGGGAGCTGGACGCGGCCCTTCGCGAACCGATTGCGATTGTGGGTATGGCGTGTCGGTATCCGGGTGGGGTCAGCTCTCCCGAGGATCTCTGGCGGTTGGTCTCGGATGGGACCGATGCGACGTCGGAGTTCCCGGTGAATCGTGGTTGGGATATCGATCGCCTTTACGATTCCACCGGCGAAACACCGAATAGCACGTACACCCGTGCGGGTGGGTTCCTGCATGCTGCCGGCGAATTCGATCCGGCGTTCTTCAATATCAGTCCCAATGAAGCCGCGCTAATGGATCCGCAGCAGTTCCTGTTGTTGGAGACCTCATGGGAGGCGTTCGAGCGAGCCGGTGTCGATCCGGGTTCGCTGCGGGGCAGCCGGACCGGTGTGTGGGTCGGCATGATGTATCACGACTATCCGGCCAATGCGAATTCGGGTTCTATTGCTTCCGGTCGGGTGTCGTATGTGTTCGGCCTGGAAGGGCCGTCGGTAACCGTGGATACGGCGTGTTCGTCGTCGCTGGTTGCGATGCATTCGGCCGCGGCGTCGCTGCGGTCGGGGGAGTGCGATCTGGCGTTGGCCGGTGGTGTGGCCGTGATGGCGACGCCCGAGACGTTTGTGGAGTTCTCTCGTCAGCGGGGGTTGTCGCCGGACGGGCGGTGTAAGTCGTTCGCCGATTCGGCCGATGGTGTCGGCTGGTCCGAGGGTGCCGGTGTGTTGGTGTTGGAGCGTTTGTCCGACGCTCAGCGCAATGGGCATCAGATTCTTGCGGTGGTTGCTGGTTCGGCGGTGAATCAGGATGGTGCGTCGAATGGTTTG
>NZ_JBSGEQ010000095.1:0-4808 GCF_053602975.1 Nocardia sp. NPDC004278
TTGTCGCCGCTGTCGCAACCCTCACTACCGATGAGCGATTGGGCCACGTTCGGGTGATTGTCAGTGTCAGGTCCGGCACCGATGTCGTAGATCATGCAGATATCGCGCATGCTCGGCGTGTCCACCTGCATCCGCCTACCGCACGGGAGGTGCTGGGGGAGTTGGCTGTCGCCGAAGGCGGTATCCCGGAGAGGCTCGATCGGACCTTGCACGAACTACCCGATGATGTGCGCGGCGGCTGGCTGATGCCGAGGTTGATCACCGAA
Source organism: Nocardia sp. NPDC004278 (assembly GCF_053602975.1). Taxonomy (NCBI): domain Bacteria; kingdom Bacillati; phylum Actinomycetota; class Actinomycetes; order Mycobacteriales; family Nocardiaceae; genus Nocardia; species Nocardia sp. NPDC004278. The sequence continues at coordinate 267 of NZ_JBSGEQ010000095.1, forward strand.
ATCGATTGGCGAGCCGACAGTCTCGATGGCACGGATTTGAATGCGCTAGTGGCGAGCAGGTTCAGCACAACCCGCCAGCGTCCCATGCATGCCGACACCGCGCCGCCCGTCGGCGCCCTGCTCGCGGCGGTCGGCGTCGGTCCCACCGCGCCCCTGCGCCTGATCCACGAAGCCCTGCATCGGCTCGGACATCCGGTGTCGTTGCCGCAGTTGCGTGATGTGGTGGTCGACCTCGGAGTGCTCGTCGCACGTGGCCATCCCGGTCAAAACATCGAACGAGTTGGGCTCTCGCATGCGGCGTTCACCAGCCCGCTGCGACAGATTGTCTGCGCGCAATGGCCGACCGCGCTGTTGGACGCCCATACCGCACTCGCTGCCGCGTTCGATGTATCGGAGAGAATCGGTGGGGGCCGCGGCGTTGGGTGCGGCGGTGCGCGAGAGACCGGTGACGGCGGTGGTCGCGGCGAGAGCCAGCGCCAGGACGGCGCACCGCCGATAATCCTGCGGCGCATGGTCTTTCAAATCTGTACGCTCAAGGATTGTTGGACACCATCACTTTTCGACACCCTTGATCGACACCGCACAGCTCCAGACGGGTCTGGACCCTATGCCCGCCCCTCGGAGGTGTCGAGAACCGGACTGAGTACCGCCAAGGGTGTCGCGTACGTAGCTGACGGCGTTGACCATGATCACCGATCCTGCGGGGAGCGACCACGAGGTTCAATCCGAGCAGGCCGCGTAGCCGTGGCGTCGCGGCGAATATGCGCATGCCCACCGTGATCCGTTCGCAGAATCGAACTGGTGGGTGGTGTGTCTATCGGCGACCAGGTTGGGTCGATGAGTTCGGCGAGAAAGACGAGGGTTCATTCCGTCCGATAGCTTTCGCCGGGTTTGCGGGTCTCGTCGAGTTAATGGCGCATCCCCAGCGAATTTCGGGATAGCTGCGATCAATCCGAATATCGTAGACTACAAACCGGCCTCTATCAGGACTGGAGTGATGAGACCGCCGACACTACCTGTTCCCGCCAGATCTTTATGAGCTTCTCGCCCTGATCAAACGACATCGTGTGATCGGCAACTGCTGTCGCGATGGCGTCTTCGGTCAATGCCCGTCCGAAAGTGTCGAGTATCTCGAAAAAACTGATCGAAGGCTGTGCTGGCGACAGGTGGGGGCAAGCTAGATGCTCGGGAGAGAGGGAAACTGTCACGCCCTCCTCGTCGGAAATCTTCGGCGATCTGAGCATGACGTCAACGCGATCGTTGGTGAAGTCGACCACGATTCCGTGCGCTCCGGTGAGAACGGCTTCGATCGTGTCGCTCGCGGCGACCGTAACTCTGTCGCCGATTTCGAGCGGACAGCCGTGCATATCCATCATTGTTTATCTCGATGTCTCGTCATAACTTGCTGTTCGGTCTGTTCGATTCTGTGTGCCGCCACGGGCCTACCAGATCGGTTGGCCCGCAGGCGAAGCATTCGACTCGCGTGTCATCGCGGTCGCATGCAACGTGGTCAACTATGCGCTGGCTAGGGGACCGCGGGCGCGACGCTGTATGTGGACTGCGTAGTCGCCATCGGTGTCTACTCGCGCGCCCGAACCTTTTCGAGGAGCGGCCGCGATGGGAGTGGCGCCCACCAGTTCCAAGTTCCGGCGACACGCATGAACGCTGGCACCAGGATCATTCGAACGAGGGTCGCATCGACGAGCACCGCGAGAACGAGGCCGAGGCCCAGCATGCGGATCAGCGACACACTGCTGGTGGCGAAACCTGCGAATACGACAGCCATGAGCACTGCGGCTGCGGTCACTACCCGGCCAGATCTGGCCAGCCCGACCGCCACGGCGGTGTCGTTATCTACTCGGGTTCGGCCGGACTTCTCCCATTCCTCGGTGAAACGGGCGAGCAGGAAGACCTCATAGTCCATCGACAAGCCAAAGGCGATGCAGAACATCAGGACTGGTACCGAGGGTCCGGTGTAGCCCGTTGTCGTTGTACCAAGGCCGCCGAGATGGCCGTCCTGAAAGATCCATACTGTCGCGCCGAATGTGGCTGTCAACGACAGGGCGTTGAGCATCAACGCCTTCAGCGATTCCACAGCGAAGATCAGCTGCATACTCGACATTCCGAAGTCGCTGGACAGAATTCGGTCCGCTTGTGCGGACTCCGCAGCGGGATTGATGTAGCCGCCGGCAGAGAGGCGGTCAGCAGCCAGAGATCCGATCGCGCCGAACAGGACGCAGGCGAGTGCGGATGATGCCAGTACGACCCTGGGCGCTCGGGTGACGAAGCTCGTCAAGCGAGAGAGCATCGGCTCTCACCGAGACCAGCGGTTGAGGTGGGTTGTGTGGTGTGCGCTGAGAGACGAAACATTCAGGCCTGCAGCCGATTTACATGACAAGAGATCCCCCACTGTCAGGTTCGAGACGAACGAGCCAATCGTATCCGACACCACTGGCTTGTCCAGCGTCATCATAAGTTCCGAGGTCAGTGTGCTGTCTTCGGTCGAGCGTCGGGGTGTATCTGGTTTGTGGGCCAGTAGAGTTCGATGAGCGACGGCCGACTGTTGATCGCGGAGCGCGCAGACCTCGTTCGCCTCGGCGTCATGGGCTGAGGAGTTGTGCGCAGGAGGTTTCGCAGAAGTGCGAATAATCCGAATGGCAAGACTTGGTTGACTTGCGACAAGCTCGATCGAAAGGCTCTGGAGCGCAGCGCGAACACGCTCGCCTACTACTGATCCCGCCGCTCGTGGAACGAGAGATAGCCACCCGAAGAGCGTATGTCGTGAGAGGATCGTTGCCGAGCTGAGAAGGTCGTGGGGTGACACCGCTCGTATCAGACCACGTAGAGAGGGGTTCTGGCAGATGTCTAATGCTGGTGTATCGAAATCGTCGGATGGTTCCAAGGATCCTTCGGCGGGCATGTTGTACCCTGGCGAATCGCCGCGTGTGTACCGAGCATTGTTCAATGTGTTTCCGCCCTACCTGTTCGGGGGCGTGCGGGTCAAACACATTGCCGAGGACTGGACTTCGGTCCGTGTGACCTACACCGTTCGTCCGTGGAATCGCAACAACCCCAATCGTGCCGCCTTCGGCGGAACGCTGTACTCGATGACAGACCCGTTCTTCGGAATTATGGCCTATGGTCAGCTCGGTCGCGACTACCGTGTCTGGAACACGGTTGGCAACATCGAATTCATCGCTCCCGGCCGGGGAACGGTCACTGCCACTATGGAACTTTCGCATGAAGAGGTCGACGCGATCAGGGCTGCCACGAGCGATGGTCAGAAGTCGATCACCGATCACTCCGCCGACATCCTCGATGGGGATGGGAAACTTGTCGCCCGGGCCAGTCAGAAGCTCTACGCGCGGCGTCTGCGCCCCTGAGTTGGCGCGGAGCATAGGGGGTAATCTGAGGAAGCGCAGTTCAGGGTCGAGAACCGGGAACGTCGCACCCGGCGCCGAGCGAAACATCCACGACCGACGCATGATTGCAATCCATCGTAGCGAGTAGTCATGTAGTGCAGACGAATGCAGCGCGAGATGGTCGTAACTGGTTGCAAGCAGGCTGCTTACGGACTAGGGGAGATCGAACTTGCTAGACCAGCCGGGTCGAGTGGGGATCCGACTGGCGCTTCGATCGGCCATCGTCTCTTTGATTCCATTGTGCCGCAACAATTCCGGTGGATGTTTTCCACTATAGCGGGCCTTCGGCATCCGCTCGGGTTCGCGGCCAGGGGCGCAATGGATGCATTCAAAGACTGTTGGCGTGCAACAGAATCCGGGTTCACTGACGATCGCGATGGAGTGCCCCTGCCTGTGATTCAGCGATTGCCTGGTCGCGGGAGTCCAGTTGCCGAAGCGCGTCGCGTCATGCATGCTCGGTGGGAGGCTGAGGGACCTTCATCCGGGATCCTTCGGCGATGTTCCAGCTTGGGAGGGATCGGATGAGGTCTATGGTTTTCGAAACAAGCCTTGCTCCAACGGAGTTGCGGACTCGTGGTCCGCGTGACATCCGTTGTGAAGCTGTTCTGCGCACGGGAGCCGGCTCGTTCTAGGTCGGACCCTGATCACGAAGCGCGCGTACACCGGCCTCTATCAGGCGGATCTGGTGGGGAGCCGTAGCCGTGCCACACCCAGCCAGCGGATCATCTAGGCATACAGGTCACTGACGACAACCGTCAGGGGCTGTACACCCGCGCCGATGCTTGGTCATCAAGGGTCTGCTTTTCATTTTCCAGCGGGTGGTTCTCGTGCTCCTGCCCCGAGATCTACTTTCCCAGAACAACTTGCGCCCAAACATGCGGATGCGGATAGCCGCAGCGCATCAATAGATGGTGACATGCACATGACGGACGATCAGAAACTGTTGGGCGCACTGCGTGCCTCGCTGAAGGAAGCCGAACGTCTTCGTCGGCACAATGCGGAATTGTCGGCGGAAATCGAGAGCCTGACCTCTGAGCCGGTGGCGGTTGTGGGTGTGGGGTGTCGTTTTCCGGGTGGGGTGGGTTCTGCGGAGGATTTGTGGGGGTTGGTGGCTGAGGGG
>NZ_JBSGEQ010000096.1:0-4286 GCF_053602975.1 Nocardia sp. NPDC004278
TGCGCTTCTCCGACAGCATCAATCTCCTACGCGCAACGGCGGGCACCCAGTTCGTGGAACTCGGGCCGGGAACCGCGTTGACAGCAATGATCGCGGGGTCGCCATCGCTCGACACGACGTCGGCGATACCCCTTTTGCGAGGCACACAGACAGAGCCGACGTCGGTGCTCTCGGCGGTGGGGCAGCTGTTCGTTCGCGGCACGACGGTCGACTGGGCAGGTGTGCTCGCGGGACGGGGTCGGCGAATCCAACTGCCCACCTACGCCTTCGAACGCCAACGTTATTGGCTCGCAGCCGCATCCACCGGCAGTTTCAACGGCCTCGGCATTCGGCCAGGCGACCACCCCATGCTCGCAGGCGCGCTGGACCTGGCAGTCGCGGACGACGACGTGCTGATCGGCAGACTGTCGTCACAGACGCATCCGTGGCTGTCCGATCATGTGGTGGGAGGTGCGCCGCTGTTTCCGGCAACCGGATTCGTGGAGTTGGCCATCCAGGCCGGTGAACACGTCGGGTGTCCGACGTTGCGGGAGCTCACCCTCCGTGCGCCCATGATCATTCCGGCTGCAGCACAGGTAGACCTGCAGGTCGTCGTCGGACGAATCGAGGCATCGGGACACCGCCCGATATCGGTGTATTCGCGGATCGATGCCCATGTCGACGCTGCGATGCCGTGGACACTGCATGCCCAAGGCGCTCTGGGCTCCGGCCAGGTCACACCAGTCGATCTTGTGGAGTGGCCGCCCTTCGGTGCGGTCGCGGTGGACGTGGCCGGTGTATACGACCGTCTGCTCGGGCGAGGCTTCGACTACGGACCAGACTTTCGGGGATTGCGCTCGGTATGGCAGCGCGGAGACGAGGTCTTCGTCGAAGCACAACTGCCGGAGTCCGTGGCTGACAAGGGGTTCGGTATCCATCCGGCCCTGTTCGATGCCGTTCTGCACGGTGTGCTCGCGGTCGGTGACGACGAACAGCCTGACGGTCTGCTGAGGCTGCCGTTCGCATGGAGCGGCGTCACGTTGCATTCGACCGGCGGTCGGGCCGTCCGTGGTCGAATTCGCCGTGTCGGTGACGACACTGTGGAAGTGGTGATCGCCAACGAGTTCGGGCGTCCCGTTCTGACTGCGCAATCCTTGATGTCACGGCCACTGTCTTCGGAGCAACTTGGGCTGAGCAGGCCTGAGGACACGGTGTTGTTCGAGATCGTCTGGAATCCAGTGGCTTTCGATCGATCGACCGATGCCGCCATCGTGGATTGGGATGCGATCGACGCCACGGGGGTTGTGTCCGAAGCGGTCGTGCTCCGATGTGCTCCAGTGCTCGGCGAGGTTGCCGCGGGTGTGTATGCCAGGACCGAGATGGTGCTCGCTGCGCTGCAGCACTGGCTGAGCGAGCCCGGCTTTGCCGAATCCCGGCTGATTGTTGTCACCCGCGGTGCTGTTGCCTTGCTGGGCGAACACGACACCGACCTGGCCGGTGCTGCGGTCTGGGGCCTGGTCCGTTCTGCGCAATCGGAACATCCGGGCCGAATCGTCCTCATAGACACCGATGAACCGACTGACCTGCGTGCACCGCTGTCCACGCGTGAGGAGCAGGTCGTTGTCCGGGCCGGACAGTGCTTCGCGCCGAGACTTGCCCCCATCCGGACTGCCGAACATGATGTCCCCACGCCACGTGTCGAAGGAACCATCCTGATCACTGGAGGCACGGGTGGACTGGGCTTGGTGTTCGCCCGACATCTGGCACTGGAGTACGGCGCGTGCAGTCTGCTGCTCGTCAGTCGAAGCGGGGCTATCGCCACAGGTCTGGAGGATCAGTACGCCACCTTGTGCGGGTTGGGCGTGGACGTGCGCTTGGCGGCCTGCGACGTAGCCGATCGCGCGGCGCTGCGGAAACTGCTGGACAGCATCCCCCACGACCGGCCGCTGTCCGGAGTGATACACGCCGCCGGTGTGCTCGACGACGCGGTCATTGCCTCGCTGACACCGCGGGCGATGAATTCGGTGCTGCGTCCGAAGGTCGAGGGCGCATGGAATCTGCACGAGCTCACCCACGGCATGGATCTCGCTATGTTCGTCCTGTTCTCTTCAGTAGCAGGGACATTCGGCGGGCCCGGACAGGGCAACTACGCGGCCGCGAATGTCTTCCTCGACGCCCTGGCCGCCCAGCGAACAGCCGAGGGACTGCCCGCAACGTCCATCGCATGGGGGCCGTGGGACAGCGAGATCGGCATGGCGCGCACCTTGACCGACGACGCCCGTGGGCGGTGGCAACGCCTCGGGATCCAGCAGATCCCGACGTCAGCGGCCCTCGCGGCGTTCGACGCCATTGTCGCGCGCCGTGCAATCGCCCTCGTGGCTGCACGCGTCATGGAGCACGCCGGCTCCGATACGCCGCAGATACCGATACTGTCGGCAAGCGGTCGGAATCGACGCCGGCGCAGCACGCCAGACATGACCGAGGCACAGTTCCACGAGCGCCTTCGAGATCTGTCCGAGGAAGACCGGCAGGCAGAGCTGATTGGCCTGGTCAGTGCGGAGGCGGCTGGTGTGCTCGGATACAGCGGGACCAGCGCGCTGGAACCACGCCGGGCCTTCCGCGAAATGGGCTTCGACTCGCTCGGGGCCCTCGAACTACGTAACCGGCTTGCAGCCGTGACCGGCATGAACTTCAGCGCGACGCTAATGTTCGATCACCCGACGCCTACGTCGATCGCCGAGCACATCGCATCCCGGTTGAACTATTCGGTCGGTCCGTCGGCAGACGCCGAATTGCAGCGCGTGATTCACAACATCCCCCTCGACCGACTCCGCGCGTCGGGACTGCTCGACGCGCTGCTCGATCTGGCGAGTGCGAAGCACGTGCCGGACGAGCGAGAGAACGCAATCGCTCGAATCAAAGACATGGACGAAGACGCGTTGATCAACGCGGTGCTCGAACGTGTGACAGCAGAAGATCAGCTCTGAAGGGCCGAAAGAGATGACGACCTCGAATACCCGGTTGGTGGACGCGCTGCGCGCCTCGTTGATCGAAATCGAAGACCTCAAGCAGAAGAACCGAAACCTTACGAAGGCACGCGATTCCGAGCCTGTGGTGATCGTCGGAATGGGGTGCCGTTATCCAGGCGGCGTCGCGTCCGCGGGTGAGCTGTGGCAGATGGCGGCCGGTGGCCGTGACGTGATCGACGAGTTTCCGGCAGACCGAGGCTGGGACGTGGAGAACCTCTATGACCCCGAGCCAGGCGCCTCCGGGAAGTCGTATGTTCGTGAAGGTGGATTCCTTTACGACGCAGCCGATTTCGATGCTTCGTTCTTCGGAATCAGTCCACGTGAAGCGTTGGCTATGGACCCGCAACAGCGGTTGCTGTTGGAGACTTCCTGGGAGGCGATCGAGAACGCTGGAATCGACCCCGAAACCCTCCGCGGCAGTCGAACCGGTGTGTTCTCGGGAGTGATGTACCACGACTACGGGATCCGCTTCGGCGCTCGGATCCCCGTCGAAGTAGAGGGATACGCCAGCAACGGGAGCCTGGGCAGTGTGGTGTCGGGCCGGGTCGCCTATGTACTGGGTTTGGAGGGTCCCGCGGTCAGTGTGGACACCGCATGCTCGTCCTCGCTCGTGTCGCTGCATCTGGCATGCCAGTCCTTGAGTTCGGGCGAATGCGATCTCGCATTGGCGGGTGGCGTGACCGTTATGTCCACACCGCAGACGTTCACCGAATTCTCACGGCAGGGTGGTCTGGCACGAGACGGCCGGTGTAAGTCGTTCGCGGATTCGGCCGATGGCACCGGTTGGTCGGAGGGCGTGGGAATACTTGTACTGGAGCGACTTTCGGACGCACAGCGCCTCGGTCATGAGGTGTTGGCGGTGGTGCGCGGTTCGGCGGTCAATCAGGATGGTGCGTCCAATGGTCTGACCGCGCCCAACGGCCCCGCACAGCAACGGGTGATTCGCACGGCGTTGGCCAGTGCAGACCTGACACCGAGCGACGTAGACGTGGTCGAAGGACACGGGACCGGGACGGTCCTCGGAGACCCCATCGAGGCTCAAGCGATTCTCGCCACTTACGGGCAGGACCGGCCAGCGGAACAACCGCTGTGGCTCGGCTCGATCAAGTCGAACATGGGTCATACGCAGGCCGCAGCCGGTGTCGCAGGTGTGATCAAGATGGTGCAGGCGATGCGGTTTGGGGTGATGCCGCCGACTCTGCATGTTGATTCGCCATCCTCGCATGTGGATTGGTCGTCGGGTGCGGTGCGACTGCTCACCGAGGGGCGGGCGTGGGA
>NZ_JBSGEQ010000097.1:0-3580 GCF_053602975.1 Nocardia sp. NPDC004278
CCCCTCAGCCACCAACCCCCACAAATCCTCCGCAGAACCCACCCCACCCGGAAAACGACACCCCACACCCACAACCGCCACCGGCTCAGAGGTCAATCCCTGCGCCTGACGCAAGCGCTCTTGAACGTCTTTCAGCTCACTCGTTACCTTCTTGAGGTAGCTCCGGAGCTTCTCGTCATTGGACATCAGGGCTGAATCTCCTCAATTGCTGTGCGTGACGCGCGATCTCTGTTTTTCACAGCCCCAACTCGTTGTCGATCATGTTGAAGAGCTCGTCGTCGCTCACTGTGTCCAGGTCTGCGGTGGCAGACATGTCGAACCTGTCCTTTGTGCGCGACAGGAGGTCGGACAATCGCGACACAATATGGACACGCATCCCGTTATCGGTATCGAGCGATGAAATGAGTGGCCAGAGTTTTTCAATTTCGGTGACGACATCGCCACCATGCGCAGGTGTCGAGATGCCGAGACTTCTTTGGATGTGTTCGAGCAACTCACGTGCGCAGGGGTAGTCGAACGCGACGGTGGTCGGTAATGCCAACCCAAGCCGCTTGTTCAACCTCGATCGAACCTCTATCGCGGCAAGCGAGTCCATGCCCATTTCTGTGAAAGGACGTCGTTCGTCTATTTCCTCGATCGGATGGCCGAGAACTGTCGAGACAGTACCTCGGATCGACGTCAGCAATAGTTCTTCTGCAGAGTCTGCAGACATTCTCGCGAGTTCTTGAACGAGGTCGGAACTCTCAGGCGTAGTTGCTGCGTCATTCTCGGTCGAACTCAGAGCCGGCACTTCCATGAGATCACTGATCAAGCCACGCCTGCGTGCCAACGTGTATGCGGGCCCGAACCTCTCCCAGTCGATGTCGGCGACGATCGCCGTCGGGTCGTGCGACTCGACCGATCGCTGCAGAGCGGCGAGTGCGAACTCAGGGTCCATTGATCGGATGCCGGTGCGGTGCAGCTGTCTACGGATGTCTTCGGCCTCCCCCATCCCCTTTCCCGACCAGAGGCCCCAAGCGATCGAGGTTGCCGCTCGGCCTCGCGCGCGTCGAGATTGCGCGAGGCCATCCAGGAAAGCGTTCGCAGCGGCGTAGGAGCCCAGACCCCGGCTCCCCCAGACGGCTGCGCCTGACGAGAACAGTACGAACGCGTCAAGCGGGCGTTCGCCGAGCAGCTCGTCCAAATGGCGGGCGCCCACGACCTTGGGTGCGAGCACAGCCTCGAGCTCGGCATTGTTGATCGCGCCGATCGGTGTCTCTGCGCTGACCCCCGCCGCGTGGATGACAGCGGTAAGTTCTGCGCCGCTCTGATCGATGACCGCTAGAAGGTTCGCGACTTCATCGCGCTTGGCGACATCGCAGGTATGGAAGACAATGCTCGCTCCAAGGTCTTGGAGCTCATCCCGAAGTGTGGCGGCCGCGGCGGCATCAGGCCCGCGGCGGCTGGCCACGACGATTTGTTGTGCACCCCTCTTGACCAGCCATTTGGCAAGGGGTGATCCGATGCCGCCGGTACCGCCGGTAATCAGTACTGTGCCTCGGGGGATCCACGTGTTGTCTGCGCTCACTGTCGAGTGTGCGGTGCGCGACATCCGTCGTGCGAAGGTTCCCGTCTTTCGTACTGCGATCTGATCCTCATCAGTATCACCGGAGAGTGAGGGGACCAGCAGGGCGAGGTCATCGCTATCCCAATTCTTGGGCAGGTCGATCAAACCGAATCGAAAGTCAGGATTCTCGAGGCTGGCCACTTGGGTCGCGCCCCAAACTTGGAACTGAAGCGCCTCGACGATCGTGTCAGAGTCCTCGACGCCGACGGCGCCACTTGTCACAATCCAGGTCGGCACGGTACAGCGTGTGTCCAGGAGTGCTTGTAATAAGCACACTGTTCCAGCCAACCCTTGCGTGACCGATCGGTGCTCGGGACAGAATTCTTCGTCGAAAGCCAAGAGCGACAAGACGCCCGTCAGTTCGCCATCGACACGATAGGCATCAATCTGTTCACCGATGCTTTCGCGGTTGGACTCTGTGGGGTTCACCTCGAGTGTGCAGACCACGGCACCGATACTGTTCAATTGGTGTTCGATGGAGCGGAGATCGGGGTGGTCGCTGGGTGTCACGATAAGCCATCGCCCCGACAGAGGAGCGGGTGCTCGCTCGATCGGGCTCCAGGTGATTCGATAGCTCCATGACTTGATATTTCGGTCCAGTTGCTCGGCGCGACGTTCCGTCGACAGTTGCTGGTACACCTCGACGAATCGCTGCTGCGGATCGATTCCACGCGCCTCGACGGACATGGGCGATATCGAGTCCCAGAACTCGCCCATCAGGTCGGCATCGACCGTTCTTGAGATGTTTTCGTTCGGCAGTGTTTCCAACCAGAATCGGCGGCGTTGAAACGCGAAGGTAGGAAGATCAACTCGCTGGCCTCCCGAAAGCATCGGTGCCCAATTCACCGATGCGCCGGCAACGAAGAGCTCTGCCGCTGAGGACATGAACCGGGTCATACCTCCGTCGCCGCGCCGGGTGGACGCGGCGACCACGACGTCGCCTTCCTTGGTGTCTATGCTCTCGAGCGTTTCGTGCACGCCGGTGGTCAGGACCGGATGTGGACTGGCTTCCACGAAGAAGCGGTGACCGTCCCGGTGCAGGCCAGCTATGGTCTGGGCGAACGACACAACCCCACGTAGGTTTCGGTACCAGTACTCCGCGTCGAGCACCGCAGTATCGACCGGCGAGCCCGTCACCGAGGAATAGAACGCCACTCGTGATGACCGTGGCTCGATTCCGCGGAGATCCTTGAGCAACTGCAGGCGCAGGACTTCGACTTGCGCGGAGTGTGCCGCGTAGTCGACAGGGATACGGCGAGTGCGGATTCCATCGTGAGCGCAGCCGGTCATGAACTCCGTAAGTGCATCGCTGTCACCGGAAACCACGGTCGAGTTGGGGCCGTTCACCGCTGCTATTCCAATGCGGTCTCGCCACGGCGCCAAGAGCTTCGGTAAAGCCTCGGCTGGGAGAGCTACCGAAACCATGCCGCCCGCACCGGCGAGTTCCTTAGCCAACATCCTGCTGCGTGAGATCACCACCGTCGCTGCATCACTCAGCGAAAGCGCCCCCGCGACATAGGCAGCGGCGATTTCGCCCTGGGAGTGGCCGACCACCGCGTCAGGCATGACACCGATGGATTGCCACAGCTGCGCGAGCGACACCATGACTGCGAACAATGCCGGTTGTACGACATCAACCCGATCCAGAGATGCCGCCCCAGGAGTATCGCGCAGCACATCGGTCAGGGACCAACTGACATGGGGGGCGAAGGCTCCGGCGCATTGGTCAATCGCCGCAGCGAATACCGGGGAGGAGTCCATCAGCTCGGCGGCCATGCCTACCCATTGCGATCCTTGCCCCGGGAACACGAAGACCGTCTTGCCCGTCAGCAAGCGATCCCCCTGCACCGCAGTCATCGACGGTTCTCCCTCGGCAACGGCGTGCAGACCGGCCATCAACTCTGTGCGGTCAGAACCCAGCACGGCGGCTCGATGTTCGAACAGGCTCCGTGTCGTGGCCAGCGAGAAACCCAC
>NZ_JBSGEQ010000098.1:0-3531 GCF_053602975.1 Nocardia sp. NPDC004278
GCCGTGGAACGCTTGGGGCAGGGTGGTCAGCACGGCACGGGTGATCGCGGTCGGCAGCGTCACCTCCACGGTGGCGACACTGGCTTGGACGTCCAGGGTCGGGTCGAGCGCGCGGGCACCGATCGCCGGGTCGGTGGTGTCGAGGGTGCAGCGCCACCAGTCGAGTTCTTCGAGGTGTTCGGCGGTGGTGTTCAGGGCGTGGGCCCAGCGTCGCATCGAGGTGCCCACGGGCGCGAGCTGCGGTGGTTGCCCGGCACTGATCTGGGCCCACGCCGTGGCCAGGTCGGGGATCAGGATCCGCCACGACACCCCATCAACGACCAGGTGATGGGCCAGCACCAGCAGCCGACCCGGCCGTTCGCCGCGGTCGAACCAGACCACCTGCAGCATGACGCCCGCGGCGGGATCGAGGCGCTCGGCGGCCGCGTTCGCCTCCGCATCCACGATCGCGGCGAAGGCGGCACTATCCGGCTCCGCTGTCACTGACACCCGCCGGATCAGCCCGGCCGCAGTCATCCCGGGGGTGCTCGCCTCGGTCGCGGTTGGCTCGGGAGTGCTCGCCTCGGCGACGCTCGCCTCGGCGGCGGTCACGCCGGTCGTGATTGCCTTGGCGGTCACCTCGGTCGCGGTCACCCCGGTGGTGCTGGCCTTGGTCGCGGTTGGCTCGGGAGTGCTCGCCTCGGCGGCGGTCACTCCGGTTGTGGTTGCCTTGGCGGTCACCTCGGTCGCGGTCACCCCGGTGGTGCTGGCCTTGGTCGCGGTTGGCTCGGGAGTGCTCGCCTCGGCGACGCTCGCCTCGGTTGTGGTTGCCTCGGCGGTCACGTCGGTCGCGGTCACCTCGGTGGTGCTGGCCTTGGTCGTGGTTGGCTCTGTGGTGCTGGCCTCGGCCGCGGTCACCTCGGTCGTGGTTCCCTCGGGCGTGTTCGCCTCGGTCGTGGTTACCTCGGTGGCGATGATCCCGGTCGGGGGCACCTGTAGCGCCCATCCGGTGGGGTGGGTGGGGTCGGGGTGGAGTTGGGCGCGCAGCATGTCGTGGTGGTCGATCACCGCTTGTACGGTGGTTTGGATTCCGGTGATGTCGATGCCGTCGGGAAGGGTGAGCATCGTCCATTGGCTGAAGCGGTCGAATCCGCCGCGTTCGAACATCCAGCACATGATCGGCGTCAGCGGCAGCGGACCGACGCCCGCGCCGGGGAGTTCGGCCGGTAGGGCGACCGCTGCGGTGCTGTCCTGGACGGCGATCTGGGCCAGTCCGGCGACGGTCTTGCGTTCGAACACCTCCCGCGTGGAGAACACCACCCCGGCGGCCCGGGCCCGGGTGACCAACTGGATCGACATGATGCTGTCGCCCCCCAGGGCGAAGAACGAGTCATCGAGACCGACCGTGTCGATGCCCAACACCTCGGCGAACAGTCCGGCCAGTGTCTTCTCCACATGGGTGACCGGCGCCCGGAACTCGGCGCGAGCCGAACTGAAATCCGGTACCGGTAACGCGGCGCGGTCGAGCTTGCCGCTCTCGGTCACCGGCAGCGTGTCCAGCACCACGACCGTTGCGGGCACCATGTGCGGGGCCAACCGCTGCTCGGCGACCGTGAGGACCGCGGCGGGGTCGAGGTCGACGCCGGGTTCGGGCACCACGTACCCGACCAGCCGGTCACCGACAGCGGTGCCATGGTGCACGGTCGCGACCGCGCGGGCCACACCGGCGCAGGCCAGCAGACCGGATTCGACCTCACCCAACTCGATGCGGAAACCACGCAGCTTGACCTGGAAGTCGGCCCGACCCACATAGTCCAGCGCCAGATTTCCTTCCGGTTGCCGCAGCCACCGCACCAGGTCACCGGTGCGATACATGCGCCGTCCCGACCCCGCGAACGGATCGGCGACGAACCGCGATGCCGTCAACCCGACTCGGTTGCGATAGCCACGGGCCAGACCGGGTCCGGTGAGGTACAGCTCGCCGACAACACCGACGGGCACCGGCCGCAACCGGGCATCGAGCACGACCTGCCCGACCCCGCGGATCGGTTCACCGACCGTCACCGGCTGCCCCGCCACCAGCGGGGCACTGGCGTCGGTCTGGATCGTCGCCTCCGCCGGACCGTAGGTGTTGAAGAGTCTGCGGTCCGGTGCCCACCGTGACACCAGGTCGGTCGAGGGCGCTTCACCGCCGACCACGACGGTCTCGAGGTGCTCCAGCCCGGCCGGATCGACCGTCGCCAACGCCGTCGGCGTCATCGCCACGTGGGTCACCCGTTCGCTCGACAGGATCTGCGCCAGCTCGGTCCCGCCGTAGACGGTCGGCGGTGCGATCACCAGCCGCCCACCCGATGCGAACGCCCACAGCAGTTCCAGGACCGCCGCATCGAAACTCGGCGACGCGACATGCAGCACCCGCGAGGTGGGCTCGATGTCGAACCGTGAACATTGCTCGGTCACCAGATCTGCCAAGCCGCGATGCGGCACCACCACGCCTTTGGGCACCCCCGTCGAGCCGGAGGTGTAGATCACGTACGCCGCCTGGTCGAGCCGGATCGGTCCGGTTCGCTCCGCATCGGTCACCGGTGCCGAGGATGCCTGTGCCACTTCGGCTTCGGCGGTGGCCTCGTCGAGGACCAACCAGGACACCGATCCGGGGAATCGATCTCGCCACTGTGACAGGGTGATTCCCACCCTCGCACCGGAGTCGGTGAGCATGTGCTCGATGCGGCCGGTCGGATACTGCGGGTCCACGGGAACGAATGCCGCCCCCGACTTCGCCACTGCCCACACCGCAAGTACCGATTCGACCGACCGCGCCAGCCCCACCGCGACACTCGTCTCCGGCCCCACCCCATGATCGATCAGCAACCGCGCCAACCGATTCGACTCCGCATCGAGCTCACCGTAGCTCCACTGCCGATCCTCGAACACCACAGCGACCGCCCCCGGATCGCGCTCCACCGTCGCCGCCAGCAGCTGCGGCAGCACCAGCCCCGGCACCTCCTGAGAACCCGATACCGGCGTCAACTCCCGGTATTCCGCGGGGGAGAGCAGGTTCAGCCGGGCCAGCGGCAGATCCGGATCGACGGCCATGACGTCGAGCACGCGCAGCACCCGCTGCAGGGTCGCGTTCACCGTGTCGTGGTCGAACAGTTCGGGCAGGTACTTGATCATCAGGTGCAACCGGGTGTCGACCCGCGCGACCATGCCCATCGGATAGTGCGCGCCGTCCACGCCTGTGACGTCGACGACCCGCATGCCTGCGATGTCGGTGTCGGCGGTGAGCCCGAAACGATCGACCGGGAAGGACTCGAACACTGTCATCGTGTCGAACACCGCTGCTGGCCCGGCGACCCGCTCGATTTCGGTGAGACCGACGAACTGGTGATCGAGCAGAGCGGTCTGCTCGGCCTGGATCCGGTCGAGCAACTGTCCCAGGCTCTCGGCGGCATCGAGACGGACGCGCACCGGCAGTGTGTTGATGAACAGTCCGATCATCGATTCGATACCCGCCAGCTGCGGGGACCGCCCGGACACCGCGGCACCGAA
>NZ_JBSGEQ010000099.1:0-3152 GCF_053602975.1 Nocardia sp. NPDC004278
GGCGCCTCGATCTGGATCCTCGACCAACGGCTGCAACCTGTTCCGGCGGGTGTGGCGGGTGAGTTGTATGTCGCGGGTGATCTGCTCGCGCGTGGATATCATCGTCGGGCGGGGACGACGGCGGAGCGTTTCGTTGCGTGTCCGTGGGTTGCGGGCAAGCGTATGTATCGCACCGGCGATATCGTGCGTTGGACCAGCGATCGTACGATCCAGCATCTGGGTCGATCTGATTTCCAGGTCAAGATTCGTGGTCTGCGTATCGAACTCGGTGAGATCGATACCGCGCTCACCAGCCATGAAACCGTGGCGTATGCGGTGACTGTCGGTCACCGCAACGATGCGGGTACCCAATCGCTGGTGTCCTATGTTGTTGCCGCTGCGGGACAATCGATCGATACCGCGTTGCTGGCCGACTACCTGTCCGACCGGTTGCCGTCGTATATGGTCCCGTCCTCGATCATGGTGCTCGACCGCATCCCACTCACACCGGTCGGCAAACTCGACCGAAAAGCACTACCGAGACCGGTATTCACCGACACCAAACCCTTCCGAGCACCCCACACACCGACCGAACACATCATCGCTAGGACCTTCGCCGACCTACTCGGCGCCGACGCAGTCGGTCTCGATGATTCGTTCTTCGCCCTGGGCGGCGACAGCATCATGTCGATCCAGTTGGTCACCCGGGCCAGGGCGGCCGGTGTGACGTTCTCCGCACGGGATGTGTTCGAGCGGAAGACGGTCGCCGGACTGGCCGAGGTCGCAGTCGATGGCAGCGCAGCCGCTGTTCTGTCGGAACTGCCCGGCGCAGGGGTGGGATCGGTGCCGCTGACGCCGATCATGCGACGGCTGCTCGAACATTCCGAGTCGGAGATCGGCCGCTTCTCGCAGGCGATGACGCTGAATCTGCCGATGAGAATCGACCGGCAGCGACTGGCCGACACCGTGCAGGCGGTCCTCGATCGCCACGACATGCTGCGCGCACGGCTGCGCTCGGACGACGATCGGCGCCGGACGTGGGATGTGTTGCCGGTCGGCATGATTCGCGCCGACGACGTCATCCATCGGGTGCCGATGCCAGCAGGCACCGAGTTCCGGACGTTGGCGGCGGCGGAGTTGACGGCCGCCGCGGACCGGCTGGATCCGAACGCCGGGACCGTACTGCAGGTGGTCTGGTTCGATCCGATGCACGCGGCGGAACCGGGCAAGGTCCTTGTGCTGGTGCATCAATCGGTGATCGATCGGGATTCCTGGCGCGTACTGGTGCCCGACCTCGCGGTCGCGTGGGCGCGGATCGAATCCGGCGAGCCACCCGAACTCGCCCCGGTCGGGACATCCATGCGCAGATGGGCGTATGAGCTGGTCGAGGCGGCCCGACGCCCGGAGCGGGTGGCAGAGCTCGAACTGTGGCGAGCGATGGCCGACCAGCGTGATCCGATGATCGGGTCACGGCCCCTGGACCCCGCGATCGATGTGGCGGCCACCGCTCGGACCGTCGAGGTCGAGCTGTCTCCCGAGGTGACCGAGGCGCTATTGACCGAGGTGCCAGCGACATTCCACGGCGGGGACGCCGACGGGCTACTGGCCGCGCTGGCGGTGGCGGTGACGAAGTGGCGGCGCGAACGGGAGTCGGAAGCCGCGGGGCCGACGGATATGGTGATCAACCTCGAAGGACACGGTAGGGAGGAAGGCGTCGTCCCGGGCGCTGATCTGACCCGCACGGTCGGCTGGTTCGCCACGGGCTTCCCGGTGCGTTTGGATCTGTCGGGCATCGATCTCGACGACGCGTACGCGGGTGGGCCCGCCATGGGCGCAGCGGTCAAGTCCATCAAGGAACAGCTTCTCGCCGTCCCGGACCACGGGATCGGCTATGGCTTGCTGCGGTACCTCAACGAGGACACCGGCCCGACACTCGGCGCGCTGCCGACGCCGCAGATCGCATTCAACTACGTCGGCCGCGTCTGGACGGGGGTTCCCGAAGGGATATCGGCCGTCGCATGGCTGCCGGTGGACGGCGGTGGCCTCGTCGGTGCGCAGAATCCGAATATGCCGGTGTCGGCGGTGCTCGACATCAATGCCTGCACCCGCGACGACGGCCAAGGACCGCAGTTGCGAGCCACCTGGTCCTATCCTGCGGGGCTGCTCACCGCCGACGAGGTGGGTGCGGTGGCGGATTCGTGGTGCCGGGCACTGACCGCGTTGGTGACGCATGCCCGCCATGCCGGGAGCGGCGGGCGGACGCCTTCGGATTTCGATCTGGTTCGGCTCGGGCAGGTCGAAATCGAGCGGCTCGAGGGCAGGTATCCGAGGTTGAGCGATGTCTGGCCGTTGACGCCGTTGCAGGGGGGACTGCTGTTCCACGCGCTGGTGTCGGAGGAGTCGGTGGACGCCTACCTGACCCAACTGGTCCTCGAACTGCGTGGACAGGTCGATCCGGAGCGGCTGCGCCGTGCCGGGCAGGTTGTGCTGGACCGCCATCCGAATCTGCGTACCGCCTTCGACACCGATGTCGGGCCGGTGCAGGTGGTCCAGGAAGGCGTTGAGGCGTCGTGGTCGGAGGTCGACCTGTCCGGGCTCGATGACAGTGCACGCGAGCACGAATGGGAGCTGCTGCTCGCCGCGGACCGGGCGACCCGGTTCGATCCGGCTCGTGCCCCGCTACTGCGGTGGATGCTGGTCACCACCGCGCCGGGGCAGTACCGGCTGGTGCTGACCAATCATCACCTGCTGCTCGATGGCTGGTCGACGCCGCTGCTGCTGAAGGAACTACTGGTGCTCTACGCCACCGACGGCGACGCCACCATCCTGCCCGAAGTCCGCCCCTACCGAGACTTCCTGGCCTGGATCGCCGGGCAGGACCAAGCCGCGGCGCTCGACGCCTGGGCCCACGCGTTCGACGGCACCGAGGAGCCGACCCTGGTGGCGCACGCCGATCCCGGCCGCCGCTACACCGAATCCCGCGATGTGGTCGCCGAGTTGACCGAGGAGCAGACCGCGGCGCTGACGAGCCTCGCCCGGGGCCGTGGCGTCACCCTCAACACCGTGGTCCAGCTGGCGTGGGCAATTGTGTTGGGCTCGTTGACTTCCCGCGACGATGTGACCTTCGGTGCCGCGGTGTCCGGGCGGTCCCCGCAGCTGGCGGGTATCGAATC
>NZ_JBSGEQ010000100.1:0-2870 GCF_053602975.1 Nocardia sp. NPDC004278
CGCGCGCGGCTGAGTCGGGTTGACGGTGGCGTGCGGGTGGAGGCCGCCGACGCGGCCGGTCAACCGGTGCTCACCGCCGAATCCCTCACTTCACGGCCCGTTGATACCGGTGAACTGGCGCAGGCCGGGGCCTCAGGGGACCTTCATGTCCTTCGGTGGCCACCTGTCCCGATGCCACAGGACATCCCCCCTTTGTCCTTCATTGGATGGTCAGCGGCGATGGCCCACAACGACGGATCCGCGCCGCAGGTAGTGGTGCTCGACTGTCGCCCCCATGCCGTCGGTCGTGATCACGAGACCAGCGCGCACACACCGACAGGTGTACGCGCGGCAACGCGTGAAGTATTGACGGCGCTCCAGACATTCGCCAGGGAACCGCGATTCGCGTTGTGCACCCTGCTGGTACTGACCCACAGTGCGGTGGGACTCAGTGGCGAAGGCGTCACCGATCTGGCCGGCGCGGCAATTTGGGGTCTGGTGAGGTCAGCTCAGTCCGAAGACCCCGGACGAATCGTGCTCGTCGACATCGATACGGCCACAGACGATCCCGACGAGGCCGAGCTGTCAGCGGTCGTGGCGACGGGTGAACCTCAGATCATCACCCGCGCCGGTGCCATGCACGGTGCCCGGCTGATGCGCGCCTCCCGCATCGACACACTGATCGTTCCCGACGCGGACCACTGGCGATTGGAGGTCGCCGAAAAGGGAACCTTCGACGGTCTCACACTCACGGCCGCTCCCAGATTCGGCGAGGCGCTCGAACCCGGGCAGGTCCGAATAGCGGTCCGAGCCGCTGGATTGAACTTCCGTGATGTCCTGATCTGCTTGGGGATGTACCCAGACGACGGCGCATCGATCGGCTCCGAGGTCGCCGGCGTCATTCTCGAGGTCGGTGCCGACGTCTGCGACCTGGTGCCCGGCGACCGAGTAATGGGATTGGCCGACGGCGGAGTCGGACCGATCACCGTCACCGACTGTCGGGCGGTAGCTCGAATTCCAGCAGGTTGGTCGTTCACCGAGGCAGCAGCAATACCCATCGTGTTCCTGACCGCGTACTACGCCCTGAAAGACCTGGCCGACGTACGCGCCGGAGAGAAACTGCTGATTCATGCGGCGACCGGCGGGGTGGGCATGGCCGCGATACAGCTAGCGCGCCATTGGGGTCTGGAAGTGTTCGTCACTGCCAGCCGGGGTAAGTGGAAGACGCTGCAGGACATGGGCTTCGACTACGAACACATCGGCGACTCGAGAACCCTGGAATTCGAGGAGAAGTTCCTCGCGGCTACCGCACGTAATGGCATGGACGTTGTCTTGGACTCCTTGGCCGAAGATTTCGTGGACGCGTCACTGCGGCTCTTGCCGCACGGTGGACGCTTTATCGAAATGGGCAAGACGGACATCAGGGATAAGGAACAGATCGCGCAGCAGTATCGCGGCGTTATGTACCGTGCCTTCGAAACCGGTGAGGCGGGGCCGGATCGAATTCAGCAGATCTGGCTTGCATTGACCGCCATGTTCGAAACCGGTGCGATCGGGCGAATTCCCTTACGCGCCTGGGACATTCGCGAAGCGCCTGAGGCCTTGAGGCTTTTCAGTCAGGCCCGCCACGTCGGCAAACTCGTTCTGACGATACCCGGATCAGTCGAACCGACTGGCACGGTACTGGTCACTGGCGGCACCGGCGGGCTGGGCAAACTGATCGCCAGACATCTCGTTACCGCGCACGGTGTCCAGTCCTTGGTGCTGGCCAGTCGTCGAGGGATATCGGCGCCGGGTGCGGCGGAGTTGGTCGCTGATCTGACCGATCTGGGTGCTCAGGTGCAGATCGCGGTGTGCGATACCTCGGACCGCACATCGGTGCGGGAACTGCTCGACTCGATTACCGAGGACAGTGCCTTGTCCGGAGTCATTCATGCCGCGGGCGTCCTGGACGACGGTGTGATCGCGTCGTTGACACCTGAGCGGCTCGATACAGTTCTGGCCGCGAAAGCCGACGCCGCTTGGCATCTACACGAACTGACAGCAGAGCTGGATCTGTCGATGTTCGTGTTGTTTTCGTCGGCCGCAGGAGTCCTGGGCTCGCCGGGGCAGGGCAATTACGCTGCCGCGAATATGTTTTTGGACCAGCTCGCAGCGCATCGTCGCGCGCGGGGTATTCCCGCGACGTCGATCGGGTGGGGATTGTGGACTTCGGCGACGGGTATGACAAGCCATCTGCACACTGGTTCCGAGAGGTCCAGTCAGGATGGATTCCCCACCCTGTCAACCGAACACGGCCTGCGATTGTTCGATGCCGTCTTGCGACAGCCTCACTCGCAGGTGCTGGCTGTGCGCATCGATTCGACGGCACTGGCCGAACGCGCGCGCACAGCGGTGCTGCCGCCACTGTTGCGAGGGCTCGTGCGCGGATCGCACCGGGCCACCGCATCCTCGATAGCTGGGCATACTGACCGAACCGCTGAGCTCCAGAAACGCCTGAGCGGGCTGACCGACGACGAGCAGCAGCGGATCGTTCTCGACATCGTGAGAACCCAGGTCGCGGCAGTACTCGGTCACGAGGGGCCGACAGCCGTCGATCCCGACCGGGCCTTCCGAGATCTGGGGTTCGACTCCCTGAGTGCGGTCGAGGTCCGTAACCGACTGAAATCGGTTACCGGTCTCACCCTTCCAGCGACTCTGGTCTTCGACTATCCGAGCTCTGCCGTCCTCGCGCGCCACCTTCGTACACTGACGAGTGGTGATGTGTCGCGTCACGCGATCCCCGCCGCGGTCACGGCTGGTGTGGATGAGCCGGTGGCGATTGTGGGTATGGGTTGTCGGTATCCGGGTGGTGTGGGTTCGCCGGGGGATTTGTGGCGGGTGGTCGCCGA
>NZ_JBSGEQ010000101.1:0-2693 GCF_053602975.1 Nocardia sp. NPDC004278
CGTTGTTCCGGTTGCTGGAATCGTGGGGTGTGCGTGCGGATGTGGTGGCGGGTCATTCGATTGGTGAGGTTGCTGCCGCCCATGTAGCCGGAGTGATGTCGTTGGTGGATGCGTGTGTGTTGGTGGCCGCGCGTGGCCGGTTGATGCAGGCGCTGCCTGCCGGTGGGGCGATGGTCGCTGTCGGCGCCTCCGAGACCGACGTGCGGGCGCTGCTGGCAGCTGGTGACGTGTCGGCAAGTGGGGTGTCGATCGCGGCGGTCAATGGTCCGTCCTCGGTGGTGTTGTCCGGTGTCGAGAACGATGTCGTGGCTGTCGCCGAGGCGTGTGCCGAGCGTGGTTGGCGCACGCACAGGTTGCGGGTGTCGCATGCGTTCCATTCGGCGTTGATGGAGCCGATGCTGGCCGAGTTCGCTTCGGCGATAGAGGGTTTGGCGTTCGGTCGGCCGAGCCTTCCGTTGGTGTCGACGGTGACCGGTGTCAGGGTCGAGCACGAGATGTCGGATCCGTCGTATTGGGTCGGTCAGGTCCGGGACACGGTGCGGTTCGCCGAGGCGGTCACCGCTATGGCGGGTATGGGTGTATCGAGGTTCGCCGAGGTCGGACCCGACGCCGTGCTGACTCCGATGATCGCCCAGACTCTCGACGACGGGCGGGCGAGCGCGGGTGCTGCGGTCGCGGCTCCTGCGGTGCTGGCGTTGGCGCGTCGAGACCATGCCGATCCGTCCACGGTGTTGGGCGGGGTAGCCGGATTGTTCGTGTCCGGCGCCGAGGTGGACTGGTCCGGTTTCTATGCCGGTACCGGAGCTGAGCGAATCGACTTGCCCACCTACGCCTTCCAGCGTCGACGCTATTGGATGATCGAAGGCCCTGCCGCCGCTGGCAATGCCCGGGCGATGGGTCTCGTCGCTACCGGACACCCTCTGGTCTCGGCGGTCGTCTCGCAACCGGACTCCGACGCGGTAACTCTCACCGGTCGCCTGTCGGTGCAGACGCACCCATGGCTGGCCGACCACACGGTTGTGGACACCGTGCTGTTCCCCGGTACCGGTTTGGTCGAGCTCGCCTTGTACGCCGGAGAACAGGTCGGCTGCTCGACCCTCGAGGAACTGGTCCTGCAAGCCCCGCTGGCGCTGTCGGAGTCCGCCGGACTCGCGGTGCGCGTTGTGGTCGGTGCCGAGGACGAGACCGGCCGTCGCACGGTGCGGACCTTCTCTCGGCCCGATGTTGACGTCGATTCGGTGGCGTCGTGGATGTTGAACGCCGAGGGGGTGCTCGCGTCCGGATTCGATAGCGTGGCTGTGGATCTGGTGCAGTGGCCGCCCGTCGGTGCGGTCGCCGTGGACATCGATGGTGTTTACGATTCCCTTGATGCGCAGGGCTATCACTATGGTCCGGTGTTCCAGGCGCTGCGGTCGGTCTGGCGGGGATCCGATGGGATCTACGCCGAGGTCGAATTGCCCGAGCAGGCCCGGTCTGAGGCGGAGCGTTTCGGGCTGCATCCGGCGTTGCTGGATGCGGCGTTGCACGCCCTGCGTTTTGCCGGCGACGCCTCGGTGGAGGGAGCCGGACTCGCGTTGCCGTTCGAGTGGTCCGGTGTCACGGTGCATGCGGCGGGTGCTGATGCAGTGCGTGTTCGGCTCACTCGTGTCGGTGAGCACGGTGTTGCTCTGGATCTGGCGGACTCGACCGGTGCTGCGGTGGCGACGGTGCGGCATTTGGCATCCCGGCCGATCGATCCCGCGCAGCTCACCACCGGCGCATCCGTCGTCGGTACTGCGTTGTTCCAGATCGGCTGGACACCGGTCGCGGTGCGTGCAGCTGAAGTCACCGCGGTAGCGTGGCCGGACCTCGGTGATCAGGTTCCGCAGGTGGTGGTGTTGGAGTGCCCGACGGGTAATGATCCCGCCGCTGTCCATGCTGCGACTCATGAGGTTCTCGAGGTATTGCAGTCCTGGATTGCGGGCAACCGGTTCGCCGAATCGGTACTCGTCGTCCGGACCGGTGGTGCTGTCTCGGTTGCCGGGGAAGACGTTACGAATTTGGCCGGTGCGGCCGTGTGTGGTCTGGTGCGTTCCGCGCAGGCGGAAAATCCTGGCCGGATCGTGTTGATCGACACCGATTCCGAACTCGACGGGCTGCTGGGCGGGATTGTCGCCGCGGCCGAACCGCAGGTGGCGGTGCGTGATGGGCAAGTTCACATTGCGCGCCTCGGCCGAACCTCCGCGCCGACGATCGCTTCAGCCGGAGGTTTCTCCGCGGCCGCTTCGGCTGTGAGTTCGTCCTTCGATCCGGATGACACCGTTCTGATCACCGGTGCCAGCGGCTATCTGGGTGGGTTGTTCGCCCGGCACCTGGTGAACGCATATGGTGTGCGCCGTCTGTTGTTGTTGAGCCGCCGTGGTGAATCTGCTTCCGGTGCTGCGGAGTTGCGGGCGGAGTTGCAGCGTCTCGGTGCCGAGGCCGAGTTCGTGGCTTGTGATATCGCCGATCGTGGTGCGCTCGCCGAGGTGTTGGCGGGTGTGCCTGCCGGTCATCCACTCACCGGTGTGTTCCATATGGCTGGTGTGCTCGATGATGGTGCGATCGCGTCGTTGACCGCGGATCGGTTGGATGCGGTGTTGGGGCCCAAGGTTGATGCTGCTCTGCATCTGCATGAGTTGACCGTGGATCTGCCGTTGAAGGCGTTCGTGCTG
>NZ_JBSGEQ010000102.1:0-2663 GCF_053602975.1 Nocardia sp. NPDC004278
ATGTAGGCCGGATCGCGGTGGCCGTCGGGCTTGGCGACGACCAGACGCGCACCCACCTGCAAGGGCCAGAAGAACTCCCACACCGACACATCGAACGTCGCCGGCGTCTTCTGCAACACCACATCATCAGCCGAAAGACCGTATGCGGCATGCATCCACACCAAACGGTTGACGATCGCGGCATGCGAAACAGCCACACCCTTCGGGCGGCCGGTCGAACCCGAAGTAAAGATCACATACGCGGTATTGCCCGGCCGCAGCGGCCGATGCCGATCCGCATCCGTCAACGGCTCACCCGAGAACTCAGCAAGATCGAGCTCATCAATACGAACCTGCCGCGACACCGTCGACTCCAGATCAGTGCCAGAAGTCAGCACACACACCGGACGCGCAGTCTCCAGAATGTAATCAATGCGCTCACCCGGATGATCCGGATCCAACGGCACATAGGCACCACCGGCGGCATTGATCGCGTACATGCCGACGACCAGGTCGATCGAGCGCCGCATACCAAGGGCGACATACGATTCCGGGCCGACACCGTTCTGCTTCAGCCAGCGCGCCAACCGGTGCACCCGGGCGCCGAACTCGGCATAGGACAGACTGGTCCCCTCGTAGCTGACCGCGTACTCGTCCGGGGTCCGCACCAGCTGCGCCTCGAACAGCGAAACCAGTGTCGCCGCCGCATCGCCCACCGGTGAGGTGAGCGCCGCGTCCACCGGGAATTCGGTGTCATTCCATTGGTCGAGCACCAGGGCGCGCTCGGTGTCGTCGAGCAGGTCGATATCGCCCACCACGACCGCTGGTGCGGCGGTGATGCCGTGCAGCACCCGGACGAAGCGCTCGGCGAAGGATTCGGCGAAGGGCTCGTCGAAAAGGTCGGTGGCATAGACGAGTTCGGCATCCATCTCGGATTCCGCGCCCTCGCTCAGCGTGAGCTGCAGGTCGACCTTGGCGGTCGGCTGGTCGATGCCCAGTTCGGAGACGGCGAGGCCCGGCAATTCTAGCGAGGTGCGGCCGAGGTTCTGGAACGACAGCATCACCTGGAACAGCGGATGCCGCGCCTGCGAACGGGCCGGGTTGAGCACCTCGACCAGCCGCTCGAACGGCACATCGGCGTGCGCGAAGGCCTGCAGATCGCGCTCGCGCACCTGCCCGAGCAGGTCGGCGAACGATTCGGACGGATCAACCTGAGTACGCAAAACCAGGGTGTTGACGAACATACCGACCAGGTCGTCGAGCACCTGCTCACCGCGACCGGCCACCGGGATGCCGATGGCGATGTCATCGGAACCGCTCAGCCGCGCGAGCAGCGTCGCGAAGGCGCTGTGCACCACCATGAACAGCGTGGTGCTGTGCTCGTGCGCGACGCGGTTCAGCGCGTCGACGAGAGTGTCGGGCAGCCGGAATCGGTGTGTCCGTGCCTGATACGAGGCGACCACCGGCCGCGGCTTCGGCGAAAGACGCAGTTCCTCGGGCAGTCCGGCCAGGGTTTCCCGCCAGTAGCCGAGCTGTTCGGAGATCAGCGAGGTCGGATCGTCCTCGGCGCCAAGGGTTTCGCGCTGCCAGAGTGCGTAATCCACGTACTGCACCGGCAGCGGCGCCCAGACCGGCGCGGATTCGGAGCTGCGCGCGATATAGGCCGACATGAGGTCGCGCACCAGCGGACGCATCGAAAAGCCGTCCGCCGCAATGTGATGCACGACGACCGCGAGCACGTGATCCTGGGTGTTATCGCGCCACTTCTTGCTGCTCAGCGGCGCGCGCTCGACCTGGTAGAGCCGAATCCGCACCGGGGATTCGGTGGTCACGTCGAAGCCGCGGCCGATGAATTCGTAAAGGGCGCTGCCCATTTCGCTTTCGGCGGCCGGGACGATCTCCAGTTCCGGCAGTGCCCGCGCGGCCGGGAGCACCTGCTGGTAGGCCACTCCCTCGTGGGACGGGTAGATCGTGCGCAGCGATTCGTGCCGGGTGATCACATCGGCGATGGCACCGCGCAGCGCGGACAGATCCAGATGTCCGTGCAGCCGCACCGCCACCGGGATATTGTCGGCGGCCGAATCGGCGTCGAAGCGGTTGAGGAACCACATCCGCT
Organism: Nocardia sp. NPDC004278; assembly: GCF_053602975.1. Lineage (NCBI taxonomy): Bacteria > Bacillati > Actinomycetota > Actinomycetes > Mycobacteriales > Nocardiaceae > Nocardia > Nocardia sp. NPDC004278. The sequence continues at coordinate 2,096 of NZ_JBSGEQ010000102.1, forward strand.
GCTGCGCCAGCGACAGCGGCGGGTACTCCGGACGCGGACGCGTGGTCAGCGCCTGACGGCCACCGGCCCCGGCATTGGCCTCCATCCGCGCGGCGAGCGCGGCCACGGTCGGCGCCTCGAACAGCAGCCGCACCGGAACCTGGGTATCCAGGGCCGCGCCGAGGCGCGCCACCACCTGGGTGGCGACCAGCGAGTTGCCGCCGAGATCGAAGAAGTTGTCGTCGATGCCGATCCGGTCATGGCTCAACACGTCGCTGAATACGCCGACGACGATCTCTTCGATCGGGGTCGACGGCGCGCGGAATTCCTTGGCCTCGAAGACAGGTTCGGGCAGTGCGCGCCGGTCCAGCTTGCCGTTGGGGTTCAACGGCATCGCATCGAGCACCACAATGGCGGACGGGACCATATACGAGGGCAGCTGCTCGCTCAGGTGCGCGCGCAGCTCATCGAGATCGACCGTGCCGCCGTTCGCGGGCACCACATAGCCGACCAGCTGATCGCCGGTACGGGCATCCGCACGCACCAGCGCCACGGCCTGTGCGACCGCATCGTGCGCGGTGAGGGCGGT
>NZ_JBSGEQ010000103.1:0-2132 GCF_053602975.1 Nocardia sp. NPDC004278
GGCATGAACGGCATGTCCTCGGTCGCGAGGATCTTGCCGATAACACCCTTGTTGCCGTGGCGACCGGCGAGCTTATCGCCGTCCTGGATCTTGCGCTTCTGCGCCACGTACACGCGCACCAGCTCATTGACGCCGGGCGGCAGATCGTCGTCGTCCTCGCGCGAGAACACCCGGATGCCGATGACCTTGCCGGACTCACCGTGCGGCACCTTCAGCGAGGTGTCGCGCACCTCGCGCGCCTTCTCACCGAAGATCGCGCGCAGCAGCCGCTCCTCCGGAGTCAGCTCGGTTTCACCCTTCGGGGTGACCTTGCCGACCAGGATGTCGCCGTCGCGCACCTCGGCGCCGATGCGCACGATGCCGCGCTCGTCCAGGTCCGCGAGGACCTCGTCGGAGACGTTCGGGATATCCCGGGTGATCTCCTCGGCGCCGAGCTTGGTGTCGCGGGCATCGATCTCGTGCTCCTCGATGTGGATCGAGGTCAGCACATCCTCTTCCACGAGGCGCTGCGACAGGATGATCGCGTCCTCGTAGTTGTGGCCTTCCCACGGCATGATCGCCACGAGCAGGTTCTTGCCGAGCGCCATCTCACCGTTCTCGGTGCACGGACCGTCGGCCAGCACCTGACCGGACTCGACCCGCTGACCCTCGTCGACGATCGGACGCTGGTTCGCACAGGTGCCCTGGTTCGAGCGCGCGAACTTGCGCATCCGGTAGCTCTTGCGGGTGCCGTCATCGGCCATCACGGTGACGTAATCGGCCGAAACCTCTTCCACCACACCGGACTTCTCGTTGACCACGACGTCACCGGCGTCGACCGCGGCGCGCAGCTCCATACCGGTACCCACGATCGGGGACTCGGAACGGATCAGCGGAACGGCCTGACGCTGCATGTTCGCACCCATGAGGGCACGGTTGGCGTCGTCGTGCTCGAGGAACGGAATCATCGCGGTCGCGACCGAAACCATCTGACGCGGCGAGACGTCCATGTAGTCGACCTCGGAGGCGGGGACGAGTTCGTTCTCGTCGTTGCCCCGGCGGCAGAGCACGCGCTCCTCGATGAAGCGGCCATCGGCGTCGACCGGCGAATTGGCCTGCGCACGAACGTGGCGGTCCTCTTCGTCGGCGGTGAGGTACTTGACCTCATCGGTGACCACGCCGTCGACCACCTTGCGGTACGGCGTCTCGATGAAACCGAACGGGTTGACCCGCGCGTACACCGACAGCGAACCGATCAGGCCGATGTTCGGGCCTTCCGGGGTCTCGATCGGGCACATGCGGCCGTAGTGCGAGGTGTGCACGTCACGGACTTCCAGACCGGCGCGCTCACGGGACAGACCACCCGGACCAAGCGCCGAGAGGCGACGCTTGTGGGTCAGACCCGAGAGCGGGTTGTTCTGGTCCATGAACTGCGACAGCTGCGAGGTTCCGAAGAACTCCTTGATCGCGGCCACGACGGGACGGATGTTGATCAGGGTCTGCGGCGTGATCGCCTCGACGTCCTGGGTGGTCATCCGCTCGCGAACCACGCGCTCCATACGCGACAGACCGACCCGGATCTGGTTCTGGATCAGCTCGCCGACGGTGCGCAGGCGACGGTTGCCGAAGTGGTCGATATCGTCGACCTCGACCGGCACCTCTTCGCCGCCGGGCGCGGTCATCGCCCGATCACCGGCGTGCAGACGCACCAGGTACTCGATCGTGGCGACGATGTCTTCCTTGGTGAGCACCGATGCGGTGATCGGCTCGCCGAGGTGGATGCCCAGCTTCTTGTTGATCTTGTAGCGACCCACGCGCGCGAGGTCGTAGCGCTTCTCCTTGAAGAACAGGTTCTCCAGCAGGGTCTGCGCGGACTCCTTGGTCGGCGGCTCGCCCGGACGCAGCTTGCGGTAGATGTCCAGCAACGCCTCGTCCTGACCGGCGGTGTTGTCCTTCTCCAGGGTCGACATCATGATCTCGGAGAAGCCGAAACGCTCGACGATCTCCTCGGTGGTCCAACCCAGCGCCTTCAGCAGCACGGTGACCGGCTGACGACGCTTGCGGTCGATGCGCACACCGACGGTGTCGCGCTTGTCGACATCGAACTCCAGCCAAGCACCACGCGACGGAATCACCCGCACACTGTGCAGATC
>NZ_JBSGEQ010000104.1:0-2123 GCF_053602975.1 Nocardia sp. NPDC004278
GATCTGCACAGTGTGCGGGTGATTCCGTCGCGTGGTGCTTGGCTGGAGTTCGATGTCGACAAGCGCGACACCGTCGGTGTGCGCATCGACCGCAAACGCCGCCAGCCCGTGACGGTCTTCCTCAAGGCACTCGGCTGGAGCACCGAACAGATCACCCAGCGTTTCGGCTTCTCCGAGATCATGATGTCGACCCTGGAGAAGGACAATACGGCCGGCACCGATGACGCACTGCTCGATATCTTCCGCAAGCTGCGTCCGGGCGAGCCGCCGACCAAGGAGTCCGCGCAGGCGCTATTGGAGAACCTGTTCTTCAAGGACAAGCGCTACGACCTGGCGCGCGTCGGCCGCTACAAGATGAACAAAAAGCTCGGCATCGACTCCGGCGCGGCGCTGGTGCTGTCCGAGGAAGATCTCGTCGCGATCATCGAGTACCTGGTCCGCCTGCACGCGGGCGATAAGACCATGACGGCGCCCGGCGGCGTTGAGGTGCCGGTCGAGGTCGACGATATCGACCATTTCGGCAACCGACGTACGCGAGCCGTCGGCGAGCTGATCCAGAACCAGATCCGGGTCGGCTTCTCGCGCATGGAGCGGGTGGTTCGCGAGCGGATGACCACCCAGGACGTCGAGGCGATCACGCCGCAGACCCTGATCAATATCCGCCCGGTCACCGCGGCGATCCGGGAGTTCTTCGGAACCTCGCAGCTGTCGCAGTTCATGGACCAGAACAACCCGCTCTCGGGTCTGACCCACAAGCGTCGCCTCTCGGCGCTGGGCCCGGGTGGTCTGTCCCGCGAGCGCGCCAGCCTCGAACTGCGCGATGTGCACCACAGCCACTACGGCCGGATGTGCCCGATCGAGACCCCGGAAGGTCCGAATATCGGATTGATCGGCTATCTGTCGGTGTACGCGCGGGTCAACCCGTTCGGTTTCATCGAGACGCCGTACCGCAAGGTGGTCGACGGCGTGGTCACCGATGACGTCGAGTACCTGACCGCCGATGAGGAGGAACGGTATGTGCGTGCACAGGCCAACTCGCAGCTCGGCACGGACGGACATTTCCTGGAGGACAAGATCCTGGCCCGACGCCACGGCGAAGATATCGAATTCGTCCCCCCGGACGAGGTCGACTACATGGACGTCTCGCCGCGTCAGATGGTTTCGGTCGCGACCGCGATGATTCCGTTCCTCGAGCACGACGACGCCAACCGTGCCCTCATGGGTGCGAACATGCAGCGTCAGGCCGTTCCGCTGATCCGTTCCGAGTCCCCGATCGTGGGTACCGGGATGGAGTTGCGTGCGGCCGTCGATGCGGGCGATGTGGTCGTCAGCGCGAAAGGCGGTGTGGTCGAGGAGGTTTCGGCCGACTACATCACCGTGATGGCCGATGACGGCACCCGCAAGAGCTACCGGTTGCGCAAATTCGCCCGCTCGAACCAGGGCAACTGCGTCAATCAGCGCCCGATCGTCGATGAGGGGCAAGCCGTGGCGGCCGGTCAGGTGCTTGCCGACGGGCCCTGTACCGACAACGGTGAGATGGCGCTCGGCAAGAACCTGCTCGTGGCGATCATGCCGTGGGAAGGCCACAACTATGAGGACGCGATCATCCTGTCGCAGCGTCTCGTGGAGGAGGATGTGCTGACCTCGATCCACATCGAGGAGCACGAAACCGATGCCCGCGACACCAAACTCGGTGCGGAGGAGATCACCCGCGACATCCCCAATATCTCCGACGAAGTGCTCGCCGATCTCGACGAGCGCGGCATTGTCAGGGTCGGTGCCGAGGTCCGCCATGGCGATATCCTGGTCGGCAAGGTCACCCCGAAGGGTGAAACCGAGCTGACTCCGGAGGAGCGGCTGCTGCGCGCGATCTTTGGTGAGAAGGCGCGCGAGGTGCGCGATACCTCGCTGAAGGTGCCGCACGGTCAATCGGGCAAGGTCATCGGCATCCGGGTGTTCTCGCGCGAGGACGACGACGATCTGCCTCCCGGCGTCAATGAGCTGGTGCGCGTGTACGTGGCGCAGAGCCGCAAGATCCAGGACGGCGATAAGCTCGCCGGTCGCCACGGCAACAAGGGTGTTATCGGCAAGATCCTCGCGACCGAGGACATGCCGTTCATGCC
>NZ_JBSGEQ010000105.1:0-1874 GCF_053602975.1 Nocardia sp. NPDC004278
CGTTGTTCCGGTTGCTGGAATCGTGGGGTGTGCGTGCGGATGTGGTGGCGGGTCATTCGATTGGTGAGGTTGCTGCCGCCCATGTAGCCGGAGTGTTGTCGTTGGCGGATGCGTGTGTGTTGGTGGCCGCGCGCGGCCGGTTGATGCAGGCGCTGCCTTCCGGTGGCGCGATGGTCGCTGTGGGTGCCTCGGAAGCCGAGGTCGCCGAGGTGCTGGCGTTGCTGGACGGTGCGGTGCAGGTGTCGATCGCGGCGGTCAACGGTCCGGCTTCGGTGGTGTTGTCCGGTGTCGAAGACGATGTCGTCGCTGTCGCTGATCGGTGTGCCGAGCGTGGTTGGCGCACGCATCGGTTGCGGGTCTCACACGCTTTCCATTCGGCGTTGATGGAGCCGATGCTCACCGAATTCGCCACGGTGGTACAGGGTTTGGCGTTCGCCCGTCCGAGCATCGCGTTGGTATCGACGGTGACCGGTGCCAGGGTCGAGCACGAGATGTCGGATCCGGCGTATTGGGTCGGTCAGGTCCGGGACACCGTCCGGTTCGCCGACGCGGTCACCACTATGACGGGTATGGGCGTGACCCGGTTCGCCGAGGTCGGGCCCGACGCCGTGCTCACCCCGATGACCGCCCAGACCGTGGATGACACGCAGGCGGGCGCGGCAGCTACGGTTGTGGCGCTGGCGCGTCGAAACCAGACCGATGTGTCCACGGTGTTGGGCGGGCTGGCCGAGTTGTTCGTCTCCGGCGCCGAGGTGGACTGGTCCGGTTTCTATGCCGGTACCGGAGCTGAGCGAATCGACTTACCCACCTACGCCTTCCAACGTCGTCGCTATTGGATGGCCGAAGGGGCCGCCGGTAGTGGTGACGCTCGATCGATGGGTTTCGTGGCTACCGGACACTCCCTGGCCTCGGCGGTCGTATCACAACCGGATTCCGATGTGGTCGCCGTCAGTGGCAGGTTGTCGCTGCGGACGCATCCCTGGCTGGCCGATCACCGGGTCATGGACACCGTGCTGTTCCCTGGTACCGGTTTGGTCGAGCTTGCCCTGCACGCCGGAGAACAGGTCGGCTGCTCGACCCTCGAGGAGTTGGTCCTGCGAGCCCCGCTGGCACTGTCGGAGTCGACGGGGGTTGCGGTGCGCGTTGTTGTCGACGCCGAGGACGAGACCGGCCGTCGCGGTGTGCGGATCTTCTCTCGGCCCGATGATGACGTCGATACGGTGTCGGCGCGGTCGTGGACGTTGAACGCCGAAGGCGTGCTCGCGTCCGGATTCGACAGCGTGGCTGTGGATCTGGTGCAGTGGCCGCCCGTCGGTGCGGTCGCCGTGGACATCGATGGTGTTTACGATTCCCTTGATGCGCAGGGCTATCACTATGGTCCGGTGTTCCAGGCGCTGCGGTCGGTGTGGCGGGGATCCGACGGTATCTACGCCGAGGTCGAATTGCCCGAGCAGGCCCGAACCGAGGCGGAGCGTTTCGGAGTGCATCCCGCATTGCTCGACGCCGCCTTGCATGCCTTGCGTTTTGCCGATGACACCTCGGTGGAGGGAACCGGACTCGCGTTGCCGTTCGAGTGGTCCGGGGTCACGGTGCATGCGGCCGGGGCCGACGCGTTGCGCGTTCGGCTCACTCGTGTCGGTGAGCATGGTGTTGCTCTGGATCTGGCGGACTCGACCGGTGCTGCGGTGGCGACGGTGCGGCATTTGGCGTCCCGGCCGATCGATCCCGCGCAGCTCACCACTGGTACACCCATTGCCCGCACCGCTGTGTTCGATGTCAGCTGGACACCGATCTCGGTGTCCGAGGGTGAAGTCGCCGCGGTTGCCTGGGCGGATCTCGGTGACGTGGTTCCGGCCGCGGTGGTGTTGGAGTGC
>NZ_JBSGEQ010000106.1:0-1716 GCF_053602975.1 Nocardia sp. NPDC004278
CCCTCGACCGACCTGGTGTCACGGTGGGCACCGGACCGCAGACTCTTCAACACCTACGGTCCGGCGGAGGCGACGATCCAGACCGACGCCAGTGCGCCGCTGGTGGCGGGGCAGCCGGTGACGGTCGGTGAACCGATCCGCGGGGTCGGGCAGGTTGTGCTCGATGCCCGGTTGCGGCCGGTGCCCGTCGGTGTTGTCGGCGAGCTGTACCTCACCGGACCCGGTCTGGCCCGTGGCTACCGCAACCGAATGAGCCTGACGGCGGCGCGGTTCGTCGCCGATCCGTTCGCGGAGCCGGGACGGCGCATGTATCGCACCGGTGACCTGGTGCGGTGGCTGCGGCAACCGGAAGGGAATCTGGCGCTGGACTACGTGGGTCGGGCCGACTTCCAGGTCAAGCTGCGTGGCTTCCGCATCGAGTTGGGTGAGGTCGAATCCGGTCTGCTGGCCTGCGCCGGTGTGGCCCGCGCGGTCGCGACCGTGCACCATGGCACCGCTGTCGGTGACCGGCTGGTCGGGTACGTGGTGCCCGAACCCGGAGTCGACCTCGACCCCGCCGCGGTCCTCACGGTCGCCGAGCAGCGGTTGGCCCCGCACATGGTGCCCGCGACCGTGCTGGTGCTCGACACGCTGCCGGTGACCGAGAGCGGCAAGCTCGACCGCGCCGCGCTACCGGTACCGGATTTCAGTTCGGCTCGCGCCGAGTTCCGGGCGCCGGTCACCGATGTGGAGAAGACACTGGCCGGGCTGTTCGCCGAGGTATTGGGCATCGACACGGTCGGTCTCGATGACTCGTTCTTCGCCCTGGGTGGCGACAGCATCATGTCGATCCAGTTGGTCACCCGGGCCCGGGCCGCCGGGGTGGTGTTCTCCACGCGGGAGGTGTTCGAACGCAAGACCGTCGCCGGACTCGCCCAGATCGCCGTCCAGGACAGCACGGCGGTCGCCCTACCCGCCGAACTCCCCGGCGCGGGCGTCGGTCCGCTGCCGCTGACCCCGATCATGTGCTGGATGTTCGAACGCGGCGGATTCGACCGCTTCAGCCAATGGACGATGCTCACCCTGCCCGACGGCATCGACCGGACCGGAATCGAAACCACCGTGCAAGCGGTGATCGACCACCACGACATGCTGCGCGCCCAACTCCACCCCGACCCCACCCACCCCACCGGATGGGCGCTACAGGTGCGGCCGACCGAGGTAAGCGCCGCCGCACTGATCCGGCGCGTGCCGGTGACAGTTGCGCCGGACAGCGCCTACTTCGCGGCCATCGCCAACGCGGAGGCGAATGCGGCCGCCGAGCGCCTCGACCCCGCTGCGGGCGTCATGCTGCAGTTGGTCTGGTTCGACTGGGCGGACCGGCCCGGGCGGCTGCTCGTTGTCCTACACCACCTGGTTGTCGATGGGGTGTCGTGGCGGATCCTGATCCCCGATTTCGCTATGGCGTGGGCCCAGATCAGTGCGGGGCAACCACCGCAGCTCGCGCCCGTGGGCACCTCGATGCGGCGCTGGGCCCACGGGCTGAGCACCGCGGCCGAGAGCGTCAATGAACTCGACTGGTGGCGCTGCACCCTCGAGACCGCGGATCCGGTGATCGGTGCCCGCGCGCTCGACCCGGCAGTGGACGTCCAAGCCAGTGTCGCCACCGTGGAGGTGACGCTGCCGACCGCGATCACCCGTGCCGTGCTGACCACCCTGCCCCAAGCGTTCCACGGC
>NZ_JBSGEQ010000107.1:0-1578 GCF_053602975.1 Nocardia sp. NPDC004278
GCTAGCTTGAGTTTTAAGCTCTGAGGGTCGCGTCCCGCGCCCCGGTTGATCTTGAACGAAGCCCTTGGGTGATGATTTGTCTTGCGACAGAACAAATCTCACAACCAAGGGCTTCGGTGAATAGTGTGCACGACACCGGCTGTGCCGGTGCGATCGGGGACCTGTCTGTGTTCCGGCAGGAGTTCTATCGGTGTGTGACCGCGCGGGCGGATGCGGTGTTCGAGCTGGTGGATGCGGTGTTGTGCGCGGATGGTCCGGTGCGGTCGTTGCCGGAGTTGTCGCTCGTCGGCGAGCATCGCCGGGGGCATGGCAGCGTGTATGGCGCGCTGGATCGGGGCCGGATCGAGGTCGATCGGCTGCGGCGGGCGCTGGCGGCGGTGCCGCTGCCGCGGGCGGCCGATGGCCGGTTGGTACTGGCAGTGGATATCACGTGCTGGCTGCGCCCGGAGGCGCACACCTGCCCGCAGCGGATGCTGTGTCATACCTACGGGCGGGCCAAAGACTCCCACCTGATGATCCCGGGCTGGCCGTATTCGGTGGTCTGCGCTCTGGAGACCGGCCGCAGCTCGTGGACCGCGCCGCTGGATGCGGTGCGGCTGGCCCCCGGTGACGACGCGGCCACTGTCACCGCGCACCAGTTGCGCACCGTGATCGCCAACCTGATCGACGCCGGGCACTGGCAGCCCGGCGACCCGGACATCTGGATCGTGGCCGACTCCGGATACGACGCACCCCGGCTGGCGTTCCTACTGGCTGACCTGCCCGTGGCCGTGTTGGGGCGGATGCGCTCGGACCGGGTGCTGCGCCGCGCGGCCCCACCCCGGGAGCCGGGTGCCAACGGCCGGCCGCCGCGGCACGGCGGCGAATTCGTTTTCGCCGATCCGGCCACCTGGGGCGAGCCCGACACCGCTACCGCGACCGAGACCCGCCTCTACGGCCCGGCCACCGCCAGATCATGGAATCGGCTGCACCCCAGGCTGACTCACCGCTCGTCATGGGTCGCCCAAATCGGAACACTGCCCGTCATCGAGGGCACTGTGATCCGGCTCGACGTCGCGCGATTGCCATCCGGGGCAATCCCGAAACCGGTGTGGCTGTGGCACTCAGTCATCGATCTCGACGCGGACATGGTCGATGTGTTGTGGCAGGCGTTCTTGCGCCGCTTCGATATCGAGCACACCTTCCGCATGCTCAAACAGACCCTGGGCTGGACCAGCCCCAAGCTACGTGACCCGGCCGCGGCCGACCGGTGGACCTGGCTGCTACTGGCGGCCTACACCCAGCTCCGACTGGCCCGGCGCCTCGCCGCCGACCGGCGACGGCCATGGGAGAAACCTGCTGCCCCGCAACGGCTTACACCAGCGCGCGTCCGACGAGGGTTTCGGCACCTACGCGCAAACATCGCCTGTCCCGCCAGTGCACCGAAACCCTCACGACCTGGACCCGGGCGACCACCCGGTCACCGCAACCAGCACCCGGCACCCCGCTACGACGTGTACATCAAGACAGCCAGCAATACACGAGCACCCAAACCAGCCGGGCCGCGACCACGCCGAAGAGCTTAAAACTCAAGCTAGG
>NZ_JBSGEQ010000108.1:0-1548 GCF_053602975.1 Nocardia sp. NPDC004278
ATGCTCAGCGAACACCGGATACGCATCACGCAGCTCAGTAGCCATACCCGCCCACTGAGCACCCTGACCGGAAAACACCACACCCGTCGAACCCGCCGCGACGCGACCGGACACCACACCGGGTGCCTGCACACCGGCAGCCAGCGCCCGCGCTCCCGCGAGCAGACCAGCACGGTCCTCGGCCACGACAACAGCCCGGTGCTCGAACACACCACGCGTCGATGCCAACGAGAAACCGACATCCACCGGATCCAGATCGTGCTCGTCCGCATGAGACGCCAGGCGGGCAGCCTGACCGGCAAGAGCCTCGTCGCTGCGGGCCGAAACCACCCACGGCAGCAACCCACCAGCCGGAATGCGCTCAACCACTGGCAGCGAAGCCTGTCCCGCCACCGCGGCCGGTGCCTGCTCGATGATGACGTGTGCGTTGGTGCCGCTGATACCAAAGGAGGACACACCGGCACGACGCGGCCGATCCGCCACCGGCCACTCGACCGCCTCGGTCAACAACCGGATATGGCCCTCGGACCAATCGACCTTGGTGGAGGGCTGATCCACATGCAGTGTTCGGGGTAGCACGCCATGCTGCATCGCCATTACCATCTTGATCACACCACCCACACCCGCGGCAGCCTGAGTGTGACCGATGTTGGACTTCAATGACCCCAGCCACAGCGGACGATCCGCCGCACGGTCCTGCCCGTAGGTAGCAAGCAGCGCTTGGGCTTCGATCGGATCACCCAACGTGGTACCGGTGCCGTGAGCTTCGACCGCATCCACCTCGATCGCGGACACCCCGGCATTCGCCAGCGCTTGGCGAATCACCCGCCGCTGCGACGGACCATTCGGCGCGGTCAAACCATTCGACGCACCATCCTGATTCACCGCCGAACCAGCCATCACCGCCAAAACCTGATGACCATTGCGGCGAGCGTCTGACAACCGCTCCAACACCAGCACACCGGCACCCTCGGACCAGCCGACACCATCGGCCGAATCGGCAAACGACTTACACCGCCCGTCCGGCGACAACCCGCGCTGACGACTGAACTCCACGAAAGTCGCCGGGGTCGCCATCACCGCGACACCACCGGCCAACGCCAGGTCACACTCACCCGACCGCAACGACTGCGCGGCCAGATGCATTGCCACCAGCGATGATGAACAGGCCGTATCCACCGATACTGCTGGGCCTTCCAACCCCAGGGTGTAGGCGATCCGACCCGACACCAAACTGCCGGTTGCGTTGCCACCGGTGCCCTGCGCGTAGTCGTGGTACATCACACCGGTGAACACCCCGGTCGAACTACCCCGCAATACCGCCGGATCCACACCGGCCCGTTCCAACGCCTCCCACGACACCTCCAACAGCACCCGCTGCTGGGGATCCATCCCCGTGGCTTCGTTGGGGCTGATCCCGAAGAAATCCGCATCGAAATCGGCCGCCGAATAAAGGAATCCACCCTGGCGGGTGTAGGTCTTACCGGCCTTGCCGGGCTCCGGATCGTAGATACCGTCGATGTCCCAGCCACGATCCACCGGCAACTC
>NZ_JBSGEQ010000109.1:0-1545 GCF_053602975.1 Nocardia sp. NPDC004278
GAGTTGCCGGTGGATCGTGGCTGGGACATCGACGGTATCTACGATCCGGAGCCCGGCAAGGCCGGTAAGACCTACACCCGCCAGGGTGGATTCCTCTATTCGGCGGCCGATTTCGATGCGGACTTCTTCGGGATCAGCCCCAACGAAGCTGTGGCCATGGATCCGCAGCAGCGGTTGCTGCTGGAGACCTCATGGGAGGCGCTGGAGCGCGCCGGTGTGGATCCGGCTGCGCTGCGTGGCAGTTCGACCGGGGTCTTCACCGGCATGATGTATCACGACTACGCCCAGGGAACCGGTAATAGCGCTGCCGGGAGTTTGGTGTCCGGGCGAGTGTCGTATGTGTTCGGTCTGGAAGGGCCGTCGGTCACCGTCGACACGGCGTGTTCGTCATCGCTGGTGGCAATGCATCTGGCCGCGCAGTCGCTGCGGTCGGGTGAATGTGATCTGGCATTGGCCGGTGGTGTCGCGGTGATGGCGACACCGGAGATCTTTGTGGAGTTCAGTCGGCAGCGGGGGCTGGCCCCGGATGGGCGGTGTAAGTCGTTCGCCGATTCCGCCGATGGGGTGGGCTGGTCCGAAGGTGCCGGTGTGCTGGTGTTGGAGCGGTTGTCAGACGCTCGCCGCAATGGTCATGAAGTTCTTGCGGTGGTTGCTGGTTCGGCCGTGAATCAGGATGGTGCGTCGAATGGTTTGACCGCGCCGAACGGTCCGTCGCAGCGGCGGGTGATCCGGCAAGCTTTGGCGAATGCCAAGGTGTCGCCGGTCGACGTCGATGTGGTGGAGGCTCACGGCACCGGTACCACTTTGGGTGATCCGATCGAAGCCCAGGCGCTGCTTGCTGCTTACGGGCAGGACCGAGCTGCGGATCGTCCGCTGTGGCTGGGGTCGTTGAAGTCGAACATCGGTCATGCGCAAGCCGCGGCGGGTGTGGGTGGTGTGATCAAGATGGTAATGGCGATGCGGCACGGGGTGTTGCCCCGAACGCTGCATGTCGATCAGCCCAGCACCAAGGTCGATTGGTCCGAAGGTCATATCCGGTTGTTGACCGAGGCGGTCGAGTGGCCGGAGGTGGATCGGCCGCGTCGTGCGGGTGTGTCCTCGTTCGGTATCAGCGGCACGAATGCTCACCTCATCCTGGAGCAGGCTCCGGTCGTGGAACCGGCACCAGTGGAGTCGGCGCCGGTGGTCGAGTCCGTTCCGGCTGTGTTGCCGTGGGTGGTTTCGGCGCGCAGCGGTGCGGCTCTTGCCGGTCAGGCCGGGCGTCTGGCGTCGTATGCGGACGATCACGACCTGGATCCGGTGGATGTGGGCTTCTCGCTGGCGTCCACGCGCGGTGTTTTCGAGCATCGGGCCGTGGTGCTGTCACCCGAGCGCGACGGTTTGTGGGCCGGTATTCAAGCGTTGGGTCGCGGCGAAACGATTCCCGGTGTGGTGTCCGGTCGTGTGGTGTCGGGTTCGACGGGTGTGGTGTTTTCCGGTCAGGGTGCTCAGTGGGCGGGTATGGCTACTGAGCTGCGTGATGCGTATCCGGTGTTCGCTGAGCAT
>NZ_JBSGEQ010000110.1:0-1477 GCF_053602975.1 Nocardia sp. NPDC004278
GAGCGCATCCGAGACTTCGACGACCCGGGCCAGTTTCTCGAGGAGCTCGGCGAGGACATGGGCGTGGCCGAGGCAACGGGCGGAGCATTCCCCAGCGACCGGCCCGGTACTGCCCCCGACGGCGTCTCGCGCACCACCCCGGGCGGCGCGGACGGCACCGCCGCTCCGGGTACCACACCGATCGGCGCACCGCACTCACCGGCCGATGCCCCCGTGCGGCGCCCCGAGCTAGTACTGACACCCAGGCAGAGGGAGATACTCGAGCAGTACGTCATCGACGAGAGCTACAAAGAAGCCGGAAAACGGCTCGGCGATACTAACAAGGCCACGGTGTTCCAGCACGTGGCCAGCGCGGTACGCAAGCTCGGGGCGGCGGATGTGTGGCAGGTTGTGGATTGGCAGCGCGATGCCGACGACCGGGGGGTCGTTGTCGAGCAGATCGCGGAAGAAGCACGGCGACACTCGCAGAGATCGGTCCGGGCACCGACAGACATTCAAAGGAAGGCGCTCGCGCAGTACTTTCTCGACGGGGGCTACAACAAAGCCGGAAGAAGTCTGGGCATAGATCCATCCTCGGTGAAGTCCAGCGTGGAAGGTGCGGTGCGCAGGCTCGGGGCGGCGCACGCGGGGCAGGCTGTGGGATGGCAGCGTGAGGCCGTCCGCCGGGGGGTTGGTGTCGAGCAGGTCGCGCGAGAAGCGCGGCAACGCCCGCAGACCGCGCAGGAACCGGGCGCGGGAGTCCCGAGCGCCCCCGTGCGGGAACTGACATCCAAGCAAGGGGAGGCGCTCGAGCAGTTCGCCATCGACGAGGACTACACAGCAGCCGCAAGACGGCTTGACGGCATTAATGCGGCCACGGTGCACCGGCACGTGGCCGCCGCGGTAGTCAGGCTCGGGGCGGCGGATGTGTGGCAGGCTGTGGAATGGCAGTGTGAGGCCGTCGGCCGGGGGGTCGGTGTCGAGCAGATCGCGCGAGAAGCGCGGCAACACCCGCAGACCGCGCAGAGATCGGTCGGGCTGCGGACAGTCCATCAGGGGGAGGCGTTCGCGCAGTACGTTCTCGACTGGCGCTACAGCGCAGCCGGAAGAAGTCTGGGCATGGACCCATCCGCGGTGAGGTCCGCCGTGGCCGCCATGGTGCGCATGCTCAGGGCGGCGCATGTGGGGCAGGCTGCGCGATGGCAGCGTGAGGCCGTCCGCCGGGGGGTTGGTGTCGAGCAGGTCGCGCGAGAAGCGCGGCAACGCCCGCAGGCTGTGGGGGAACCGGGTGCCGAGGGCGGTTACACTGCTGGCCCCAGCACGCTTTCCGCGCCGGCGCAGGCATCCTCGTCGCGGGATAGCGGCGCGGCGCGGCCCTGGGTTCCGCGCGCGTCGGGCGCGGACTCGGCGGGTGACCGAAACGCTCCTGTCGCCGACCCGAGTGGGCCGGGGGATGGGGCTGTCTCGGTGCGTGATGACCTCCACCCCGGTCATGACG
>NZ_JBSGEQ010000111.1:0-1385 GCF_053602975.1 Nocardia sp. NPDC004278
CGCGCAGCGAAAACCGGAGCCGACCCCATCAACTCCCGACCCATCCCCACCCACTGCGACCCCTGCCCCGGAAACACGAACACCGTCCGCCCCACTGGACCGACCACCCCGGTCACCGCCCCCGAGTCCACACGATCCTCGGCAAGATTCCGCAAGCTCCGCATCAGCTCTGCACGCTCGCAACCCACGAACACCGCACGATGTTCGAACTGCGAGCGCTGGGCCAGTGACAAGCCCACATCCGATGCCGAGGCATCCTCGTGCGCAGTCACGAACCCCAGCAGCCGCAGCGCCTGCTCACCTAATGTGGTCCGGTCTCGCGCCGACACCACCCACGCCACAGGCCCCGCCTCCGCTCTCACGATTGGATCAGTCGTGCTGTCGATAAGTTCGGCGGCCGGGGCTTGCTCCAGCACTACGTGTGCATTCGTTCCCGAGATTCCGAATGATGACACCGCCGCTCGGCGGGGGTGCCCATTCTGGTGCCACTCACGGGTCTCGGTCAGCAGCTCCACATTCCCGGCATTCCACTCAACCTTGGTGGTGGGCCTATCGATGTGCAGGGTGGCGGGCAGAACACCGCGACGGATCGCTTCCACCATCTTGATGACACCGCCTACACCCGCAGCGGCTTGTGCGTGACCGATATTCGACTTCACCGAGCCCAACCACAGCGGCTCGGCACCGGCTGTTCGTTGTCCGTAGGTCGCGATAATCGCCTGCGCCTCAATGGGATCCCCCAGTACGGTCCCCGTACCGTGCGCCTCGACCACATCGACATCCGATGTGGTCAAGCCGGCATCGGCCAGCGCCGCGCGAATCACCCGCTGCTGGGCCGGGCCGTTTGGAGCGGTCAGTCCGTTCGACGCTCCGTCCTGGTTGACCGCAGAACCACGCACTATCGCCAGTACCTCGTGACCGTTCCGCAGCGCGTCCGAAAGCCGCTCCAAGACAAGGACACCCACTCCCTCGGACGACCCGAATCCGTCCGCGGCTTCGGCGAAAGCCTTGCACCGGCCATCGGCTGCCAGCGCGCGCTGCCGAGAGAATTCCACGAACACCGCCGGGGTGGCCATAACGGTGATACCGCCAGCCAGCGCCATCGTGCATTCCCCGGATCGGAGCGACTGTACCGCGAGATGCATAGCGACCAGCGACGACGAACACGCGGTGTCGATGCTTATCGCCGGGCCCTCCAACCCCAATGTATAGGCGACGCGGCCTGTCACGACCGAACCTGGTTGTGCTCCTACTCCACCGGCCAAACCGTAGTCGTGATAGATCACGCCCGCGAAGACGCCGGTGGTAGAGCCCCGCAACCCCGACGGATCAATCCCCGCCGACTCCAACGCCTCCCACGATACCTCCAACAACAACCGCTGCTG
>NZ_JBSGEQ010000112.1:0-1032 GCF_053602975.1 Nocardia sp. NPDC004278
CGTGGTGGTGGGTTCGTTGCGTCGTGGTGATGGTGGTTGGGGTCGGTTGTTGGTGGGTGCGGGGGAGTTGTTCGTTTCGGGTGTGGGGGTGGATTGGTCTGTGGTGTTCGCCGGTCGGGGTGCGCGGCGAGTTGGGTTGCCGACGTATGCGTTTGCGCGGCAGCGGTTTTGGTTGGCCGGTGAGGGTGGTTCGGTTGACGTGTCGGGTTTGGGTTTGGGTGCTGCGTCGCATCCGTTGTTGGGTGCGGTGTTGTCCTCTCCTGATTCCGGTGGGGTGGTGTTGACGGGGCGGTTGTCGGTGGCCGGGCAGCCGTGGCTGGCTGATCATGTGGTGGCTGGTCGAATGTTGTTGCCGGGCACCGGGTTTGTGGAGTTGGTGGTGCGTGCTGGTGATCAGGTGGGTTGTGGTGTGGTGCGGGAGCTGACACTACAAACCCCACTGGTGTTATCGATGGACAGCGGCACGCAAGTCCAGGTCGTGGTCGCGGCGGCCAGCAACGACGGCGAGCGGTCAGTATCGATCTATTCGCGCGATGAGCGCAGTGAGATCGATGACGAGTGGACGTTGCACGCCCAAGGAACTATGGGTCCCCATATCGAAAACGCCTTGCCTATCGCAGCTTTCACGTCGTGGCCCCCGCAGGGTGCGGAGGCGGTGCCGGTAGCGGGGCTGTACGAGCGTTTGGCGGAGTCGGGCTACGACTACGGACCGGTGTTCCGTGGGCTGCAACAGGTGTGGCGCCGGGGCGAGGACGTCTTCGCCGAGGTCGCCTTGCCGGAGTCGGTGGTGTCGGAGGCGGGACGGTTCGGGTTGCACCCGGCGTTGTTGGACGCGGCGTTGCATGCTCTTCTGGCCGCAGACGGTGCCGGTTCATCGCCGATGTTGCCGTTCGAGTGGCAGAGTGTGCGGTTGCACGCCACGGGAGCGACAACGCTGCGCGCGCGGCTGAGTCGGGTTGACGGTGGCGTGCGGGTGGAGGCCGCCGACGCGGCCGGTCAACCGGTGCTCACCGCCGAATCCCTCACTTCACG
>NZ_JBSGEQ010000113.1:0-1009 GCF_053602975.1 Nocardia sp. NPDC004278
GTGCGGCTGTGGGTGGTCTGGTTCGTTCCGCCCAGGCGGAGAGTCCTGGCCGGATCGTGTTGCTCGACACCGATTCCCACGATGCCGGTGCCGAACTGGGTGCGCTGCTGGGTGGGATTCTGGCCGCAGACGAACCTCAGGTGGCCGTGCGCGGTGGGCAGGTATACAGAGCGCGACTCGCCCGAGTCGTCTCCACTACTGCGACCGCTCCGGCGACCGACGCCTTCGAACCCGACGACACTGTTCTGATCACCGGTGCCAGCGGCTATCTGGGTGGGTTGTTCGCCCGGCACCTGGTCGACGCATATGGTGTGCGCCGTCTGTTGCTGTTGAGTCGGCGCGGTGAAACTGCTCCCGGCACCACCGAGCTACGCGCGGAGCTGCAGCGTCTCGGTGCCGAGGCCGAGTTCGTCGCTTGTGATATCGCCGACCACGGCGCGCTCGCCGAGGTGCTGGCGGGCGTGCCTGCCGGTCATCCACTCACCGGTGTGTTCCACCTGGCTGGTGTGCTCGATGATGGTGCCATCGCGTCGTTGACCGCGGATCGGTTGGATGCGGTGTTGGGGCCCAAGGTCGATGCTGCCCTGCATCTGCACGAGCTGACCGTGGATCTGCCGTTGAAGGCGTTCGTGCTGTTCAGTTCGGTGGCCGGTGCGTTCGGTAACGCCGGTCAAGGCAACTATGCCGCGGCCAACGCGTGTTTGGACGCCCTGGCGGCACATCGCAGGGCATCCGGGCTTTGCGGCCAGTCTTTCGCCTGGGGGCTGTGGGGCATGGACGGAGGTATGGCCGCAGAACTCAGCGACGTCGACCGTCACCGCATGTCCCGTTCGGGCATGCTGCCATTGTCGAAGGAGCAGGGACTCGCGCTGTTCGATGCCGCGACAGGAATGGATACAGCCGCCCTCGTCCTCGCCCGTTTCGACCTGGACGCGATGCGTAGTACGGGATTCGATGCGCCCGCAGTGTTTTCCGCGCTGATCCCGCAGCGCCGCAAGGCGGCCTCGGG